>CAZFVV010000025.1:0-42908 GCA_964522165.1 uncultured Calditrichaceae bacterium
GCTACAGAGGGATCGCAATTGTGAGTCAGTATATCAAAGTCTTAAAGTAGAACTAAGGAACTATAATTTGGTAAGTATCATCCGGCAATAGCCGATTGAAATCCCTGGAATTCAACGTTATAATGTTCTTCACTCCGGCCACTTGAGCGCATTTCACCACGATCGCATCATAGATTATACCCCCGGTCAACCCGCTTCCACATAAATCATCTATGATGCCGAAGTGTTCGGCGATGGACAGAGTTAATATGTTCGCCTCATTCTTAATGTTTTTTTCCAATAACCGCCTGGCATCGTTGGGAGAGATTCGAGGTTTAAAAGGAGCGGTTGTCAGAACGCTAAAAATTTCCAGGACTGAATGAGCAGCCACATAGTATTCAACTTCTCTATTCCTGGCCCGCTTCAGCCAGAAAAAAGCGCCGTCGTGTTTGGGATGGGATTCTACGAAGGCAGCAATAAGCGCGGAAGCATCAAAAATGGCTTTCATTGATTATCCCAGAATGTCAGCCGGTTCAGGCGTTTTTTTCGCTCGCTTTTGATCAATTCGCCAATATCAATTTTGCATTCACTGGTAACGATCAGTATGCCCTCTTTATCGGCGAGCGGAGCATTTTGACTGTTTGAGAGCGGTTCTATGATTATTTTGTTGCCCTCTTCAGCGATATGTAAGTTTGTTTCGGCGGTGATTCCGAGACGTTCCCTGAACCGCTTGGGGATGATGATTCTTCCGTATTTATCCAATGTCGTAACCATTCGTACTCCTTTTTTGGCAAAATAATTTATTTTTTGCCAAATGTAAACAACAAAATTCGCGGACCTCACTGAGCGAAAATCATAGAAAACGTTACCTCAAAAACGGGGAATGTTACCATGGGACATAGAATCGGGCGCGTGGAGGGTAAAGTCGCATTGATCACCGGGGCGGCCTCCGGCATTGGGAAGGCTGCGGCGCTTCTGCTGGCCCGGGAGGGGGCAAAAGTCGCCGCCGCGGATATCGACGAAAACGGCGCTCGCCAGACCGCCGGAGAGATCGAGGCAGCGGGAGGGATCGCGGCGCCCTTTTCCCTCGAGGTGGTTTCGGAATTTGAGTGTTATCGTGCTCAATCTCCCGCAACCCAGGACTCAAGACTCGCAACTCAAAACTCAAAACTCAAAACGATAGCCCCCCGCCACCCTTCCTGCAACATACCGGCAAACTTTTGCAACATCAGTTCAAATTTCTCCGCCAGCATTGTTTCCGGTATAAAAAGAGGGTGAAAAACCCCTTCTGCCGGTGACATTTTTACAAATGCTCGCAACATAGTTGAAAGATTTCCCGGTAAAATTGCAGTATCTTTATCTCGCGCAATTTGATTTGCCCTGTAACAAGAGCGTAGCGCCGATACCCACTAACCCAAAGAAGTATAGAAAGGAGAATACCGTGTTTTCTCGATTCATTATAAAGATATTCAGAATTGTTTTCAAATTAACGGAAATGATCGCCCCGCCCCTGGCGGGCAGGTGGGCCATCCGCTTGTTTTTCACTCCCGAAAAACCCCGCCGGTCCCGCCAGGAGCAACCCTTCCTGAAGAGCGCCAACCGGCAGAAGGTTTTATTCCGCAGCAATTTCAAGTTGGACGATTCCGACGATTACTACATCCGCTATAGCTGGGGCGACGGCCCCGCGGTGCTGTTAGTGCACGGCTGGGCTGGAAACGCCGCGCAAATGGCTCCCCTTGCCAAACCGCTGTTAGACGCCGGCTACCGGGTGATTGCATTCGATGCCCCGGCGCACGGGGATTCTCCCGGAAAGCGCACCAACATGCTGGAGATCGCCCAGGTGGTGGAGGATATCGCCCTGCACGTGGGCGATTTTTACGCCATCATCGGCCACTCCCTGGGCGGGGCGGTGGCCGGTTACGCGATCAGCCAGGGGGTGCGGGCGCAGAAACTGGTCACCATCGGCTCGCCCATCTCCGTGGGCTTGATCTTCGCCGAATTTGCCCGCCAGATCAACGCCGCGCCGGAAACGGTCTCCCGCCTGAGCCGCTTTGTGGAGAGCTTCGGGGAGAAAAAGAGCGAAGATCTCTCCCTGCTGCACCTCGCTCCCCGGCTGCGCTCCCAGGGACTCATCATTCACGACAAAGACGACCGGGAAATCCATTATACCCAGGCGCTGGAGCTGTTCCGGGAGTGGCCGGGCAGCGAACTGCTGCTTACCGAGGGCCTGGGGCATCGCCGGATTCTAAAAGACCGCCAGGTCGTTGCCGAAGTGCTGAAGTTCGTCAACTTAGGATATAAAGAGGTCTTGATGAGCAATTCGGCATCGTAAGCATAGTGCTATAGTGTTCAAGTGTTCTGGTGTTTTAGTGTTTTCGGAAAAGCGCATTCGCAGGCTAAAACACCCTGCCTGCCTGGAATACGGCAGTCAGGCAGGCAAAGCATTATAACACCCGAACACCATAATACCCTCCGCAGATTAGAAAGGATAACCATGAGCAACGAGAATAATCGTCACACAGTAGAAGAATTCGTAAACCTGGATCTATCCCCGGATGAATTCCGGCAGTTGGGCTACCGGGCGGTGGATATGATGGCGGAATATTACCGGGGAATTCGCGAAGTTCCGGTTTTTCCGCCGCGAACTTCGGCAGAGGTCGCGCAGGTATTTCAAGAAAACCTGCCGGAGCAAGGCCAGGAGCCGGGCGCGATCCTCTCCGAATGGAGCGAGAAAATCCTCCCTAACGCTACTCATCTCGGCTCCCCGCGCTACTTTGGATTCGTCAACGGTTCCGGAACCATGATCGGTGCGCTGGCGGAGGCGCTGGCCGCTTCCGTTAATATGAACGCCGGGGCCTGGAAACCCTCACCGGCGGCGACGGAGATCGAGCGCCGCACCCTTGCCTGGATCGCGGAACTCATCGGTTACCCGGTAACCTGCGGGGGGTTGCTCACCAGCGGCGGCACCATGGCCAATTTCACCGGAATTTTAGCCGCCCTGCGCAACACCGCTCCCTACAATACCACGGAAGAGGGGTTGCAATCGGAGACGCGGCGGGGGCGCTTTCTTATTTACATGTCCGACCATGAAGGCCACGTCTCCATCAGCCGGGTGGCGGATTTGCTGAACTTAGGGCGCAGCGCGGTGCGGCGGGTTCCCAGCAACGAGGATTTCACCATGAATATCGCCGCCCTGGAAAAGATGCTCAATGAAGACGCCGCCCGGGGCGACATTCCCGTCTGCGTGGTCGCCCAGGTGGGTTCCATCAACGTGGGCGCTATCGATCCCCTGGAGGAGATTGCCCGGATTTGCCGGGAACGCGGCCTGTGGTTCCACGCCGACGGCGCCTGCGGGGCGGTGGGGGCGATGCTGCCGGAAAAACGCCATCTCTACCGGGGATTGGAAAAAGCGGATTCCGTGACCCTGGATCCCCACAAATGGCTCTATATCCCTTACGAGTGCGGATGCCTGCTGGTGCGCGACCCGGAGAAGCTGCGCCGGGCGTTTTCCATGAGCGCCCCGTACCTGCGCGGAACCCTGCCCACGGAGTACACCGGCATCGATTACTTAGAATACGGGCCGCAAATGTCCCGCGGGTTCAATGCCTTAAAGTTGTGGATGAGCCTGAAACATTACGGCGCGGAGGGATACCGCAAGCTGCTCTCCCAAAACGTGCGCTGCGCGGAGCATCTCGACCGCCTGGTGCGGGAATCCCCGGATTTCGAACCGCTGCACCGGCCCAACCTGTTCATCTACTCCTTCCGCTACTTCCCGGGGGATGTGCGCCTTCCGGAGCAGCAAAACGGCGATGAGGAGAATGGCCTGAACGGCTATCTCGACCATCTCAACCAGCGCATCGCCGATGAAATGCAACTGAGCGGAACCGCGTTCATTATGACCTCCAAAATCCACGGGCGCACGGTGCTGCGCATGTCGATCTGCTCTCACCGCACCACTTTGCAGGATATCGAAATCGTATTCGAGAAGCTGCGGGAGATCGGGGAAGCGCTGCACCGGCGGGAGCGGCCGGAGGCGCTGCGGGAATTCCCGCAAAAATCAGGCGCAAATATTAGCTCGCAGGATTTCGAGGTATGAAAAAGCTCTTCTTCAGCATTTTTGCCATCATTTGCGGCGTCGCGCCGGTTTTCTCGCAGGAGACGCCCGGTCATTCCATCCCCTCGTCGGTGTGGCAAGAAGCGGGCTTCCCCTACCTCCGCAACTTCAGCCCCGCGGAATATAAGGAAAATCCCCAGAACTGGTGCATTGCCCGGGATGCGCGGGGAATCATGTATTTCGGAAATTACGGGGTGCTGGTGTATGACGGGGTAGCCTGGAAACACGTCAGAACCGCGGATACCGTGGTGCGCTCGCTGTGCGTTTCCGGCGAGCGAATTTATTTAGGCGCCCAGGGCAACCTGGGTTTTCTGGCCCCCGGCCCCGCCGGCGAATTGCGTTTTGTCTCCCTGTTGGACAGCATTCCCGCGGAACACCGCGATTTCAAAGACGTCTGGCGCACCTTTGCCCTCGACGGCGCGGTTTATTTCCAGAGTTTCAAATATATCTTTCGCTGGAAAAACGAGCGTTTCAGCATCTGGCCGTCGGAGGATGAATTTCACCTCTCCTTTGTCGCCAACGGAACCTTTTTTGTGCGCAAATGGGACGCCGGCTTATTGCGCCTGAGCGCCGGAGATTCCCTGCAACCGGTTCCCGGGGGAGAAATGTTCGCCGCGGAACGGATCATGGTGATGCTTCCCTTTTCTGACAGGGATGGCGCCGGCCATCTGGGGGATACGTTGTTGATCGGCACACCCACGAACGGCCTCTTTTTGTACGATGGTTCCCGGTTCAAACCGTTCCCATCGGCGGCTGACGCGCTGCTGCGGGAGAATTTTCTCTACCATGGCGCGGTTTTGCCCGGGGGCCTGTTTGCATTGGGCACCCTGCGCGGCGGGGTGATCATCATCGACCGGGACGGCAACCTCTGCCAGGTTCTCAACAAATCCACCGGCTTGCGGGATGAGCGGATCCATTATACCTTCGCCGACCGCGCGGGGGCGCTCTGGCTGGCCCTGGATAACGGGCTGGCGCGGGTGGAGACGCCTTCTCCGTTCAGCCGCTTTACCGCCGCCCTGGGGATCGACGGCACCGTGGAATCCCTGGCCCGGCAGGGCGGGAGGCTCTACGCCGCCACCCACCTGGGGGTGTACTACCTGGATGAGAAAACCGCCGCCGGAAAGTCCCCTCAACAAAAATCTGCCTCTTCCGGCGGCGCGATCTTTCCACAATTCAAAGCGGTTGCCGGCATATCCTCGCACGGATGGGATTTATTGGCTGCCGGGCCACATCTCCTGGCCGCCACCGACCAGGGGGTATATCAAATCAGCGGCGACCGCGCCACCTTGCTAAAAACCGGCTGGGCCGGCGCTACCTGTTTCTACCGCTCGCGGCAGGACAGCAACCGGGTTTACGTCGGTTTATTCGACGGTCTGGCCGCCCTACAACTCAAGGATGGCCGCTGGACCGACCTGGGGCGTTTCAATGACGTCACCGAGCAGGTGGTCAGCATTGCCGAGGATGAGAGCGGGGCGTTGTGGTTAGGAACCCAGTTCGAGGGAGCGCTGCGGGTATCCCTCGCTTTCCGGAAGGCGGGGTTAACGCCCGCTGCGCTCGATCCGGCGCCGTTAACGGCGCAAATTACCCGTTACGGCAAACAACACGGCCTGCCGGAGACGCGCGCCAGCGTCGCGCGGTTAGGAGAGAGGATCGTTTTCGCCACCCAAAAGGGATTACGCCGTTTCGATGCCGCCCGGGAACGGTTCGCGCCGGATTCCACCTTAGGGCCGGCGTTCGCGGATACCGCCTGCTGGATTTTTCGCATCCGGGAAGATGAACGCGGGAACGCCTGGGTGATTGCCGGCGTCGGGAAGGAACCCATCAACGGCCGGGCGGAGCCGCAGACGGACGGCTCTTATGCCTGGCAGGGCGCGCCGTTCTTGCGATTGAATGACTTAGGCGATATGTTCATTATCTATCCCGAATACCGTCCCGGCGGGGGCGGCGCGGTCTGGTTTGGCGGATCGGAAGGAATCGCCCGCTACACCCCGGAAATTCCGAAGGATTACGCGCTCGATTTTGAAACCCTGCTTCGGCGGGTGCTGGTCAACCGCCAGGGAGCGCGCGGCGATTCGGTGATCTTCGGCGGGACATCCCCCCTCACCCCTCCCGCCCAACCGGGAGGAGAATTTGCACCCTCCTTTGAAGGGGGGCAGGGGGGGATGTTGCCCTACTCTGCCAACTCCCTGCGCTTCGAGTTCGCCGCACCCAGCTACGACGATGTCTCCGCCAATCAATACCGCTTGACGTTAGAAGGATTTGACGAGGATTGGTCTAACTGGACCCCGGAAACGAGGAAGGATTACACCGGCCTTCCCGAAGGAGATTATGTTTTCAAAGTGCAGGCAAAGAATATTTACGGCCACCCCGGCAGCGAAGCCCGTTTTGAATTCACTATTCTGCCGCCCTGGTATCGAAGCTGGTGGGCGTATGGCCTTTATCTCCTCATTTTCGGAACCGCTTCGTACGGATTCGTTCATTTTCAAGTCGGGCGGGTGAGGAGAAGAGAGCAGGAGATAGCCCGGCTCAAAGAAGCGGAAATCGTGCGCGAGAAGAATGAGGAGCTCCGGGGAAAGAATAGCCAGTTGGAAAAGCTGCTGAAAGAATTGAAGGAAGCCCAGGTGGGCCTGCGCCGCTCGGAATCGCGCTTCCGTTCCGTGGCCCGCACTGCCAATGATGCCATCATTACCGCAAACGGGGAAGGGAAAATCACTTTTTGGAACAAGAGCGCGGAGAAAATATTCGGTTACAGCGAGAGCGAAGCGCTGGGACAACCCTTGACCCTGCTGATGCCGGAACGCTATAAAGAAGCGCACCTCGGGGGGATGGAACACCTGTTGAAAACCGGGGAGAGCCGCCTGGCCGGAAAGATCATGGAACGGGAAGCGCTGCGAAAAGACGGTAGGGAATTTCCCATCGAGTTGACAGTTGCTTACTGGGAAACCGATGAAGGCCGGTTTGTGACCGGGATTGCCCGGGATATTACCCTCCGTAAACAGGCGCTGCGGGAGCTGAAAGAAGCGCATTCCCTGCTGGAAACCGAAAACCAGCGCAAATCCGGGGAGCTGGAAAAAGCCCGCCAACTTCAGCTCTCCATGCTTCCCGGGATCATTCCCCGGCTTTCCGGTATCCAGATAGAAGCGTACATGAAAACCGCCGCGGAGGTGGGGGGGGATTACTACGACGTTCACCTCGGCGAAGACGGCGCCCTGACCGTGGTAACCGGCGACGCCACCGGGCACGGCCTGAACGCCGGCATGATGGTGGCCGCCACCAAGAGCCTCTTCGCTACCCTGGCGGATGAGCCGGACATTCTCAAGCTGCTGCAACAGATGAACCGTGCTTTTAAGCGGGTGAATTTGCGGGGGCTTTATATGGCGTTGCAGGTGGTGCGAATCAAAGATTCTCAATTGGAGGCCTGCAGCGCCGGAATGCCGCCCCTGCTCATTTACCGCGCGGCAACCAAATCCGTGGAAGAAATTGCCCTGAAAGCCCTGCCGTTAGGCTGCGTTCCGGAATTGCCTGCCCAGAAGCGGAAAGCAAAGTTAGCCCCGGGCGATACGGTTCTGATGATGAGCGACGGCTTCCCGGAACGGTTCAACGAACAGGGTGAGGTATTCGATTATCACCGCGCCCAGGCGGCATTTGAAAAGATTGCCCACCTGCCGCCGGAAAAAATCATCGCCGGGCTGGCGCAGGCCGGTGAAACCTGGGCCGGCGGCCAGCCCCGCAATGATGATGAAACGTTTGTGGTGTTGAAAATCAGGTAGGAGAGCATAAGACCTCAAAGGTTTTTGAAACCTTTGAGGTCTTAGTTTTCGGAATTCTACTGCATCACTTCCACTTTATCGGAAACCAGGTTCCCGTCGGCGTCGATGATCTGGATTTTGCCGATGCCCAATTCCGCAAGACCGGCTTCGATCTTGGAGCGGTCGCCCACGACGACCCAGGCTAACTTGTCCGGGTGCACCACCTTCTTTGCTGCATTCGCCGCGGTTTGCACGGTTACCCCTTTGATTTTCTCAGCATAGGTCCGGAAATAATCATCCGGGTAGCCGAAGCGCACGATCTCGTTAATAGAGTTGCCGACTTCGTTGTTGGTTTCCCAGGAGCCGGGCAGTTCTAAAATCATATTCTCGGTGACCCGGGAAAGCTCTTCCGCGCCGGGCGGGCGGGCGCTGATAATGTCTTGCAATTCTTTTCGCAACTCCGCAACCGCTTCTTTGGTTTTATCGCCCTGCACCGGGGCATAAACCAGGAAGGGACGCTGTCCCCGGGCGTCCCACAAAAAGGTATAAGCGCCGTAAGCCCAGTGTTTGTCTTCCCGGATGTTCATGTTCACCCGGGCGGTAAATTGCCCACCCAACACATTGTTCATACAATCAATGGCAATTGCGTCGGGATCGTTCTGCGGCGGGGCCACGTGCCCGGCCAGGATCAGGGATTGCTGGGAACCGGGGCGATCCACGATGTAAATGGCCGCTTCCGCGGGAAGCTTGACGGCGCCGATATTTTTCACGGGAACCTCGCCGCTCTTCCACTCTTTAAACCGCTTTTCTAATTTATCCTGCACTTCCGCGAGGGTAATATCGCCCACCACCACCAAAGTGGCGTTATTGGGTTTGAACCAGGTGTTGTAGAACTTCTGCAAATCTTCCCGGCTCATGTTCTTGACGGATTCTTCGGTGCCGGAGCCGGTAAGGGGATTGCCGTAGGCGTGGCCGCTGCCGTAAAGGAACTTAGGAAATACCCGCAGGGCCATTTGAATCGGCGCGGCCTGCTCCTGCTTGATGGCCGAGAGGCGCTGTTTTTGCTGGCGCTGGAATTCGTCTTCCGGGAAAGCGGGATTGAGGATCACGTCGCTGTAAATATCCAGCGCCGCGTCCAGGTTGCTTTTCAAGGAGGAGAGATAGACGTTGGAGAGATCCAGGTTAGAGCCGGTATTCAATTGGGCCCCCAACTGCGCCAGCTCCTCGCTGATTTGCAGAGCGGAACGTTTAGCGGTGCCTTCATCTAACATATTCATGGCCATGCTGGCGGTTCCGGAAATGGCGAACTGGTCGGCGGCGTAACCGGCGTCGAGCAGCAGGTTAAAATTGACCACCGGCACGCTGCGCCGCTGCGCCAGCACTACTTTTAAGCCGTTGGAGAGGGTGGCGCGCTGCAATTCCGGGAATTTGGCTACCGGGGGTTCGCCCGCTTCCGGCAGTTTCCCGGCTACGCGCTCGGCGCCGGTCTCGCTGGCGGAATATTCCGGGAAAGGGGTCACTTCTAAAATATACACCCCGTCGGAGAGCCATTTATTGGCCGCGGCTTTAATATTTTGAACCGTGGCGGCGTTGATCCAGGCGTGGTATTTTTTATAATAATCGGGGCTGCCGCCATAGACCTGGTTCATGGCCAGAATGTCGGACTTGCCGCCAAACCCGCCGATGCGCTCAATCCCGCGAACGAAACCGGCCCGGAACTGGGTTTTTACCCGCTGCAATTCCTTTTCAGTCGGTCCTTCGGCCAGGAAGCGGTTAAATTCCTCATCAATCGCTTTGTCGATTTTCGCCAGGTCTTCGCCCGGTTTAGCGGTTACTTCGATGACGAACTGGCTGGCGATTTCCCGGTCGTCCAGACCCACGCTCACCGTCGAAGCGGTCTGGTCGTCATACACCAGCCGCTTGTAGAGCCGGGAGGTCTTACCGAAACCCAGGATATCGGAAGCCAGGTCCAGGTAGGCCAGTTCCTGGCTGCCCCATTGGGGAACGTTCCAGATTTTATAAATGCGCGAAGCAGGAACCCGGTCTTGCACGCTCTGGCGATGCACCCCGCTGCGTTTGGCGATCCACTGGTTGTGGCGAGCCACCGGGGGGCCGGAGGGGATGTCGCCGAAGTAGTGTTTCACCTTTTCGTAAGCGGTTTGGGGATCGATGTCCCCGGCCAGAACGATCACCGAGTTTGCCGGTCCATAGTAAGTTTTGAACCAATCATGCACGTCTTCTAAGCTGGCGGCGTTCAAATCCTCCATGGAACCGATCACGGTCCAGGAATAGGGATGGCCTTTCGGCCAGGTGCTGAAGGTCATCAATTCATAAGTAACCCCGTAGGGTTCGTTTTCATACTGGCGTTTTTCATTCTGCACCACCTCGCGCTGCTCATCCAGCACCGCCTGGTCGATGGCGCCCAACAGGTGCCCCATGCGGTCGGATTCCATCCACAGGGCGATGTCCAGCGCGCTGGTGGGCACGTTCTGGAAATAGTTGGTGCGATCCTCGTTGGTGGTGCCGTTCAGATCCGTGGCCCCGATCCGCTCCATCACCATGAAATAGTCTTCGTTGAAATTCTCGCTGCCGTTGAACATCAGGTGTTCGAAGAGGTGGGCAAACCCGCTCTTGCCGGGTTTCTCGTTTTTCGATCCCACGTGGTACCAGACGTTGACCGCCACGATGGGCGCTTTGTGGTCTTCGTGCACGATCAGGGTGAGGCCGTTATCGAGCACGAATTTCTGGTAAGGGATGTCGATCTCGGCGTCGCCGCCGGGAGCGGCCCAGGCCAGTGCAGACAGGCCGGCGAGACAAATCAGGGCCAGAATGAATGATTTCGCGTTACGCATGATTCCTCCGGGTTAGGTGAAAAGGGGATAAATGTAATTTTTCCGAACCATAATTCCAATAAAAACATAACGGAGTTTGCTACGCGATTTCGGGAGGGGAGGTTTCCGGGGAAAGAAATTCCCTGCGCCGGGAAAGGAGGTATTGGAATTTTGCTCCAAAGGGAACTTGATTTTTTGAAAAGGCAGTTGTATTTTTATCGTGACTCAAAAATGCCTTGAGGTTTCCCAATGCCAGTAAAGTCTGTTACACTCAAGTTATCCGATACCATATATAAACGAGCGCGGCGCGCGGCAACGCTTTTGAACCGTTCAATCGAAGAAGTATTGGAATCTACCCTCAACACGGCGCTACCGGAGTTAGAAGATGCGCCGGCAGAGTTGGCGGCAGAAATGGCAAAATTACCAGAATTGTCGGATAGCCAACTGTGGCAGGTGGCCCGCCGCCAGATGGAAGTCGCAAGGGAAACTTTATTGTACGATTTGCTGGATGCACAGGCCGAGCGATCACTGACATCCGAAGAAGTTCGCCAGCTTGAAAAATTACGCCATCAGGCCGGGCGGCTTATGGTGCTAAAATCGCAAGCTTACGCTTTATTGCATCAACGCGGGTATCCCGTTCCTCAACCGTGATAGATGAGCCAGCGACATATACCAGCATCTTTTGCGCCGTAAAGTTGCTGAACAGGCAGAATATCGTTGTGGGTATTGCCAGACAGCGCAGGCATATAGCGGCGTGCAATTGCATGTCGAACACATTATTCCCCTGGCTGCGGGGGGACGCACCATTGAATCAAATCCTTGGCTGGCGTGTGCGCTATGCAATAGTTACAAGGGTGCTCGAACGCATGGTATCGACCCAACCACAAGTCAGAGTATCCCCCTTTACAATCCCCGAGTTCAAAATTGGTTTGACCATTTTACCTGGAGTGCTGATGGTTTGTCCATCATCGGTACAACTCCATGCGGGCGTGCAACTGTTGCCACGTTTCAACTCAACAACGAATATATTCTCATAGCGCGCAAGAATTGGGTTCGGGTTGGATGGCACCCTCCCTCCCAATAAAAAAAACCTCTTGTTTAAACCATACATTTAAAGACCTGTCTCGAATGTTCGAGCAGAGCAAACCGGCTACCGAACAAGTATCATCCGAATCGTTTTTACATAATCGTTTCCCCGCAGGTGCACAAAATACTGCCCGGAAGCCGCCGGATTTCCCCGCTCATCCCGCGCGTCCCAATAAATTTCGTGCACCCCGCCTTCAATGACGCCGTCATACAGTTTTTTCACTTCCTGCCCTAAACTGTTGTAAATCGCCAGGGTGATTTTGTGCCGGCCCGAACCGGTTTCCGGCGCCTCGAATTTGACAGTGGTTCCGGGATTGAAGGGGTTGGGATAGTTGGCGTGAAGGCGGAATTCGGTAATCAGCTCCCGCGGCGCGGCGCTGATGATTTCCGGGTAGTAACTGCGCACCCCGGCGATGTCCACGTCCGAGAGGCGGTAGTAATACACCTCCCCGTTGCTCAAATCTTCATCCGTGTAGGCGTACTCCATCCGCTGGTTGGAGTTGCCCTGCCCGCGCAATTCCGGGTGGTAAATGTACGAAGCGATCTCCTGGAACGGCCCGCTTTGCGCCGGCGCCCGCTCCAAAATGAATCCCAAATTGTTTAATTCCGATTCGGTGACCCACTTGAGGGTAATTTTCTCGAAACCGGGCGCGGCGGTGAAGGAAGAGAGCTGCACGGGAAGGGAGTTATCCGGGCTGGCGGAGGCCAGGGCGTATTCCGTTCCGCTTTGCCCGGTTTTGGTAAGGGTATTCGCCCCTTCATCGAGGGCGGCGGCCAGGTCTGCCCAGCTATTGTCGGAGTGGTTGTCGCGCACGGCCAGGCGCAGGCCGCTCTCGCTAACGATGCCGGGGTGGCCGTCGTAATCGTAAACCACGGTGTACTGGGGAGTGTTGCTTCCCGCCACGAACACGCCCCAGAAGCGCAGGGGGTCGATGGTCCAGTTGGTGGGGATGCTGGCGTCGGGGCGCAGGGCGGTGTCGTCGGCGCGATAGACGTGGATGCCGCTGATGGTTCCGGAGGTGGTAGTGGCGGAGATGTTGTCGCCGTGGGAATGGGAAAGGGCCGCCGTATAACCGCCGTTAGAATCATAATCGAAGGCGCTCTCGTCCCCCAGGGCCGCGCCGGACCAGACGTGGTCGTTTTCCGCCATATTGGTCAGGGAGCCGTCGTTGTTGTTAGCGGTTTCGTCAAAAGCAGTCAGGCCGGAGTTTTCATCCATGCGCCAGTAGCCCACCAGGCCGCTTTCGCTGCCGGTGAGTTTTCGGCACATGAATTCCCGAATTTGCTGTTGGGTGCGGGCCACGTTCCATAGCCGGGCTTCGTCGATACAGCCGTTGAAAAATTTTCCCATTAAATCGCTGGGATCTGCCCCGATCAGCAGGTTGTTGGCGTTTGAAACGATGGATGACGGCCCGGTGATGCTGCCCTCTAACACACCATTAACGTACAACTTCATCGTTGAGCCGTCATACGTCGCAGCGACGTGCATCCAGGTTTGCCCGTCCCGGGGATAAAGAGTGCTGGAATCGATCCGGTAGGTTGCGCTGCCGTTCAGCCTTACAAATACTCTTCCGTTATTGGGTTGCGACAGGCTTAATTCATACCCACTGGTGGCCGTATTTTTCTTGATAATGGATTGAGTTGCCAGAACATCCGGGCGTATCCAGGCCTCCATGGTAATCGCGCCGGTAATACTCACGCCGGAAGAATTCCCGCAGTTGACGTAGTCATTGCTTCCGTCGAAATCCAGCGCCCTGCCGGCCCCGTCCGTGGCAAAAGTGGGCATGGGCGGCGGGGGAATGGTTGCCAGGGCGGCAATCTCCGCACCGCTGAGGGCGCGGCTGTAAACGCGGGCGTCATCCAAAAGCCCCTGGAATGGACTAAGTCCATCGCTTTGGGCTCCGATGCTCAGGTCAAAATTATTGACTGCAATCGAGAAGGCAGCAGTTAATGAATCTTCTTTCACCCCGTTGATGTAGATGCGGATTTTAACACCGTCGTAAGTCGCGGCAATGTGCATCCAGGTCGTACCATCGCCCGGATAAGAGGTGATGGAATTTAGTCGATAGGTATTCCCGGAAATGGCCTGATTAAAACGCACAAATACTTTCTGGGCGGGGGTTGCCGTACCGCTGGACAGGGAAAGCTCGTATCCGTTAGTGGAGTTCATGATCGCTTTTTTGATCACGTACTGGGTTCCCACCTTGCCCGGCCTGATCCACGCCGCTAAGGTGATGGCGTCGGTAATATCGAGACTGGGATCATCCGGGGCGGTGGCGTATTGGGAAGTACCGTTCAAATTCAGCGCCAGACCCCTGACGCCGGTGGTCCAGGTGGGGCTGCCGGTTGTCGCTGCATCATTCCCGTAAGCGGAAGAATCCACCAGGGTGGTTCCGCTGCCTTCTTCCATGGCCCAGTGCCCGCGCAAATCCACCGGGGGCAGGGGCGCCCTGGCCAGCACGCTGGCGCCGGTGGTGCCGTTAGAAGCAAAAAAGACAATCTGGTCGCTGAAATTCTGCTTGGTGCTGGTGACGTTATTGTAGCTGCCGCTCAGCAGGGTGATCGAGGAGCCAAAGGAGATCGAAGAAATCGCGGATTGTTTGCAGATAATATCGCTCGCGCCGGTAATCCGGCTATGCGCTACGGTAACGACGCCTTCCGCTTCATTCAACACCACGATTCCCCGGGTACCCAGATCGCTTACCGGGTAAGAATTCCAGGTAGCGTCGGGCAGGCGCCGCAGGAGCACAATGGTGGGATAGCCGGAGGCGTCGAAGCTGGTTTTCACCGCGGCGTAGATGGTCCCGTCAGAGGCGACCGCCACGTTCAAATGGTCATCTCCAAATCCCGCTCCGGTGGTTCCGAAAGGATTAGGGGGATTCTCTTTGGAAGACCAGGTGGCCGGATCCGCCCCGTCCAGATGCCATTTGAAGCCGAATTCCCTTAAATTCTGATCCGACCACAGCACCCCGATCTTATCCGAAAAAGCGCTGACCACGCAGATATCATCTTCGCCTACCCGGGCGCTCACACTGGTCGCCAGGGTTACCGGGCCGTTCCAGGCGCTGTAGGGGGAATCGCTATAACGAACGTTGATCTGGGTGGTGCCGTCGGAGGCCAGCCACATCCGGCCCCGGGAATCGATGTCGATGGTGGCGATTTCCAGATCGTCATCTAAGACGATGGTAACCGAGCCGGAGGGGCGGCCGCTCCAGGTTTGGTACGTCTGGGTGGCGGGAACGTATTCCAGGGAGACCAGCTCTACCGGTGTTGAAGCGCCCTTTACCAGCAGAATATGAACGACGTTGCCTACCGCTTTGCAATCCGCTTTGCTGTTGTCGGCGCTGGAGATGGAGAGCACGTTGCTCCAGGTGGTTCCGTCCAGCCGCCAGATGTGCGTGCCGGAGGAGTTGGGCAGCGCCGCCCACCATTTGGCGTCGTGATACCAGACTTTCGACTGCGGTTTTTCCCCGGTGATGTCGCTGGTGAGGGTGATATTGTTCAGGTTGGTGAGGTTGAAACCGGCCAGATTTTCCGCCGGCGGAACCGTTTCGCCCGGTTGGGCGCGCAGGGTGAAGAATGAACTAAAAAATATCAGGAGGGCAAAACAGAATAAAGGTTGCTGAAAATGGAAGCAGGCATCGGTAAATCTCCCGGAACGGCAGAATTTTGCAGTATTCGCATTCATCGGCATCCCCTTACTTGGGTGAAACTTACCCGGTAAAAAAACCGGTCTCTATATTAGAGTTAAGCCGTAATCTGCGTTTACATGCACCCTGCAAAAAAACATCATCACTGAAGATAGCGAATCAAGCTGTCGATGTATTAGATCAAGAGGAAGTCTCCGATTCCCTTCGTACTGGTGCGAAGGGAAATTAATAATGTTTTAAAGGGTTTTCAAGGGGATACTTTATTAGTTCTTATCAGAAATAACCCGGCTATCCGCGGAGGAGCGCCGGTTAACGGATAAGGGTCATCGCAATCGTTTTTACATAATCGTTTCCCCGCAGGCGCACAAAATACTGCCCGGAAGCCGCCGGATTTCCCCGCCCGTCCCGCGCGTCCCAATAAATTTCATGCACCCCGCCTTCAATGACGCCGTCATACAGTTTCTTCACTTCCTGCCCCAAGCTGTTGTAAATCGCCAGAGTGATTTTGTGCGAACCCGGACCGTTCTCCGGGATCTCGAATTTGATGGTAGTTCCGGGGTTGAAGGGGTTGGGATAGTTGGCGTGGAGGCGGAATGCGCTGATCAGCTCCCGCGGCGCAGCGCTGATGATTTCCCGGTAGTAACTGCGCACCCCGGCGATGTCCACGTCCGAAAGGCGGTAGTAATATACCTCCCCGTTGCTCAAATTTTCATCCGTGTAGGCGTACTCCACGCGCTGGTTGGAGTTGCCCTGCCCGCGCAGTTCCGGGTGGTAAATGTAGGAAGCGATCTCCTGGAACGGCCCGCTTTGCGCCGGCGCCCGCTCCAAAATGAATCCTAAGTTGTTCAATTCCGACTCGGTGGCCCATTCGAGGGTAATTTTCTCAAACCCGGGAGCGGCGGTGAAGGAAGAGAGCTCCACCGGCAGGGAGTTATCCGGGCTGGCGGAGGCCAGGGCGTATTCCCGGTTCGGCTGCGCGGTTCCGGTGAGGGTGTTGTTGCCCGTGTTCGGGAGCACCCCTGCATTTGCCCAGCTATTGTCGGCGTGGTTGTCGCGGAAAGCTAAGCGTAAGTCGGTCTCGTTGGTAATACCGGGATGGCCGTCGTAATCGTAAACCACGGTGTACTGGAGAGTGTTGCTTCCCGCCACGAACACGCCCCAGAAGCGCAGGGGGTCGATGCTCCAGTTGGCAGGGATGCTGGCGTCGGGGCGCAGGGCGTCGGCGTCGGCGCGATAGACGTGGATGCCGTCGATGGCGCCGGAGGTAGTCGTGGCGGAGATGTTGTCGCCGTCCGGATGGGAAATACTGGCGGTGTAGCCTCCCGCGGCGTCGTAATCGAAGGCGCTCTCATCGCCCAGCGGCGCGCCGGACCAGACGTGGTCGCTCTCCGCCATGTTCATCAACACCAGGTCGATATCGTTGCCGCTTTGATCGTACGCCGCCATGCCGGATTCTTCATCCAGCGGCCAGTAGCCCGCCAGCCCGCTCTCGCTGCCGCTGAGTTTTCTGCACATATCCTCCCGGATTTGCTGCTGACTGCGGGCGGTGCTCCAGACTCGCACTTCATCCAATCTGCCCCGGAAAAACCCCCCGTTGGTTCCCGATACTTCCGGCTGGGCGCCAATGGCCAGGGGGTCGATGTTCGATCCGATGGTGAAGACTGCGTTCAAAGCCGCTTCCTGCACTCCGTTTATATACAACCGGATGGTGGAACCATCGTAAGTGGCCGCCACGTGCATCCAACTGCTGCCGTTGGTGGGATAATTGCTGGAGGAGACCACCTGCAAGGCGTTGCCGGAGGTTTCCTGGTTAAACCGGGCATATACTTTTGAGGCGTTGTTCAGGCCGATTTCATAGCCGTCGTTGACATTGAGCCGCCCTTTTCGGATGATATATTTATTGCCAGTGATCGTAGGGCTGATCCAGGCTTCTAAGGTAATCTGGCCGGTTATGTTCAAGGCGAGGTTGTTCCCGCAAATATGGTCGTCGCTTCCGTCGAAGTCCAGCGCCCGGCCGGAACCATTATCGGCAAAGAAGGGCAGCGGCGGCGTGCTTGCCAGCACGCTCCCGGCGACGTCGCGGTCTTCATCGGAAGCGAGGAACACGATCTGATCGGTAAAATTCTGTTTGGCGCTGGTAACATCATTGAAATCGCCGCTGAGCAAGTCCATCTGGCAGCCGAAAGCGATGCCGGAGGCCGGGGATTGCTTACACACAATCCGGTAGTGGTCGCCAGCGATATCTTTGCTGTACGCCACCGTTATCATATCCTCGGCCTCGTTCAACACTACGATGGGCCGGGTGGCGTCGCCGTAATCCACCGCGTGGGAACTCCAGGTCCCGGAAGGCTGGCGCACCAGCAGGGCGATGACCGGAAAGCCGGAGGTGCTGAAACTGGTTTTCACCGCGGCGTAGATGGTGCCGTCGGAGGCTGCCGCCAGGTTCAGGTGGTCGTCGGCAAAGCCGTTTCCGGCGTTCCCGAAGGGATTGGGGGGATTTTCTTCCGCCGACCAGGTAGCGGGATCTGTGCCATCCGCATGATAGCGGAACCCGAACTCTTCCGCGTCCTGGTCGGACCATAAAAGGCCGATTTTATCATCGAAAGCGATGATCGCGCAAATATCATCCTGATCCACCCGGTTGCTCAGGTTAGTGGCCAGGGTTACCGGGCCGGACCAGGCGCTATAGGGTGAATCGCTATAGCGCACCTCGATGGTGGTGCTCGCATCGGAACCCAGCCACATCCGCCCCTGGGAATCGATGTCGATAGTGGCGGTTTCTATGCTGGAACTCACACTGATATTGACCGTGGCAGGGCGAAGGCTCCAAAGCTGATAGGTCTGGCTGGCAGGCACATATTCCACGGAAACCAAATGAGCGGTAGAGTTTCCACTTCTTACCAGCAGGATATGCACCACGTTTCCGGCCACTTTGCAATCCGCCCGGTAGTTGTTGCTGCCGGCAATTTGCAAAATGCTGCTCCAGGTGGCTCCGTCCAGCCGCCAGACATGGGTGCCGGAGGAATTGGGCAGCACCGCCCACCATTTATCATCGTGGAACCAGACTTTGGATTGCGGTTTTTCCCCGGTGGGGTTGGCAAAGTTCCTGATAGGGAACTCGTTGAGGGTGGTTAAATTCAACCCGGCCTCGATAGCGGGGAGCGCTCCCCCGCCATCCGCTTTCGCCGGCAGGCCCAGGAAAAGAAAGAGCATAAGCGGGAAAGCGGGCGGGAAAATGCAGCGGGGAAAATCTTTATATATATGGAAACCCGTTTTGCGCTGGTTCGGACGGGGAGCGGACGGCAGCATAGGACATCCCTCGTATATTTTGCAAGTTTTCAGATAAAAGTCCGGTTTCGATACAGGAAACACGCATTCCGGTGTTCCTGCGCCCTGCAATACTCTCTTTGTCAGTGATCGCAAATTGATTCCGAAGCATCCGGAAATCGAATTTTAACATAATCATAATGAGTTTGGTTTTCAAGCATTACTTTCGCTTTGGAAAACAGGTTCGGAAAAGATGGATACCGGCAAAGAATATAATTGCAGGGTTTTTTTTTGCAGGTTAACTTTACTCGAGCTGTGGAGTTGGTGGGATGGAAGCTTCTTTTCAAGACCCGAATTTTGCAGGAGAAATGGTATGAAATGCCCTCATTGCGGGTTGATCGTGACCGACCGGGCGCCGGTTTGCCAGGGCTGCGGATTCAGCATCCTCGACCTGGACCGTAAGTTAGGCCGGCCGCCGGAGCGGGCCGGTTTCGTCAATGATTTTGCCAGCCTGCTTTTGCCCGAGGAAAAAGCGCAATTGGAAGAGCGGCTCTCCCAATTTCAGCAAAAAAACCGCGGAGAGCTGGTGCTGGTGACCGCCCCGGACACCCAACCGGTGAAACCCTCGGAATACGTGTTCTGGTTATTCAACCGCTGGCAGGTGGGGGGAGGCGAGCACGCCGGGGTGATGCTGTTGTTAGCGCAAGAGGAGCGCCGCATCGAAAGCGAGGTGGGGTACTCCTGGGAACCGGTCATTACCGACCTGGAATCATGGGAAATACTGGATGAACACGTAGCGCCGCTGCTCCGGGAAGGCAAAACGTTTGATGGGCTGCGCCGGGGAACGGAGCGGTTGATCGCTATCCTGGAAGGAGCATTGCAGCCGCCGGATCGTTCCTCAGCCGGGGATACATCCCCAGGCGGGGATATATCCCCAGGCGGGGAAGATGCGGCAGGGGAGAAGAACCGAGATGAAGAAGAGGAAATTTCTTGAATTTGCACTTTGTTTTCTTGTTTTGATGTTCATGGGAGAGCGAGCCGGGCGGAGAAACTTGAGGAGGTCGTCAATCCCAAAACTGCCTCCAACGCCTGGGCCAGCGATATGGCCGGGGTGATCGACCCGCCTGCCGAGAATCGGCTAAACACACTCATCACCGAATTGGAACGGAAAACCGGCGCCGGCGCAAGCTGGTAAACTAAATTTCTGGCTTTTTTCATAAAATTTCTGCAAACTTGAGCGTGCGACGGAAAACGATGTTTTTCTCACGTTCTCCGGCGGAGGAGTGGAAAAAACGTATGCGGAAATCCGGGTATCGAAAATTTTTCTATGGTTTGATTCTCCTGGCGGGGCTGAGCGGCTGGGGCGGGGCGGAAACCCCCGGGCAGGTGATTAATCCCAAAACTGCTTCCAACCAGTGGGTCAGCGACATGGCCGGGGTGATCGACCCCGCCAGCGAAACCGCGATCAATTCCCTCATCAGCCGCCTGGAGCAGCAAACTGGGGCGGAAATCGCGGTGGTAACCATTCGCCAGAGCGACGGGCGCTCTCCCAAAGAATTCGCCACGGAGCTGCTCAACCGCTGGGGCATCGGCAAAAAAGGGAAGGATAACGGCGCGCTGGTGCTGCTGGTTACGGAATCCCGGCGGATCGAAGTGGAAACCGGCTACGCCATCGAAGGGGTGTTGAGCGACGGGAAAGTGGGAGCGATTCTCGACGCGCAGGTGATCCCGCGGTTTCGCAACGGAGATATCGGCGGAGGGCTGTTAGCGGGAGTGCAGGCGATGGCGGAGGCTATTTCCGCGGAGCCGGGCGCAGCCGGGGAAGATGCGCCGGGAAGCACTTCCTTCTCCTTTCATATCCCGGTGATTCCCATTCTGCTGATCCTGGCCGGGGGGCTGCTCCTTTATTATAACCGGCGCGCCGGCATCCGCAACTGCCCCAAATGCGGCAAACGCATGCGCCGCCTCAGCGAAGAACAGGACGACGCTTACCTCTCTTTCGACCAGAAGTTCGAGGAAGACCTGGGCAGCATCGACTACCGCGCCTGGCGCTGCGACGACTGCGCGGAGATGAAGATCGAAAAAAAGGTGCGCTGGCTGAGCGGTTTCAGCGAATGCCCGCAGTGCAAGCATCGCACCCTTTCTTCCCGCACCATTCAGTTGTTAGAACCCACCTACACCCGGGAAGGCGTGGCGGAAGTAGTGCAAACCTGCCGTTTCCCGAGCTGTAAATACCACTACTCCAAAAAAAAGGCCATCCCCCGGCGAGTGAAATCGCGCAGCGGGGGAGGATGGTACGTGGGCGGCGGCGGCGGTGGAGGATGGTCCGGAGGAGGGGGCAGTTTTGGCGGGGGAAGCTCCGGCGGGGGAGGGGCGGGGCGAAGCTGGTGAGGGGATTTTATTGCCAATTGCCAATTGGCAATGGACAATTGGCAATTAAAAGCTACATGGCGGCGACATTGGAAAATTCTGGTGCAGGGGAATAATTCATCTGGAGATTGCCCGGTAATTTTCAATTTTGTATAATCCGTTTGTCTGAGCACAGGTTTAATCCGAACCGGATAATTTTATGGAGAAAGGACCATGGCAAAAACCTTAACTTTAGAAATATCCGATTCCATTTATCAAATGCTTCTTAAAACCGCAAAACAAGTCGGGCAAACCCCGGAACAGGTAGCTTTAAACTGGCTGGAAAGCAGCGTTAAACAATCCACGAATGATCCCCTGTTAAAATTGGCAGGAATTTTCGATTCGGATTTAACCGATATTAGCGAACGCCACGATGAATATATTGGCAAAGTATTGAGCGATAACCATGAGTGAAGTATTTGCCGATACTTCCGGCTGGGCAAATTTCTTTGTACGGACCGAACCTTTTCACGCCCAGGCCAAAAACCTGATGCAGCAATGGCACTCTGGTAATACTCTCATTATTACAACAAACTACGTTTTAATCGAGCTTGTTGCCCTGTTTACCAGCCCGCTTCAAATTCCGAGAGCAAAACAAATCAAGGCCATCGAAACCATCAAAACTGCCTCTTGGGTAGATATTGTGCATATTGACGCTACTTTGCATGAAGAAGCATGGAAATTACTGAAGGAGCGCAAAGACAAAACCTGGAGCCTGGTGGATTGCGCCAGTTTTACAGTAATGCACCACCGTCGCATTTTTGAAGCATTTTCAAGCGATCATCATTTTGACCAGGCCGGTTTTGTACGAAAGTTGAGATAAAAAGATGAGCGATTCTAAAGAAAGATTGTATCAGCAGGGATTCAGCGCGGAGCAAGTGGACGCGATCCTGCAGCGCGCCGCGGAGCTGCAAACCGGCTCGGAAATTGCCGGGGTGCAGCTCAACAAAGCGGATCTGGAAGCCGGGGCGGAGGCGGCCGGCATCGACCGCGCCTTTATCGACCGGGCGATCAAGGAATTAGAGGCGGAGCGAGTGCAGCAGGTCGCCCGCAAGCGCACCAGGATGATCGGCGGGATCATATTGGCCGCCATCGTCGCCATCTGGATATTTTCCGCCCATCTCACCCTGAACAGCCGCTTCTCCCTGGTAGAAGAAAAACAGGCGCAGTTGGAAAATGTGCTGCAGCGCCGCCACGATTTGATTCCCAACCTCATCAGCGTGGCCAAAGCCTCCGCAGCGCACGAGAAGGAATTGATCGCCTCCATCAGCGAGATGTACCAGCAATTGGAACAAAGCGGCGATTTCAGCGAGCGCCAGGCCCTCGAACGAAATCTGGAGAGCTCCGTGGATAAACTGATGGGAGCGCTGCGGGAAGACCCGCGATCCTTTTCCGATGCCCCGTTCATGCGCCTGAGCGATGAAATGGCCGGGGCGGAGAACCGCATTTCCGTGGAACGGAAGCGTTACAACGAGGCGGTAGCGGATTACAACCGCGCCGCCCGGGGAATGTTCATCGGTTTTATGCGCCCGCTGCTGGGCTTTCCGGCCAATATTCCCCCCTTCCAGGCTTCGGAAGAAGCCCGCAAACCGGCGGCGTTTTGAAGCATAGCGCGTGGCGCATGGCGCATAGCGCATAGAGCATAGCGCTTATTCTGTTTCTCCACCATATTCTATGCGCTTTGCGCCATGCGCTCTGCGCTTTGCCGTCAACATAATCTTCGCTTCAACTGGCACAAGTCGAGCGAGTTATTCAAATCACCTGCAAGGAGATTCCTATGAAATGGATACCACCTTTACTGGCGCTTATTGTTTTGGCGATTTTCATGGGCTACTTTTTCACCCGGAAAACCAGATCAAAAGAGTTGACCGGGTTTCTGATGGTTGCCGGGGCTTTCTTCATCTATCACCTCGGCGACCTGGGGATGTGGGCGGGATGGAATTATGAACTGTCTCGCCGGATTGCCAGCCTGGGCTACTACCTGGAAATTCCGGCGCTGCTCTACCTGGCATACCAACTGCTCTCGCCGGAGCAAAGAGCCGGGTGGGTGAAGACGCTTTCCTGGCTGCTGTGCGTGCCCTGGGTGGCCGCCATTGTTCTGTTAAAAGATTACCCCAATAATTTTCTGGAATATCCCAATCTTCCAGAGGGGATGGACCCCGGCAGGCATGACACCCTGGTAAATACCTTGATTTTGTTCTTTATCATCGGGGTGATTGTGGTAGCCGTGTTCGCGTTCCGGGCCGCCAAAACCGCGGAGGGCGCGAAAAAGAGCCTTGCCAAAGCGGTGGGGTGGGCGACCATCATTTTGCTGGTTCTGGAGATCGTTTTATTCGCCTTCATTGAAGCGGTGAAATATGATCCCACTTTCCTGTTCGGGTTCATCAGCATTTTCTGGGTGGCGTTCGTGGGGAGCAAGCTTCGCCCGCTTCAGCAGCCGGTAACCGTAACTTAATGCGCCCGGCTAGGGCAGATGCAGTTACTCACTATCATCATGACGCTCAAAAACTTCGCTGCGTTTACCGGATTAACCGGATTGTTTAGAGACTTGTGCCAGTTGAAGCAGTAAAAGCAAAGCGAGCGGCGAAAAGTACTTATTTTGTCTCTCGGCCATATTCTCTGCACTCTGCTCCATGCGTTTTACCGGCGCATGTCCGCATAAAACCGCTTGCGGTCGCGGAAGCCGGTTTCATCCACCACTTCCAACACGTGCCAGCCGCGCGCCAGCTCCACCGCCTTCTCGTGGCGGTTGACGGTGCTGCCTAAGTAGCGATCGTCCAGGTACCAGTAAATCATGCGCTGGTTCTCCCGGTGCGCCGCCCGCAGGATCACCTTTTGCAACTCCCCCCCGAAATCCCGCGGCACCCACAACCGGGCGTCTTCCTGGGGATAGACAATTTGCAGCGCCAACTGCCCCCCCAACCCTTGCGAAACTTGCCCCGGGCAATCCGGTTTATGGGGCGGCAGGTCGCCGACGATCTGTCCCCGCTCGCGGAGATATTGCGCCACTTCCGGAGGATAGATCAATCGTTCCCGGTCGTGATAATGCCCCGGCTCCCAGCACAAGGAACAGACCTGGTATTTTTCATCCTCCGACACGAAGATACGCTGGTGATAAGGGCACAGGCGCAGCGGTTTCATGTAGCGGGGCGCTTCCACAAAAACGCGATTGGGGCAGTCGCCGCCGGCCAGGAAGCCGGTTTCCAGGCAAATTTCCAGCGTCGTAATATCTTCTTCCGGTTTGGCAAACCAGGAATGGTTGGGGTCTTTGGGCAGGTAATTGAAAATCTCGAACAGCAGCGGCCCGGCGCAGCGCGCCCCGCCCAGGCTGGCGTTGCCTTCCCCGCTAAAATTCCCCACCCACACCGCAATGGTCCACTGCGGATTGACGCCCACCGCCCAGGCGTCGCGCTGGCCGTAGCTGGTGCCGGTTTTCCAGGCCAGCGGCCATTGGTTCTGGTACTGGTCCCAGTAATATTCCGCCCCGGGGCGCTTCAGCTCCCGCAGCATGTTCAGGGTAAGGTAACAGGCCATGGGGCTGGCCAGGGGAGCGACGGGCGCCGCGTGGTGGGTGGAGGGTGGAGCAAGGTGCATAGAGCGTGGCGCATAGCGCATAGGGGGCGGCGTTTTGCGTTCTGCGCTTTGCTCCAGGCGCTCTGCACTTTGCGCTCCGCTTCCTTCCAGCGCTGCCAGCGGCTCGAACCTGCCCCCATTTGCCAGACCCCGGAACAGCCTCGCCATGTCCCACACCGTCACTTCCGCCCCGCCTAAAATCAGGGGCAGGCCGTAGTCGTCCGCGGTGCGGAAGAGGGTGGATACCCCCGCGGATTTGAGAAAAAGGTAGAAAGGAGAGACGCCGTAAGTATAGAGCAGCCGCACCGCGGGCACGTTCAGGGAGCGCACCAGCGCGTCTTTTGCCGTAACGATGCCGTCGTATTTTTCATCCGCGTTACTGGGGGAAAAGGAGCCGTAGAAGGTCGGCGCGTCGTTCAGCAGGGTTTGGGGCAGCAGGATGCCTTCGTCCATGCACAGGGCGTAGAGAAGGGGTTTCAGCAGCGAACCGGGAGAGCGCGGGGCGCGAACGCCGTCCACCTGCCCGCCCGCCGCGGCGTCGAAAAAATCCTGCGAGCCGACGTAAGCCCGCACCTTGCCGCTGCCGGTCTCTGCCAACAATACCGCCCCGTTCATAATGCCTTCTTTTTGTAAATAACCGGCCTGGCGGCGCACAATTTCTTCGATGGCGCGCTGGTAATCCGCGTTGATGGTCGTAAAGATAATCCCGCCGCTGCCGCCGCTCTGTTGCGCGGCCAGTTGATCTTTGAGATGTTGCCCCAGCTGCGGCGCCAGCATCTCGAAGGGAAACGAGCCTTCCGGCAGCGGTTCTAACAGGGCAAGCTGGCAGGTTTCCGCATCGATGCTTCCCTGCGCCTGCAAGCGCTGCAGCAGGCGGTCGCGTTTGCTTTTCAGGGCTTCGCGATTGATGTCCGGGGAGATCAGCCCCGGGGCGTTGGGCAGCACCGCCAGGGTGGCGGCTTCGCCCCAGGTGAGCGCCTCCGGCAGTTTCCGGAAATAGCGCAGCGAGGCGGCCTGGTAACCCACGATGTTTCCCCCGTAGGGGGCGTGGTCCAGGTACAATCGTAGAATTTCTTTTTTAGAATATTGCGTTTCAATTTTTAGCGCCTGGAGGATTTCCAGCAGTTTGTTCAGGTAGGTGCGCCGTTTGGGGGCGATCAGCCGCGCCACCTGCATGGTGAGGGTGCTGGCCCCGCTGACGGTGCGCCGGGAAGATAAATTCTGGCGCAGCGCCCGTGCCAGCGCCGCCGGGTTGATGCCGGGGTGGTAGTAAAAGTAACGGTCTTCGTAGGCCAATACCGCGGTTTTCAATTTCCGGGGGATTTCCAGGTCTTCTCGCGGGGGGAGGGACCATTGCTCCGCGCTATTCAGAAAAACCCGCAGGATTTGGCCGCGCTCGTCCAGGATCACGGTGCTGTAATCCGGTTTGAAGAGGGGAGAGGGGAGGGGGATGAGGAGGTAAAAGAGCAGCAAAATTCCCATGCCAATCAGGAGCGGTTTTTTACGCCGAATCAGGAATTCTTTAACTTTGATGAAGATACTGAGCGCCATGTCCTGTACCTGTCATGCGATATACTTGCCGATATATGCGCCGGAAATTTAAGTTGTTTTCTGAGGTTTTTCGAGTAATTTGTTGCTTACTTTTTATCCGTGAAAATCCGTCTCATCAGTGTCATCGGTGTTCCATTTAAGCGTTTTTAGGGATAATGAAACGAATTTTCAAACTTACTCTCAAGAAAATCAAACCGATTCGAGGAGCAATTCATGGATAGAGAAAAAGGCCATTCAAACAGCAAGAACCGGGAGAAAGATTGTTTTTCGCAAATCCTCAAACCCACCCTGGTCATCAACCGCGAGCGCGCCATTCGCAACATTCGCAAAATCGCCGAAAAAGCGCAGGCCTCCGGGGTGCGTTTCCGTCCCCATTTCAAAACCCACCAATCCGTGGCGGTGGGGGAGTGGTTTCGCGATTTCGGGGTGGAGCAGATCACGGTTTCTTCGCTGGAAATGGCGCGCTATTTTGCCTCGCACGGCTGGCGCGACATCACCATTGCCTTTCCCCTGAACATTCGCGAAATCGAAAAAATCAATGCGCTGGCAAAAGAAGTGCGCCTCCACCTGCTGGCTGAATCGCGGGAAACGGCGCGTTTTCTGAAAGAACGCGCTGCCGCGGAACTGAGCTTGTGGATCAAAATCGACGCGGGCAACCGGCGCAGCGGCATTCCCTGGGACCATTTCGTAGAAATCGCCGCCGTGGCAGCTGAAATTCAAACATCCCCTCGCCTGAATGTGCAGGGCCTTTTAACCCACGCCGGGCACACCTACCGGGCGGCTTCTCCGGATGAAATCCGGGAAATTTACCGGGAAACCGCGCTGCGGATGCAGGCCGCGCGGGAACATCTGGCGCTGCAAGGGTTTCCGCATTTGGAAATTTCCGTTGGGGATACCCCGGCCTGCTCGCTGGTGGAAGATTTCAAAAGGGTGGATGAAATCCGCCCCGGCAACTTTGTTTATTACGATGTGATGCAATTGGAATTGGGCGCCTGCCGGGAAGAAGAGATTGCCGCGGCGGTGGCCTGCCCGGTAGTGGCCAAACACCCGGGGCGCGGGGAAATCGTACTCTACGGCGGGGCGGTGCATTTATCGAAAGATTTCATTCTTACCAAGGAAGGAACGAAGCTGTTTGGCCGGGCGGCGCTGCCCCGGCGGGAGGGATGGGGAAAATTCCTGGAAAATACCTTTGTGTCGGCGCTCTCCCAGGAGCATGGGATTGTTAAAACGGGGCAGAATTTTTTATCTCAAATTGAGGTCGGAAGCCTGTTGATGGTCGTACCGGTACATTCCTGTCTCGCGGCAGACCTGCTCAGGCAAGATCAGGTGATTGTATGAAACCGGCAACCGGGGCGGCCATTCGCGACAGATCGGTTTTTTAATAAGATTTCGACTGGTTGATCAACCAGACCAGCCCGAAGAACAGGGTCAGGGAGAGGACCGTGATGATGGTGGTTTCCCCGCTCAGTTGAAAACCGGTAATGAGCTGGGCAGAATGCTGCCCGGCGGAGGGAGCGCCAATATTTTGCAGGGTGGTTACCGCCTCAGGGTCGCCGGCAATATCCCCTTGCAAGTAAATCGCCCCAATGAACAGCAGGGTAAGCACGTATAAAATGGAAATGAATTTACGGGTATCACTATGGGACATAGCGATCTCCTGTTCTGCGCTGGGGGTGGAAGAAAAAATATCGTCCCTGATACCGACTGAACTGCCTGTTGCTGACGAGGCGAGGAATTGCCCCAAAAATTGCGTGCTCTCGCTCCCTGCTCCTGAAAGAGATTGGAAACTGCCTGAAGATGCGCTTGCCAGCGGCGATTGCAACCGGCAAATAGTGATGTGAGGATCAAAAATGCGCTGAAGAGTTTACCAAAAATATTTGGATTGCGCAAGAGGCAATTAGAAAAAAAATACATTTTTTTGTGATAATCGTCACTGCGGGAAGAGGGCGGGTGGTCTCCCGGGCGGAGGAGGGAAAATATGAACCGGAGAAGGGGAGAGGGGGAGTGACGGGGAGGGGAGAAGCGGAGAACCGCTGAAACGTCGCTTTCCGATTCCCCGTTTCACCCTTTCCCCGTTTCAACGGAATAGATTGACATTTACCCGGCTGAGCGGTTAATTCCGCTAAGTTGAATTTTATCAGGATAGCAGCATGGCAGCGAAACTTTTTATTTTCTTAGGAAGCGCGGCGGCGTTTTTAGGGGTGGCGTTAGGAGCGTTTGGCGCCCATGCGTTGAAGAGTAGGCTGGCCGCGGAGATGCTGGCGATTTACCAGACCGGGGTGCACTACCACCTCGTTCACGCGCTGGGATTGATCTTGGTGGGCATCCTCGCCGAACGAACCGGCAATTCCGCGCTGGTGAGCTGGGCCGGCTGGCTGCTGCTTGCCGGGATCATCATTTTCTCCGGCAGTTTATACGCGCTGAGCGTTTCCGGCGTTCGCGCCTTTGGGGCGATTACCCCCATCGGGGGACTCTGCTTTTTGGCCGGCTGGGCGCTGCTGGCCATCGCGGCGCTGAGGCAGTTTTAGGAGCTTCGGGTTTCGAGTTTTGAGTTCCGGGTTTTGAGTCAATGCCCCTTAGCCAAAGGGCTTTAGTCATGCTGATTAGCCGGCCCTGAGCTTGCCAAAGGGGAGTGGAAGTATGACGGAAAACGCTCAAAAACCGTGAAAAGCGGCCATGATGCCCTGGAAATTGGTCTCGAAATCGTGGCCGGAAAAGTAATTGGCGTTGTAATAGCGGAGATCGAAGTGCTTTGCCAGCCAGCGCGATGTTGCGTCGCCGCTGGAGGCGTTCCAGAGCTTCAAAAACCCCTTCACGCCGAAACCGATTCCGAAGGTTTCCTGGTTGTAGTACCCGCTGCCGTCGAATTGCCCGTAGCTGACGGAAAAAAGCTCCGCCAGGCGGAAACGCATTCCCACCCGGGTGATTACTTTATCGCTGCCTTCGAGGAGCAGGATGTTTTTCCAGACGTTGATGTCACCCCAGATGGGTTGATACTCAAACCCCTGCTCCTTTGGCTCGATCAAGATATCCTCCGCCTCCACCGCCCATTCGACGCCGAGAAGCTGCAAGGTTTCCGAGTTCTTCAAGACCATATTGACCCCGGTTCTTATTCCATAACCGAAGCGGGCGGTGCGCGGGAGCGGATCGGCCTGCCCGCCGTCAATGTAAGAGACCTCATCACCAATGTTCAATATGGAATATCCCAGGGAGAGATCCAGAACGGGATAATATTTCGGCGGGGCAGCCGTAACCTCGCCGGAGGTTAGGGGCGCTTTTGCCAGGGGAATATTTACCAATAACCCCAGGTCGATGGCCGAGGCGTCGGTTTCCTCAATATCAGAGGGGGTTTGCGTAAAGCCAAATTTGGACTCGATGTCCTTATAAGTCAACCCGGCGTCGATCTCGACCCTGTGGTTTATTACCCCTACCGCAAAGCCGAACGCCTGGTACGATTCTTTCGCTTCGTATCGGTAGCCCGAAAAAACCCCAGAGCCATAATCTATTTCCCCGGACATAAAGCCCGCCCCGTATTTTAGCCAGGTCTTTCCGGCAGAATTTTTAACTCCGTAACCCAGGTTCAGGGCAAAATTATTGGAGGTAAGCACATCAAAAGGAGGAATCCAGTGCACTTTGCCGGGATAGACGTGGGTTGAAAAAAAAGTGCCCGTTCCGGTTTGCCCCAACTGCGCGGGATTGAAATGAAACGCGAAGGGATCGTCGTTGGGCAGCGCCGCGCCCACCGCGCCCATGCCGTTCAGCGAGGGGGAAGGGGGAATGAGCAGGAACAGCATGGTAGCTTCTCCCTGGGCACGCAACAAAACCGGCAACACCAGCAGCAACAAAAGAATAAACCGTTTCATGGAAAACCCTCCGGAAAATATTTACTGAAAAGTTACCGGCAAACGGTTTCTGAAACAATGACTTTAATCAGTATATAACATGATTTTTGTCAAATGTAGGGAGGGAAAGGGGAGGGAGTCGAATTTCAGGAATTTTAAAGCACGCTGAGCGTGGCAATCCGTATTTCAGCAGATTGCCACGCTTTAGCGTGAGAAAGTGTTGATGCAGCGGGATTGTTTTCAGTGCAAAGCTGAGGCTTTGCACTCCGGGGGTGAGAAAGCCTCATCGCAGCAGGACCATCTTCATCACTTTTTGGTAGGGGCCGGCGGTAAAGCGGTAAATGTACACCCCGCTGGCCACGGAAACCCCGGCGTCGCTGCGGCCATCCCACTTCACCTCGTAGCGCCCCGCGGGCTGCCGCGCCTGCACCAGCGTGCGCACTTTTTGCCCCAGCACGTTGTAAATCGCCAATTCCACCTCGCTGGCCGCTGCAAGCTGATAGCTGATGGCTGTCTCCGGGTTGAAGGGATTGGGATAGTTCTGCGCTACCGCAAAGGTTTTGGGAATATTCCCTGCGGCGGGATCGCCGATTCCCACTACCGGATCGACGATGGCCAGAATGCTGTCTGCCGCCGCGGCGTTCCCCTCGTCGATCACCCGGATATGCAACTGCGCCTGCCCGGAATAGCCCGGGGCTGCGGCAAGCGTCAGTACCCCACTTGCGCTGTTGAAATCGTACAACAGGGAATCGTTGGATACGCTGAATTCAAAGCTCAACAGCGAATCCGGCGTTTCCGGGTCGTACACATACTCCCACAGATCCAACGAAGCGGTCGTATCCGCGGCGAAGCGCAGGGTAGCCGGCAGCCCGCTGATGAGCGGGGGCTGGTTTCCCGGCAGAACCGACAACAGTACCGTATCCTGGTCGCAGGCGTTGGAAGTATCGCAAACGGAGAAGAGAACCGGCAGGTCCTGCGCCGTAAACTGTGGATGGGGAATGATCTGCAAAAGGTTGGCAAGGGGATCCAGGATTACCTGGATGCTGTCGGATATCCCCGGCCCGGCCAGAATTTCTACGCTCCACGCCAGGCTGCCGATGGGATCGTCCACGTCCGTCGCCAGGGTATCCAAACCCAGCCAAAGGGTGTCGCCGGAGATGCAAATCAGCGCCGGGGGAAGATTGCTCAACACCGGGGGATCGTTCACCGGCAGAACCGTTATGAGCACCGTGGCGGTATCGCTGCCCCCAAAGCCGTCGATCACCACGTAGCGGAAAGAATCCTGCCCGAAAAAGTTTTCCGCCGGGGTATAAACCGCCAGGCTGTCCCCCTCGCGCGCGGCCGCGCCGTTGGCCGCCGGAAAAATAGCCCCGATGGTTAGGGTATCCCCATCGGGGTCGCTGTCGTTCAGCAGCAGGTTCAGGGAAACCGGGAGGTCTTCATCGGTAAAGGCGTTTTCACCGAGGGCCACCGGCGGCTGGTTGGAAAAAGAGGTCACGGTCAGCACCAGGGCGTTGGGCGTGTAAGCATGGTCGAAAGTAGCGTGGTTGGAAATGCCGGCGCTGTTGATGGCGCTGAACTGGCCGCTCCGGGAAGCGTAGGTCACTACCGGGAACTGGTCCCCCGGCGAAGGAGCGAAATTGTTGGCGAGGGCGAGGTTGAGGATGCCGTCCAACTGCGCCGCCCCGGAAACCGCCAGGCGGTCGTAGCCGCTGCCGGGAGCCAGCCCGCCTAACTTGATATTCAGCCGCCCGGAAGCAGATTGGGGATAGTTTCCGGTTACGGTGAAGGTGCCCGGGGAAGCGGGCCCGCCCGGGGCAAAAATCCCATGGTTATTAAAAGAAACCGCGGAGGAGACATCCAGCGCGCCGTTGCCCCGGATCGTTCCCGACTGCGCGTTGGTAAGGCCCAGGCCGAATTTCAGCGTTCCCGCCTGTACCTCCAAAAGCCCCTCGTTCTGGAAGCTTACGTTGATGCTGCTCAGCCCGGCGCTCGCTTTTCTCACCGCCCCGGCGTTGTTGATGCTGCCCCCGTTGGGCGTCAAATACGCGACCTGGGCGTTATTTTGAATGGTGAAGGTCGCCCCCGGCTGGATTTGCAGGTTGGCGAAGTTGCGCAGGCGCAGGTCCCCGGTTCCGCTCCACCCCGCGGTTCCGTACAGCTCGATCGTCCTTCCGTCGAGCACGCTGCCGCTGCTTCCGGTAATGTTCAACGCGCCGTTCACCCGGAAATCCCCCCCGCCGCTGATGGTTCCGCGGTCCCAGTTGAACTTTCCGTTGACGGTGACATCGCCGTTTCCGCCCAGGGCGCCGGCCAGGCCGCTCATGGCCAGGGAAACCCCGCTATCCACCACCAGGCCCGCCCCGTTTACCAGCACCGGCACGTTGCTGAAGCGCACGGTCCCGCCGCCGCCCAGGGATATCCCGTCGAAGACGTGAGCGCCCAGGGAAAATTGCACCTCGCTGTTTGCCGCGGTCTGGATGTTGCCGCTGCAACTGCTGTTGCGGGTAATTCGCAGAATTCCGCTGCTCACGTTCAGGGTTCCCTGGTGGGTAAAGGGAACGTCGATCACCGCTGCGCCGGTTCCGGCGGTTTTGAGAATGCTGCCCATGTTGCTAAAAGTGCCCCCGCCCCCGGCCGTGGAGTCGATCCAGGCGTCGTTGCGAATGTCCAAAACCGCGCCGGCCTGGTTGAGCAGGGCAGCCCCGTTTTGCAGCAGGATATTCCCGGTTCCGCTCCACGCCGCGCTGCCGGCGTTGGCCAGGGCGCGCCCGTCCAGTTCTTTGGCGCCGCCCCCGCTGATCTGGGTAGAACCGTTCAGCAGCAGGCTTCCGGCGCCGGAGATCTTTCCCCCGCTCCAATTGAACAGGGTGTTGACGGTTACGGCGCCGCTGCCTGCTAAAACCCCGCCGCTGACTTCCAGTTGCGGGAGGGAAATATCGCTGTTGAGGGTCAGCGCGCCGCCGGAGAGTTTCAGGCTCCCGGTAAGGGAATATACCCCGGAAAAAGCGCTGTTTCCGCCGCTGAAGGTGAGGCCCCCGGCCCCGCTGACGCTCGCACCGGGGCCGAAAACGTGGCTGCCCGCGGAACACCGCAGTTTCGCGCCGGCGGCAATCGCAAAACTGCCGGATTCGGTAAGGCTGCCCCGGCCCAGTTGCAGGGTACCGGAAGCGAGGTTGACGGTTCCGCTGTTCTGCACTTCCACGTCGATGGTGCTCTGGCCGGAAGAACCGCTCTTCAGGATGGTTCCCGAATTGACCAGGGAGCCGCCGCCAGGAGTGGCAAAGGCTAATTTGGCGTTTCCGGTAATATTGAAAACCCCGCTCCCCTGGTTTTTCAGCGCCGCCTGGTTTAGCAAACGGAATTCCCCGGTATCCGCCCAATTGATGCTCCCGAAGTTGTCCAGGGGGCGGGCGTCGAGGGTCTTGGCGTATTCGCTGTAGATATTCAAAATGCCGTTGATGGCCAGGGAGCCGTTTCCGCTGATGGTTCCCCGCCGCCAGTTGAGGGTTCCCTGGATGTTAATGGCGCCGTCGCCGGCCAGGGTGCTGTTCAAATCGGCCATTTGCAGGGTTGCGGAAGAAGAAACCGTAAGTCCCGCGCCGGCGGCGTTCAAGGCCGCGGCGGTCACTTCCACGGTTCCGGCGTTGAAGCTAACCCCGTTCAGGGTATGGGTTCCGGAGGAAAATTGCAGCAGACTGCCCGGTTGCGCGGCGAATACCGCGTTCTGGCTGGCGCTGGCGCGGGTGAAGCGCACCGTGCCGCTGTCCGCCGTCACCGCGGCGTTGTTGGTAAAATCTACCCCGATAACGGTCACCCCGCTGCCCGCGGTCTTGGCAACCGTGCCGTGGTTCACCAGGGTTCCGCCGCCGGGGGAAATGTAATTCAGCAGGGCGTTGCCGCGGATGGAAAAGGTCGCTCCCGCGGCGTTGATGAACTGGGCGCCGTTTTTAAGCCGCAGCTCTCCCGCGTCGCTCCAGGTCGCCAGAGAATGGTTGGTCAGCGCCACGCCGTCGAGAAGTTTGTTCAGCGTTCCATGAATGTGAATGGCGCCGCTGATGCTGGGCGCAGCCGTTCCCGCAAGGGTTCCGCCGCTCCAGTTCAAATCCCCGTTGAGCGCCAGGCTGGCTCCAATTTCTAAAGTACCCCCGGTTTGGGTAAGCCCGCTGGCCGTGACCGGGCTGAGCACCGCCAGCCGGCCGCTGTTGAGGGTAATAGCCGAGCCGCTAAGATAATTTCCGCTGAAATTCATGTTCCCCCCGACAATCGTGAGACTCCCCGTAGCATTGAAACTCCCCCCGAAGTTCGTCGTGCCGTCGCTTACGCTAACCTCTCCCGGCCCGCTTACGGAGCTGGCGGCGTTGAAATCGTGAGTTCCCTCATCCAATCTCAGCGTGCTGCCGGCGGCAATCGCGATCATCCCCCCGGTATCGCTGCTGTTTCTCCGCAATTCCACGGTTCCGCTATCGAGGGCAACGTTTCCGCTGTTATTGAAGATTACGTCGATAACGGAGATTCCCGCGCCCGCGCTTTTGACCAGGTTTCCTAAGTTGGTCAGGGCGCCGCCGTCGGGGGCAGCAAATTCGAGTTCCGCGTTGCTCTGCATGTCGAAGATTGCCCCGGCCTGGTTGAGGATCTCGGCGTTGCTGCGCAGGCGCAATTCCCCGCTATCGCTCCAGTTGATCGTTCCGCTGTTGATCAAAACCCGGGTTTCCAGGGTTTTGGCGCTGCTCCCGGAGAGGTTCATCACTCCCCCCAGGGTGAATGCGCCGTCCCCCGCGATGCGCCCCCGGCTCCAGTTCAGGGTTCCCAGCACCGAGAGAGATCCGCTTCCGGCCAGCACCGCGGCGGAGCCGGAAATAGCGAGGGTGTTCCCGGGAGTTATGGACAGCCCCGGCCCGGAGAGCAGCAGGGTCGCGCCGGTGACTTCCAGGGTTCCCCCGCCGCCGAAACTCACATTTTCCAGGGTATGAACGCCCTCGGAAAATTGCAGAACGTTCCCGGCGGTTACGGCATAAGTTGCGTTGATGCTGGCGCTGCTGCGCCTCAGGCGCAGGGTTCCGCTGGAAACGGAAACGCTGCCGGTATTGTTAAAAGCGATATTGAGCGCCGCTGCGCCGCTGCCCCCGTTTTTGGCCAGCGTTCCGGCATTGCTGAATTGGCCGCCGCCGGCGGCGAGGGAATCGACCTGCATATCGGTAAGAAAGATGCAGGAGGCCCCGGCCTGGTTAATAATTTGGGCCGCATTGCTCAGCCGCAAGGCCCCGGTCCCGGTGCAGCGCAGGGTTCCTTCGTTCAGAATGGCGTATTGGTTGAGGTCTTTGGCGGCGTTGCCGGTAATTTCCATGATTGCGCCGGGGGAGACCTGGAGGGTTCCGCTGCCCTCCATCCGGCCGTTGCTCCAGAAAACCCTTCCGGCCGCGGCCAGGGTTCCCCCGCCGCCGAAAACGCCGTTATTCAGCTTCAGCCCGCCCACTACGGCGTTGCCGTTCAAGGCGACGGTACCCAGGTTGATGACCGCGGTGTCCGCCGCGCCCGGCACCCCGTTGGGCGACCAGTTGGAAGCGCTTCCCCACTCGCCGCTGCCGCCGAACCAGGTATAGGTAGTTTGGGAAAAACCGCTAAGGGTAGCGAATATGAAAAATAGAGTGAAAAAAATCGCGGTACTATTCCGTTGTAAATACTGCATCATTTGAATCCTTTCAAATTGGCTACATCCCTATGAAAAATCGTTCAAAGTATAAGAAACCGCCGCGCGCCCGGGGATGATTCATTCCACAGATTTGCCATTCAAGAACCGGGAAAAACAAAGACCTCCCGAACCGTTATGGCCCGGAAGGTCTTTTTGGGGTAGGGGAGCAAATGCAAAGTGCAAAGTGAAAAATGCAAAATGCCAAAGCTTGCCCTGAGCATAGTTTACCCTGAGCCTGTCGAAGGGCCGAAGGGTGAAAAGCTTGTCCCCGCGAATGCGGGGATGCAAACCCCCGGGCTTGCCTGCCGAAGGGTGCAAAGATCATCTCCGCGAATGCCGGAGGATACCCGGAAGCGTCCTACTTCAGCAAAATCATCTTTCGCACCGCCCGGAAGCTGCCCGCTTCCAAACGATACAGGTACACCCCGCTGGCCACCGGCCTGCCGCCGCCGTCTTTCCCGTCCCACTGCACGGTGTAGCGCCCCGGGGCCTTGTTTTCGTTGATCAGGTTGCGCACCAGCCGCCCCGTCAGGTCATAAATCTTCAACTCCACAAATCCGAAATCTGCAATCCGAAATCCGAAATTCGTGGTAGGATTGAAGGGGTTGGGATAATTCTGTTCCAGGGCGAATTCCCCCGGCAGCAGGCCGCTGAGCGGATCGCCGAGGCCTACCAGGGGTTCCACGATCACGATAATCGCCGCCGCAGCCACCGCGCCGCTGTCATCGCTCACTTCGATGCCGAACAGCGCCGCGCCGCTAAATCCGCTCGCGGATGAAAGGGTGAGCAGGCCGGTGGAGGGGTCATATTCATACAATAAAGAGTCGTTAGAGACGCTGAAAGTATAGCTCAGCAGGGAATCCGCGGTTTCCAGGTCCTCCACGTACTGCCAGAGATTGAGGCTGGCGGAAGAATCTTCCCGGAATCCTAACGTATCCGGCAGGCCGGCAATCACCGGGGGATCGTTGAGCGGAAAAATGCTCACCAGGAAAGTATCGCCGGCCAGGCCGCCGCTGCCGTCATCGGCAAATACCGCCACGCTCCCGCCGCCAAAATAGTTGAGCGAGGCGTCGAGGGTCAAACTGTCGCCCGCCACGGTTACCTGGATATCGGGATTATCGCTGGCCGCGCTGAAGCTCAACACCGTTCCGGGATCGGGATCGCTGAAAACCGCGTTCAGGTTGGCTACCACGGTGTGCGTTCCGCCGTCTTCCGGGTAGGCTACATCAGGAATGGGGTTGGCGACCACCGGCAGATCGTTCTCCGCGGCGACGATTACCAGCATGGTATCGGTATGCGATAACCCGCCGGGATCGCTGGCCGTAAACGCCGCCGTAAATACCCCGGCGCTGTCCCCGCTGACGCTGAAGGTCGCCGCGCGGGTAAGCGGATCGATAACAATCTGCAAGTCGCTGGTATCCACCTCGATTCCGCCGGGGGCGGATTGAAGATTGAAGATGGAAGATGGAAGATTGGCGATTGACGATTGAAGATTGAAGATTTTTGCGCCGGGGGAATTCGTTCCCTGCGCGCCGATCACCCGCGCCGACCAGGCCATCTCGCCGGGATCGTTATCCACGTCGGCCACGTAAAGGTCTAAATTCAGGGTGTAGCTGCTGTCTTCCGGGAAGGAAATATCGGGCAGGGTTACCAGCGGGGGATCGTTTACCGGGGTAATGGCGACGGCGAAGGTGCCGCTGGCGGTGGCCCCGCTATCGTCCTGCGCGGTGACGACCACGGTTCCCTCGCCGAAATAGTCCGGAGAGCTGTTTACGATCAGCGCCGCGCCCTGCACCCCGGCCTGAATATCCGGATTATCAGACGCGGCGCTGAAAATCAGCGTTGCGCCGGGATCGGGATCCCCGAACACGCTCTCCAAATTTGCCGCCACGGTGTGGGGGCCGCTGTCTTCCGGGTAACTCACGTCGCCGATGGGGGCGCTGAGGAACGGGGGATCGTTGACGCCGGCGACCGCCACGGTGATGGTATCCGTACCGGTGGCGCCTTCCGGGTCCGCGGCGCTGAACACCACCGTGAACACGCCGCTGCTGTCGCCGCTAACGCTGAAGTTGGCTACCCGGGTGGCCGGGTCGATGCTCACTTGCAAATCCGACGGATCCACCTCAATTCCGCCGGGGGCGGATTGAGGATTGAGGATTGAAGATTGAAGATTGGCGATTTTTGCGCCGGGGGAATCGGTTCCCTGCGCGGCGATTACTTCCGCCGACCAGCTCAGCTCTTCCGCCCCGTGTTCCGGATCGGCCACGTAGTCGTCTAAATTCAGGGTGAAGCTGCTGTCTTCCGGGAAAGCGATATCCGGCAGGGCCAGGCGCGGGGCGTCGTTCACCGGGGCGACGGTTACGGTAATGGTGTCGGTATCGACAGCGCCCTCCGGGTCGCTGACTGTGAATGCTACGGTGAAAATACCGCTGCTGTCGCTGCTGGCGCTGAACGCAGCAATGTGAGTAACCGGGTTGATGGCAATTTGCAGGTCCGAAGGATCGACCTCGATTGAAGATTGATGATTGAAGATCGATGATTGGCGATTCGCGACTGGCGCGGGATTCGCAAGGGTTTTGGTGCCGCCGGGAGTTGAGTCGAGGGTTTTAGCGCTGAAGGGCTGGGCGCTCAGAACCGTAGCCGTCCAATTCATCTCTGCCGGGGTATTGTCCACGTCCTGCACGTAGGCGTCGAGGTTCAGAAAGTAACTGCCGTCTTCCGGGAAGCTCACCGGGGGAAGCGCCGGGGTAATGGCCGGGGGATCGTTCACCGGCAGCACAGTGATGAGCACCTGCGCGGTGTCGCGAATTCCCACGTCGTTGGAAATCACGTAAAAGAAGCTGTCCGGCCCGAAGTAGTTGCTAAAGGGAGCGTAGTTGATGGTGCTGTCGCTGACCAGCGTAGCGGTGCCTTTGCGGGGATTTGAGAAACTGATGAGCACGATAGGCCGGCCGTTAGGATCGCCGTCATTGGCCAGCACGTTGACGTTGACCGGGGTTTCCTCGTAGGTTTGCACGGTATCGTTCACCGCCCCGCTGCCGGGGTTCGGCGGGGTGGTATCCTGCAAAACGGTTTTCAGGATCAGGCGGTCGCCGCGGTAGAAATACTCGAACACCGGGTCGCCGTTGGCGGTGGGAATATTGACAGCGTCGAACGAGTCGGTGCGGGCGGCGTAGGTGAGGATGGAAAATGAATCCGTTAACGCCGGGGTAAAATTGTTGACCAGGGAGACGTTGAGGGTTCCGCCTAACTTTGCGGTGTCGGAAACCGCCAATTGATCGTACTCGCTGCCCATGGCGCTGCCGCCGATCTCGATGTTGAGCGCCGCGGCGGCGGATTGGGGGTAATCTCCCAACACGATCAGCAGGCCGGGAGAGGTTCCCGGGTTGACCGTCCCGTTATTGGTGAACGCGGCGGCGCGTACGTCTAAGGTTTTGCTGCCGCGGATGATTCCGGCGGCGTCATTCAGAAGAGTGTTGCTGAATTTGGCCACCCCGCTGCGAATATCCAGCGTCCCGCTGTTCTGCACCGGCAGGGCGAAGGTGAAGGTATCGGCCCCGGCGTTGCGGAGAATGGTCCCGGCGTTCCGGAACAGCCCCTCGTTGGGGGTGGGCACGTCGATCAGGCCGTTATCCTGGATGGTGAAGCTCGCCCCGGCGCCGTTGATGAAAGTGGCCAGGTCTTTCAGGCGCAGGCTCCCGGCGCCGTTCCAGGTAGCGCTGCCTTTATTCACCAGGGTGCGCTCATCTAATTTCTTGGGTTTTTCGCTGCTGATGGCCAGGGAATTATTGGCCGTGATGGTTCCGGTTCCGGTGATGTCCCCCCCGATCCACGCCAGCGGGCCGGCCAGGTTCAGGTCGCCGACGCCGTGGAACGTTCCCCCGCTAATTTCCAGCGTCCCGCTGAGGTTGTAAGCGCCGAGCAGGTTGGTCGTGCCGCCGCTGATGGCGAGGTTTCCGGCCCCGTTCAGAACTACGTTTGCGGCCAGGTCGTTCACCCCGCCGTTGAATTCCAGCCGGGTTCCCGCCGCCAGGGTGAAGACCGAACCGCTGCTACTGCTGCCGCGTTTAAAGCGCAGCGCCCCGATATTCAGGTTGACTGAACCTGTATTGTTGAAAAACACGTCGATGGTGGTGGTATCCGGCCCGGCGCTTTTGACCAGGGCGCCGGCGTTGCTGAAAGTGCCGCCGGGGGCCAGGTAATCCAGCAGCGCCCCGTTCTGAATGTCAAAAGTGGCAGCGGGGCCGATCTCTAAGACTGCGTTATCGGTCAGCTTCAGGGTTCCGGTATCGCTCCAGCTTCCGTTGCCTAAGCAGGAGAGAACCGCGCCGCTCAGCGTTTTGGTATTGCTGCCGTTGATCACCAGGGAATTGCTGGAAATCGCGGCCGGCCCGGTAATGGTCCCGCGGCTCCAGCTAAGAATTCCGCCCAGGGAAACCGGGCTGCCCACCGCCAGCAGTCCCTTGCTCAGCTTCAGCGTTACCGCAGCGCCAAAGGTGGCCCCGCCCGCACCGATGCCGAGGGTATCGTCGCTGATCTCCACCACGCCGGTTCCGTTGAAGGAAACATTATCCACCTGGTGGGCGCCGCGGCCGAAATCCAGAATTTTCCCGGCGTTCAGGTTGTAAACCGCGTTGCTGCCGCCGCCGCCGCGGGTCAGTTTCAAGCGGCCGGCGGCCACGGTAACGGTTCCGCTGTTATGGAAGGGCACGTCGATAGTGGAGGCGCTGTTGCCGGCGCTTTTGGTGAGGGCGCCGTGATTGTTGAAAACGCCGCCGGGGGTGATAAAATCCACCAGGGTGTTGTTTTGAATGTCAAAGCTCGCCCCGGTCTGGTTCTCGAAAACCGCGTTGTTGCGGAATTTGAAAATTCCCGTGCCGCTCCAGGTGGCCGCGCCCTTGTTCACCAGGGTTCGGCGGTCCAGGTTTTTGGAATTGTCGCCGGAAAGCTCCAGGTTGGCTCCCGGCCCCACCTCCACGAGGTTGCCGGCCGAGGGCGAGAGGCTGTCGCCGGTTAAATATCCGTTGCTCCAGACCATCCTGGCGGTGACGGTCAGTTTTCCCCCGCCGTACACCGTTCCGCCGGTGAGCTTGAATCCCGCCACCTGCACGTCGCTGTCTAAGGTCGCCTGCCCGGCGTTCACGATGGCGGTATCCGCCGCCCCGGGGACGCCGTTGGGGGTCCAGGCAGCCGGGTCGCTCCAGGAGGCGACCCCGCCGTTCCAGGTGTAGTTAGACTGGGAGAATCCCGGCGTGGAAACAGCTAGGAAAAGAACCCAGATTCCCAAAATTTTTACAACATTGCGCATGGTAAACTCCCCTCGTTTGTAGCAAACAGATGTAGCAAACAGAAATTTGTTTGTATCAAACAGAAATTTAAAGAGAGGGGAAGGGATGGGATTGATTGAGTGCACAAATTGGGGAGGGGGAATCTAAAACCCGTAGTGAGGTTAATTGGGCGGCAAATGGCCACGCATTTGATATTCAAAAGACAGGTGCGATTTGATGCGGAATGGGCGTGCTTAATGAGCGGGGTTAAGCTTCAATGGTTTTTTCGGTAGCCTCTTCGCTAAACTCAGATAGATTTGTCAGGCGATGCCGATACTTTTTTTGTAATTCAATGCTTCGAATGAAAGATGCTTTCGATTGCTCAGCTTATTTTTTTCGTTTTGATTTGCAGCCTCCTCATCGTACACTATGCGTTCAATTTTAGCTCGAAATATACTGTATAAGGGCATAAACGGTGATGTTTGAGGATCTAAGGTATAGGGTATAAGGCATTGTTTTCCCTATACCTTATACCCATATACCCGAAAAATTTGAAAACACAATTTATGACCTTAGGCGGTATAATTGGCTAACCCGAAACGCGAGGCGCGCATGGGCAAAACTTCTGCCCCCAAACACCCCCGGGAACCGAAAGAGGGAGAAATTATCCGCACCCGGTTGCCAAACGGATTAACCGTCGTGCTGATGAAATCCGCAACTTCTCCTATCGCCGCGGTGGACGTGTGGTACAACGTCGGCTCCCGGAACGAAACGCCGGGCAAGAGCGGCTTTGCGCACTTGTTCGAGCACATGATGTTCCAGGGCTCCGAGAACGTGGGAAAAACCGAACACATGACCCTGGTGAGCGACGTGGGCGGCTGGATGAACGGCTCCACCGGGAAGGATCGCACCAATTACTTCGAAGTGGTTCCCGCCAACCAACTGCGCCTGGCGCTGTGGCTGGAGGCGGACCGGATGCGCTCCCTGGCGGTGACGGAAGAGAATTTCGAGAACCAGCGCGACACTGTAAAGGAGGAGCGGCGAATGCGGGTGGACAACGCTCCTTACGCGGCGGTTTTTTACGAGCTGATGGATGAGCAGGCTTACCAGAACTGGGCCTACAAGCACTCCGTGATCGGTTCTATGGAGGATTTGGATAACGCCCGCTTCGAGGACGTGAAAAAATTCCACGAAACTTACTATAAACCCAACAACGCGGTGCTCTCCATCGTCGGCGATTTCCAGGCCGGCGAGGCCCTGGCAATGGTGCGGGAGTATTTCGACGCCATCCCCGCCGGGGAATTGCCCCCGCCGGTGGATTTGCACGAACCGGAACAGGGTCAGGAGAGACGCATGCGCTGGGAAGACAAATTCGCCCCCATGCCCGCTTATACCTGCGCTTACCTGATCCCCCCGCACGGGCACAAAGATACCTACGCCCTGGAGATTGCGGAAAAAATTCTCTTCGACGGGGAAAGCTCCCGCTGCTACCACCGCTTTGTGGAACAGGACCAGAGCCTGCTGCACCTCCACGGCGGGGTGGATTCACGGGTGGGGCCGGGGCTGTTTTCCTTCTTCGGGCAGATCAAACCGGGCTACGAGATGGCGCAGATCGAGGAAACCTACCGGGAGGAGATCGGGAAGCTGCAAAACGAGTTGATCAGCGAGCGGGAATTGCAGAAAGTCAAAAATCAACTGAAAGCGGATTCCGTGGCCAAACTCTCCCAGGTCTTCCACAAGGCGGATTTGCTCTGTTTTTACACCACCTTTTTCAACGACCCGGAATTGTTGTACCGGGAAATAGACGCTTACCTCAGCGTTACCCCGGAAGACGTTCGGCAGGCGGCGCAGTACTATTTAGCGACGCAAAAGCGCAATGTGATCGAAATTTACCCGGC
>CAZFVV010000025.1:43008-51958 GCA_964522165.1 uncultured Calditrichaceae bacterium
CGGCGCAGTACTATTTAGCGACGCAAAAGCGCAATGTGATCGAAATTTACCCGGCGAGCAAAAATAGTGTTTGAACGGAGTGCAAAACTTCAGTTTTGCTTCAGTTTTGCCGATGCGGTGCAAAGCTGAAGCTTTGCACTCCGCAACAACCCTGATCTCCAATTCTCAAAGGTTTATCATGAAACAAAAACCTCCCATAGACAATCATTTGTTGCGCTATAAATTTCCGCCCGTCAAGGAGAAGAAGCTCTCCAACGGTTTAACCCTGCTGGTAATCGAGCGCCGGGAGCTTCCCGGCGTCTATTTCCGGCTGGGGATCGGGGTCGGGGAAAAGCACGATCCCCCGGAAATGAAGGGCGCGGTGGAGATGGTCTCCCAACTGCTGAAAAAAGGCGCCGGAGCCCGTTCCTACCGGGAAATCGCCGATGCGATCGATTTTGTGGGCGGCTCCCTGGAGTGCTCGGCCTCGGCGGATTTCTTCTACCTGCACGGCTCTTTTCTGAAAGAATATTTGCAAGTGGGGCTGGAGTTGGCCGGCGATATGGTTATCCATCCCGCTTTCTCACCGGAAGAGCTGGAAAAGGAGCGCGCCAAAATTCTGGCGGATCTGGAGAACGAAAAAAGCTCCCCGGCCTTCCTGGCGCAGCGGCAAATGGACGTCGCGCTCTACCGTCCCCATCCCTATTCCGGGCATAAAACTGCCGAAAGCATTTCAAAAATTACCCGGGAGACCCTGGCGGATTTACACCGGCGCTATTTCTCGCCCGCGGCCGCCTGCCTGGCCGTGGCGGGGGACATTTCCTTCAGCGAAGCGGCGGAGCAGGCGGAGCGATATTTTTCGGCCTGGCAGAGCCGGAAATCCTCCCCGGGAGAGTTTTCCGCCCCCTCGAATCCGGCCAGCCGGGTGATCTACTTGGTGGATCGCCCCGGCTCGGAGCAGGTTAACATCACCCTGGGAAACCGGCTGTTTCCCACTTCCCACCCGGATTACGAGAAGGCGGTGGTGGCCAATAAAATCCTCGGCGGGGGCGCCAGCGGGCGGTTGTTCCTCTCCCTGCGGGAGCAAAAAGGTTACACTTACGGGGCCGGAAGCTCGCTGGATCTATTCAAAGAAACCGGCGGCTGGATTGCCTCCGCGGAAGTGCGCCCGGAAGTAACCGACAAAGCCCTGGAGGGTTTTTTCGAGGAGTTCGAGAAGCTCGCCTCCGAGCCGGCCCCGGAGACAGAATTGCAGAACGCCAAACGCTACCTGATCGGTGTGTTTCCCCTGCGCAACGAAACTCCCGCCTCCATTGCCTCCCTGGCCTTGCGCCAGAAATTATACGGGCTGCCGGAAGATTACTGGGATCAATACCTGGTAAAGATCGATGCGGTAAGCGCCGAAGATGTTCAAACCCTGGCGGGGAATTACCTCCGCCGGGAGCAGTTGGCCATCGTGCTGGTCGGCGACGCCCGGCAGATCGCGCCGAAACTCAAATCATTCCGGGAAGTGGAAATCTTGGATCTGGAAGGAAAAAGGATCTAAAGTGTTTTGGTGCTCAGGTGTTATAGTGTTATAGTGACTACGTACTCGAACACCGGAGCGCCCAAACACCCAAACACCCAAACACCCAAACACCCAAACACCAAAAAACTTGAATATCCTCATCTCACATCTCTCGCTCTTTTTATTCCCGCTGATAATTTTGGCGCGCACTCCCTTTGCCCCGGCAGTGCAGCAGCAGGTAGAACTGGGCATCGAGAAGACCATTCGAAACGATTTTGTCGGGGCTGAAGCGCTGTTCCGGGAGTTGATTGCGGCCTACCCCGATCAACCCGCGGGCTATTTTTACTTAGGCGCGACCTTCCAGGCGGAAATGTTAGACGCCGAGCAATACGACCGGCTGGAAGAGTTCCAACAAACCATGGCGCGCTGCATCGAGGTCGCCAAAGCCTTGCAGGAGCGCGACGGGAGCGATCCCTGGCCCTATTTTTTCGAGGGCAGCGCCCACCTCTACCGCAGTTTTATGGATAGCAAGCAGAAAAAGATGTTGGGGGCCTATCGCAACGCCGTGCGGGGGGTGCACCGGCTGGAAAAAGTGATCGCGCTGGATTCCGCGTTTTACGACGCTTACCTGGGGGTGGGCAGCTTCAAATACTGGAAGAGCAGCAAGGCGAAGGCGCTCACCTGGCTGCCCTTCATCTCCGACGAGCGCCGGCGCGGCATCGAGATGGTGCAAATCGCCCTTGAAAAAGGCAATTTTGTAAAGTTGGTAGGCCGCGACCAGTTGGCCTGGATGCTGTTAGACGCCGGGAGAACGCAAGAAGCGCTGGAACTGGCGCTGCAAAATCACCGCCTCTACCCGGAAAGCCGTTTTTTCCGCTGGACCCTGGTGGAAATTTACTACCGCGGCGAGCACTGGGAAGAAGCATTTCAGGCGTATGGCGAGCTGCTCCAAATGGTGCGCGCCCTGCCGGAGAACAACCATTATAATGAAATCACCTGCCTGCTGCGCCTGGGGGAGATTTACTGCTTGCAGGGCGAATTCGAGAAGTCCCGCGACCTGGCGCTGGAAATTCTCCGCCTGCCCTTGGACCCCCAGGTGCGCGAGCGCGCCAAACCGAAGCTGAAGCAGGCCCTGGAGCTGCAGAAACGCTGCGCCGAGGAGCTGGCCCGGGCGGGGTGAGGGATAAATTCCTGCCACGCAAAGTAACCTTCCTGCATACCCGATTTGCCAATCCGGGGTTAAAACTTGAAGAAGAACATTTTTTAAGCTGACCAGAGCCCTGGTTTTTTACATTGGGGGTGGTATTTTACTGCCAGTTCGGCAGGTGAAAATTTTTTTTAAATTTGTCAATATTTGCCGCCTTTCGGGTAATATATAATAGAAGCATTTTTAAAAAGGTTTTTTGCCCGGGAGCGGCGTGATGTGGTCGCATACTTCGACATTCCTTTTCCAGCGTTCAGGGACAGCAGTGTTAGGAATGTTCCTTCATTATATTCTATTCCTCCTCCGCTTTGTTGCAATAAACTTTTTTTCAAAGCATTCAAACCAAATCATCACCGGAATATCCTTTCTCAAAATGCAAGCAGGATAATTCCTCATGCCAAAGCCCAGGATCGTTCTCTTCTCCGGGGAGCTTCGCAACTGTCCTTGTTATGACACCATTTTTAATTCCGACTTCGAAACAGCGTCTGTAGCTTCCGAGACCGATTTTTTGGGCGAGCATTCGCCAGGAGAATGCGGATGCCGCGATAGTTTGCCTTTGTTCGGCTGATAAGGAGGGGGTAGATGTATTGGTTCGGCTGCATGCCCTTAGCGGCCTGCTGCCGGTGCTCGTCTGTTCCCGAAGCCTCAACCCGGATTTCGTTCAGATGGCCGCGCGGCGGGGTGTGAATCGTTTTCTGCGGTGCACCATGAGGCGGGAAGAGATTCAGGATGTTTTGTTTGAGGCGATCCGGCAAGGGGGCTTAAGGGAGTGGCTGGAGTCCTGCTACCCGGGGAGCCTGGATTTTTCTCCCCGTATCCGCAGGCTAATAGACGAAATCGTTCATACCTTTCCCCATCGGGTGCATGAAAGCGAGATGGCGCGGCGGCTGGGCATCAGCCAAAGCTGGCTACAGAAGCTCTGTCGCAGAGTTTTCAGCAAATCCTATACTCGCCTGATTCGCCGCATCCGGGTACACCAGGCGCTCCGCCTTATGAATCGCACTGCCCTGGATAACACGGAAATCGCGCTGCATTTGAATTACAGCGAAGAGAGCAGCCTGGCGAGAGATTTTCGCAAGGAGTCAGGTTACACCCCTTCCGCCGCCCGCCAACTTCTGGCCCGCCGCTCCCCCGAAGAATTGCTCCTCTGAATTTTCCACGATTAACTTACCCCCCCTATCTTCTATACTCAGTTACCCATGTCCCCACCCCCTCATCTACCCGAAAATGAGTGCGCATTTGGTCTGGAAAGTGCTCATTTGGTTTTGACAAATAGAGGATTTTAGGGTACTTTAGAAGAGCAATCAAACTCTGTGGAGGAATACAACCATGTGCCTTTCTTCAGCGGAAAAGAGGAAACAAATGACATCCTTTAATAGAAGGTTCACTTATTTCCGGTTCCTGCGAATCATTTTAATCTGTGCCGGCGGAATTTTGCTGGGATTGAGCTGCGAAAAACAAAGCACCCCGGTGCAACCGCTCAATCCGCAGCTAACCCTCACCGTCGAGGCGGGAGTAATCGAAGCCTGGCTCACCGTAACCACCGGGGAAGCGGAAGGCATGGAGCTGCTGCTCACCCGCGATGGCGCAGAACGCCTGCGCTTTAGCGCCGTGGCCGAAACGACAGTAGTAGATACCGGCCTGCAGCCAGCCCGGGGCTACAGCTACACAGCCTTGCTACAGCAAGCCGGGCAAACCGTAAAACAAACCTCTGCCAGCCTGACCACAATGGACACCACCAGCCATAACTTTAGCTGGACAATTGATACCGTTGGCATTTTTGGTTCGTTGCTGTTTGATGTTGCAATTATTAATGAAAACGATATTTGGGCGGTAGGAGATATTCAACATTTTGATTCCACAGGCCAATTGATCTCTTACAACGCAGTACATTGGGATGGGCAGCAGTGGGAGTTAAAACAGATACCCGTGAAGGCTTTTCCAAACTCAAATTCTACTATAATAGCGGCTCTGCAATCCATCATCGTATTTGATACGAACGATATTTTTGTAACGACAGGAGGACAGGTAATAAGGTATGACGGAAATAACTGGGGGCAATGGATATTTTTGTGGACTGATCTGCATGATACTACTTTTGGTGGGATAAACAAGTTTTGGGGAACAAACAATACTGATCTGTGGGGTGCAGGTGATAAGGGTAATATATTCCATTTTGACGGTAACAATTGGCAGCGAATAGAAAGCGGCACAGACATTTTGTTGAGGGATATTTCCGGATTCTATAACCCGGCAACCGACGAAGAAAAGATCTATGCCAGTGGTTTTAGCAGTAATTTTCAGGATGGGGTGATATTGAGAAAGTTGGGCAGTGAGTGGGAGGTGCTTGACAATGGCGTTGACGGGCCGCTAAGCAGCCTTTATTACAATAATTTTGCCTCAGTCTGGACTTATCAATCCAATGTTTTTTATGTTACCGCCTTTAAACACGTTTATAGAGTTACCGCTTTAAATGACCGCCGGTATGATGTTTCGCTAATGCTCGATAATGAAAACGGGATTTACCGCATTCGCGGCAGCGCCGGCAACAATATTTTTGTGTTCGGCGACCGGGTAAAGCTGAAGCACTTCAATGGCGTGAACTGGCGCCATTTTAGTGAGTTTGATGCCTTGATTTCTATGGCTTGCCTGGACGTTAAAAAGGATATAATTGTAGCTGCCGATTTAGGTATAATCATCACCGGCAGGAGATCAAATTAACAACCATTTAATGGAGAGCGCCATGAGGAAACGAATGACACCTTTTAATAGAAAACCCGCTTATTTCCGGTTCCTGCGAATTATTTTAATCTGGACTGGCGGAGTTCTGCTGGGACTGAGCTGCGAAAAACAAAGCACCCCGGTGCAACCGTCCAATCCGCAACTAACCCTCGCTGCCGAGGCGGGAGTAATTGAAGCCTGGCTGACCCTAACCACCGGGGAAGCGGAAGGCATGGAGCTACTGCTCACCCGCGATGGCGCAGAACGCCTGCGCTTTAGCGCCGTGGCCGAAACGACAGTAGTAGATACCGGCCTGCAGCCAGCCCGGGGCTACAGCTACACAGCCCTGTTACGGCAAAACGGGCAAACTGTAAAACAAGCCTCTGCCAGCCTGACCACCATGGATACCACCAGCCACGATTTCCAGTGGGAAATCTTTGAATTTGGCGGCGTGCGCGGCAGCAGCGTGCTCTACGATGTGGCCATTGTTAACGAGAACGACATTTGGGCGGTGGGAGAAATCCACACTGCCGAGACTGACACCTTTGACAGCCTGGGCAACTGGGTACCGCCGTATAGCGCCGTTCACTGGAACGGCCAGGAGTGGGAATTGAAACATTTCTTCTACCAGAACAATTCAGGCGGTCAATCAATAATAATTCCTGTTCGCGGGATTTGGGTATTTGCCCCTGGCGATATATGGTTGGCAGCCGGAAGTATTTTCCACTGGACTGGTAACCTTGCAGAATTGTCTTATTCCAGAAATATTGGTACAAGTGAGACTGTTGAAAAACTCTGGGCAAATTCCCCTGATGATATTTACGGAGTTGGAAATGTTGGATTAATCGTTCACTACACCGGCCAGGGTTGGCAGCAGATTTACACCGGCCTTAACTTGCCGGTACAGGATATATGGGGAGCAATTGATCCGAAAACAGGAGAAATGGATATTTTAGCGCCCGCCTCAGAAAAGTATTATAGTAATGAGAAAAAACTTCTGAAAATCGATTCCAAAACAAAACGAATCTCACTAATTGACTGGCCTTATCCCAATAGAAGGATACATTCTGTTTGGTTCAAAAACTTTTCTTCTTTTTGGATTTGCGGAGCGGGGGTATTTGTGAACAGGTACAATAATTGGAAAGAATTTACGGTATTGCCATTAATTTTCACGAATAGAATCCGCGGCAGGGATAGCAATGATATTTTTGTGGCGGGGGACTTTGGAATGGTTGCTCATTATAATGGATTGAGCTGGAAAATATATCTGGAAGTGAATTTACCTTTATATGAATCGCTGGATTATAGTGAACATTTAATGGTCGCAGTCGGTCACCGCAATGGCCGGGCTTATATCCTGCGGATGGAGCGATAGCGGCCCCAACAACCTATTATGCTAATAAAGGAGGTGATGCCTATGTGGGTAAAAATAAGGCCGCCATTGTGGTAGCGCACAACGGCGGCCATATCCACCAGTCAACAGGGTTCGCGAAATGTAGGGGCAAATCCCATTGATGGCGGGAACAATTTAAATATAAATTGCCGGATTCCCCAATCCAAGTAGTGTATCGCTTGCGCAGCATACGTTGCTGCCTATAAACACTTTTTTATTCCATCCCTTCTGCCATCATCTTGCCTCTCCATAATGGGCTTGCAGTGTCCCCCAATACCCTGTTGAACAGCAGTAATGTTTTGTGTTCTAACCGATAAGTATAGCCAAGTGTGTAACTTCAACAATTAAAAGGAGAAAAAAATGAAATCCAGAAATTTTTTGAAGGCCATCCAGTATATGTTAGCCATGTGGTTGATTCTTTGGAGCGGTGGTATTCTCTATGGTCAAGTTATATCTCCTGCTCTTCCACCACCGGATGTGCAGTATATGGGACCGCATGGAGAGGTCGTCAATGGGATTCGCTGTGCCACCTCCCCCCAATCCCTTGAACAGGTGCAGGGAATTCAACAGCAGTTGGAACGATGGTTGCAAGCCGGTAATAGAGTTATCAGCACATACCGGTGGCTTTTCATATCGTGCGGCATGATGATGGATCGGCTAATGTGACGAACCAGCAGATCAACAATCAGTTGGATGTACTCAATAACAGTTATGCAAACACTAATTTTCAATTTTCCCTGGATAGCATAGAGCGGGTGAACAATACATCATGGAGTACCCATACCTTCGGTTCTCAACAGGAAACGGAAATGAAGCAGGCCCTGGCGATCGATCCTGCCCATGTGCTCAATTTTTATACTTGTGACCTTGGCACAGGGGTGTTAGGGTATGCAAGGTTTCCCTGGCAATATCCGGAAGATAGTTTTATGCATGGTGTGGTGGTAAACTATGCATCATTGCCAGGAGGAAGCGCTTATCCTTACGATAAAGGAGATACCGGCACGCACGAAGTTGGGCACTTTGTAGGATTATATCATACCTTTCAAAACGGGTGCACTTCCCCGGGAGATCAGGTGGATGATACCCCTTTCGAAGAATCTCCTGCTCTCGGATGTCCCCAGGGAAGGGATACCTGTCCCCAGCCTGGCGTTGACCCTATCCACAACTTTATGGATTATAGTGACGATGATTGTATGACCCATTTTACCGGCGGACAATCCGATCGAATGGATGTGGTAATGGCAATATATCGCCCTTCCATGCTTCTGGCGCGACAATTGGTTATCGACCAGGTGCGGGAGAGTGGCCAGCGCCTGGCGGGAACCACCATTGGAAGATGGGAGGGCAGTTCTTTTACGGAATATGCCGTTCCGGGCACATTGTCTGTGCAAATAGGCACTCAGGAGGTCTTAAGAGGGCATCAGGATACGGTGGCTACGCCGGTGGAGAAATATAACCGCTGGAACGACGATCCGGATGTAACCAATCATCACATATTTGAAATTGAGGAAGGGTTTACCGAAGCGGTTTCTCATTTCAAATCCACCCACAGCGGCATCACCCTGCAGAACAACTTTCTCCATGCCCCAGGATTGAATCCTGCGAATGACAATATCGCCTTCAAAGACCCCTGGTTGATCGACTATCCCGATCCGTTATACGGAAATAATGAGCGCAACCAGGGCATGAGCGCGCCATTCAAATCCCGCCTGGCGCCCTTTAATCCCGATTATTCCACCAACTACAGCGGCGATGTTTACCTGGGCGTGTTTTTGAATCAAGATCCACAATTAACACCAACCTACTACTTTGTTCAAGCCCCCACCCAGGATGTCACCGTCAACGGTAAGAACATTACCTGGGATGGGGAGAGCTGGTCGGCAACCGGGGCGGATATTACCTATCCAACCGCCAATCCCACCCCGGTCATCTTCCGCCAGAATAACGCCACCCTCACCGCCAACCTGAAAGGCCGGCGCACCTCCGATACCCCCGAAGCCACCGCCGGCAACAACGGCCGCAAAATCACCTATCACTGGGCCGACGTCTCCACCCGCAAACCCTACCTGGTGTACGAGGACCGCGGCAACGTCTACTCCGCCTCCCAGAACGCCCTCGGGCAGTGGCAAAAAGACGGGCGCATTGC
>CAZFVV010000026.1:0-51944 GCA_964522165.1 uncultured Calditrichaceae bacterium
GAGTGCCGCGAAGCGGCTCCTTTGGAGCAAAACTTCAGTTTTGCAGGGCAGGGGGCGAAAACAAAGTTGCCTACTTGCCTACTGCCCCTGCCACCTGCCCCTGCCCCTGCCCCTGCTCCTGCTCCTGCTCCCGCCCCTGCCACTGCTCCCGCCCCTGCCACTGCCGACAATCCTCCCTCCTTCATATCACAAAATCGTTACAAAAAGCACTGGCAAAGCGGGGAATCCTGCAATATATTCGATTTTGGAAATGTGTTCGTAATCGATCTGCAATCGCAGTTTTGCTAAAAATTCAGACTTTGAATGCCCACTATGGCCTCTATCGAGAATTCCCGGCAAATGGCCGATGGCCAGGGAAGGCCGCGCTCCTTGCAGGAATGGCTGCACAAGCATCCGCTTCTCTGCCGCCATGTTCCTCAAAAAGAGTGGTTCATCTTTCTGGAGGCGGTGCTGAAATCGCTCCAGGTTTCCCACACCGGGGAAGTGCTGCGCCTGCTAAATTCGCATCTGCCGGCGCTGATTCGCCATGAAGTGCCCTTTGAAGCGGCGGCGGAGGGAATGGCGGAATTCCGCTCCCTGGTGTTTTATCACCTGGTGAATAATCCCGGGCTGGCCCAGCAGCATAAAGAACAGGCCATCGCCAGCCTGGTCTCCCTGTTCGACAACGTCTTCCGGCTGGTGCGGGAGAGATACGCCGGCGCCGCTTCCCTGAAAATGGGTGAAGAAAAAATTCCCCACCCGCCCCAGTTAGAGGGGCTGGAAACTATGGCGTTTTACGTGGAAAACGAACGCTTCGGAAAGGGCTACCTCAACCCGGCGTTTCAAAAATGGACCGGGGTGAATTGGGAGCATTTGCGGAGCCGCGCGGGTTGGGAAAGCCTGGTTCACCCGGAAGATTACCGAAATTTGCAGGCCACCATCGCAAAGTTAGTCGAAAACGGGTTTCCGTTTTACGAACTGGCCTACCGCCTGAAGCACCACTCCGAGCACTGGCTTCACGTGGTCGAATTGGGGCGCATCACCTACCAGGCCGATGGAACCGCGGCTGCCTTTGCGGGAGTCATCTTCGAAGCCAGCAGCGTGTATCATAAACAGCACCTGCTGAACACCGAACCGGCAAAGGTGCTTTACACGATTGCCGAATCTCCTTCCTCCCTCGATCCGCAGCGCTGGCGGCAGCTTCAAGAGGCGGAGAAAAATTACCTGGCGCTCTTCGAGAGCTCTGCACTGGCGATTTGCATCACCCGGGAAGAACGGCTGGTATCCTTCAACCGGGCCTTCCTCTCCCTGGTGGGCGCTACCGCGGAAGCGGCGGAACAAGGCGCGATTTGGGATTACCTGGATCCGGGGGAGCATCCTGAAATCCGGCAGCGCCTGGCGCAGCTATCCGGAAGCTCTGAAATATGGGAGGGAGATCTGCGGATGAAAACCGGCAGAGGAGAAGCGCTCCACTGCGCGGTAACGTTGATCGGCATTCAGCAGGAGGGCGAAGGGGCGGTGTTATGGGAAATAGCAGACCTTTCCCGCCCGCGCGCCCTGGAGCAGCAGCTTCTCCAGGCGCAGAAAATGGAAACCCTCGGCAACCTCGCCGCTGGCATCGCCCATGATTTCAACAATACCCTCGGCGCTATCATCCCCGCGGCGCAGTTGATCGGTGAAGACCCCGCTCACCCCGAAACCCGGGAGCGCGCCCGGTTGATCTTCCACATGGCGCAGCGGGCGGCGGCGCTCAACCGCTATCTCCTCTCCTACACCCAACTGGCGGGAGAGCGGAAGGAAACCATCGACCTCAACACCCTGATTCAGGAATCCCGCGACCTGCTGAAGAAGATGGTAAGCCCGCTGATTGCCATCGAATACGCGCTGGAGGAAGATTTGCCGAACATAACCGGGGAGCGCAACCAATTACTGCAAGTGCTGGTGAACCTGGCCCTCAACGCCGGGGAGGCGATGCCGCGGGGGGGAAAGATCTTCATTTCCACCCGGCAGCGGGTGATCCCGCAAAAAGCCGATCCCTACCGGGCAGTTAAACCGGGAATTTACGTAGAAATGAACGTGCGCGACACCGGGCCCGGCATCCCCAAAGAGATTCGCAATAAAATTTTCAAACCTTTCTTTACCACCAAATCCGCCGGGGGAAGCTCCGGGCTGGGATTGAGCGTGGTGTACGGCATTCTGAAGAAACACGACGGCTACATTACCCTGCAAAGCGCGGAAAACCAGGGGAGCACTTTTAAAGTATTGCTGCCGGCGGCCGGGAAAAAATCTCTCCCCGCTTCTCCCCAGCCCTCTCCCGGGGCAGAAGTAAAATCCCTCAACCTGCTGGTGGTGGATGACGAAGTTTACCTGCGCGAAGTACTGGCCAGTATGGCCAGGCACCTGGGGCATCGCTGCGTGGAGGCGGCCTCCGGCAAAGAGGCCATTATCGTCTATAAAGATAACCCCGCTAAATTCGATTTGGTGATTTTAGATTATGCCATGCCGGATTTGAACGGCAAAGACACCTACCTGGCCTTAAAACGGTTCAATCCCGCCCTGCGGGTCATCCTTTGCACCGGCTACGGGGAACGCCGGGAGGTGGCCGACCTGGCCCGCGATCCCGGGGTGCACTTCCTGCCCAAACCGTTTACCATCGAGACCTTCCGCGAGGTGGTCGAAGCGGCGTTAGGGAAGCATATTTAGCTCCGCTGCTCCTTCAGTTTTGTGGTTTCTTCGTACCTTTGCGCCTTCTCGGCAAATTTTAAAACGGATGCTCAGGCATTCTCAGGCATTTTTTTCGATACAAAAGAACTCCGCTATTCCCCGAATGCCAAATTTTTCGTACCTTGGGGCGAACTAAACATCGAGCATCGAACCATGCGTTATTTACCTTTTCTCGCCGTCATTTTAAGCATCGGAACGGGGGTTCTTATGATGACCTTCTCTGCCCCGGGGCGGGGACAGTTTCAGAAAGAAGCGCCGGCGGAACCCGTGCGCCTGCCGGAACCGCGCTTTGACAGCGCAACCTCCATCGAACAAGCGCTCTTGCAGCGGCGATCCATCCGCAATTACGCCGCTAAATCCCTGACCCTGGCCGAGGTATCGCAATTGCTCTGGGCCGCCCAGGGCATCACTGAATCCGGCGAAGGTTTACGAACCGCCCCCTCTGCCGGCGCGCTTTACCCCCTGGAGGTTTATGTAGCGGCCGGAAACGTGCAAGACCTCGCCCCGGGCCTTTACCACTATCGCCCCGGGGCGCATAAGCTGCAAAAAGTTGCCGATGGGGACGTGCGGCAGGCGCTCAGCAGCGCTGCGCTGGGGCAGGATTGTGTGGAAGAAGGCGCGGCGGTGCTCGTCATTAGCGCGGTTTACGAACGCACCGCCCGGAAATACGGCGATCGCGGCAGCCGTTACGTACACATGGAGGCGGGCCACGCGGCGCAAAACATCTACCTCCAGGCAACCGCCCTGAATTTGGGAACCGTGGTGGTAGGCGCTTTCCGCGATGATGCCGTCAAACGCGCCATGGGGCTGCCGGCGGAAGAAGAAACTTTGTACATCATGCCGGTGGGGCATCTCCCGGTGGAGTAATGGGACGGTGGAGGGTTGGAGGGCTAAATTGTCAAATGGTTGGATGGTTGGATGGTTGAACAGCCATTTAATAATTCAACCATTTAACCATCCAGCCATTTAACCATTTACAGGAGTCTTCCATGCACGGCGGCGACATCATTGCCGAAGTTTTGAAAGCGCAGGGAGTTCCGTTTCTGTTCACCCTCTGCGGCGGGCACATCTCTCCCATCCTGGTGGGCTGCAAGCAGCGCGGTATCCGGGTGATCGACGTGCGGCACGAGGCCAGCGCGGTGTTTGCAGCGGACGCGGTCGCCCGGCTCACCGGCATTCCCGGGGTGGCGGCGGTGACCGCCGGGCCGGGGCTTACCAACACCATCACCGCGGTCAAAAATGCGCAACTGGCGCAATCCCCCGTGGTGCTGCTGGGGGGAGCGACCGCCACGGCCCTGAAAGGCCGCGGGGCCTTGCAGGATATTGATCAGATGGCGCTGCTCGAACCCCAGGTGAAATGGGCAAGAGCAATTAAACGGGTGAAGGAGCTGGCGCCGGCGCTGGAACAGGCCTTTCGGATTTGCCGCAGCGGGGTTCCCGGGCCGGTATTCTTAGAATGCCCGGTGGATTTATTGTACGATGAATCCCTGGTGCGCCAGTGGTACGGGGGAAAATCGCAATCCCGCGGCTCCCTTGCCGACCGCCTGCTCAAACTGTACTTGCAACGGCACGTTAACAGCCTTTTTGAGGGCGTAGAAGGTGTTAAACCAGGCATTCTCCGTCCTGTTTCACCTCCCCTGCCCTCCCCTGCAAAAATTCGCCGAACTGCGGAAAAACTGCGTAAAGCTGAACGCCCCCTGCTCCTCCTCGGCAGCCAGGCAGTGTTAGAAGCGCCGGAGGCTGCCGCGATTGCCAGGGCGGTCGAACGGTTAGGCGCGCCGGTGTATCTTTCCGGTATGGCCCGGGGATTGTTGGGAAGGGATCATCCCTTGCAGATGCGCCACCAGCGCCGCCAGGCTCTCCGGGAGGCCGATTTGGTGATCCTTGCCGGGGTTCCCTGCGACTTCCGCTTAGATTACGGGCGGCATATCCGCCGGGGCGCGTACCTGGTTTCCGCCAACCGCAGCCGCAAAGAGATGCGGAAGAATCGCCGCCCCGATTTAGGCGTCCCGGGAGACGCGGGGCTGTTTTTGCGCCAACTTTCGGAGCCGGTAACTGAAAATCACCGTTGGGCGGGCTGGATCGAGCAATTGCGCAGCCGCGACGGGGAACGGGACGCGGAAATTCAGCGCAAGTCCGAAGAACCGGGCGATTCCGGCCTGAATCCCTTGCTGATTTGCCGGGAGATCGAATCCCGGGTAAGCGATCAAAGCGTGCTGGTGGCCGACGGGGGCGATTTTGTGGCCACGGCCTCTTACATCATCAGCCCGCGCGGGCCGCTGTCCTGGCTGGATCCCGGGGTATTCGGCGCCCTGGGCGCGGGGGCGGGGTTCGCGCTGGGCGCCAAACTCTGCCATCCGGAAGCGGAGGTATGGATATTGTACGGAGACGGCTCGGCGGGATACAGCCTGGCGGAATTCGACACCTTCGTACGCCATCAAACCCCGGTAATTGCGGTGGTGGGCAACGACGCCGGCTGGACCCAGATCGCCCGGGAGCAGGCAGAAGTGCTGGGGGATGAGGTGGGAACGGCGCTGCGCCGTACCGATTACCACCGCGTTGCCGAAGGGTTTGGGGGAAAAGGATTTTTGCTTAAAGAGCCGGGGAAAATTGCCGAAACTTTGCACCTTGCCCGGAAGGCTGCGGCGGAGGGAATTCCGGCGCTGGCCAACGTCCATTTGGGAAAAACGGATTTCCGAAAGGGGTCGATTTCCATGTAACCGGGGAATTATCAAAATGCTTTGCAATTCCCTTTCAAATGAATATATTTCTGCGGCATTCGTTTAGCTGGAATGTATGGTTAACTAACTCAGGAGGTTCTGATGAAGAAAATTGTTCTCGGTATTCTATCAGTCATTTTTGCAAGTTACCTGATTGCCCAGGAGGGCGCCAAGAAGCACCAATTCATCGGGGTGGACAAGTGTAAAACCTGCCACAAAACCGAAAAACAGGGAAAACAAGTAGCTATTTGGGAAGCCAGCAAGCACGCCCAGGCCTTTGCCACCCTGAAATCGGAAGAAGCGATCAAAATCGCGAAAGAAAAGGGCATTGCCAAAGCGCCTCACGAAGCGCCGGAATGTTTGAAATGCCATGCTTCCGCATACAATCTGGTAGGCGACACTACCCTGGTTGGGCCTAAATTTGCCGTCGAACAGGGGGTTCAGTGCGAGACCTGCCACGGCGCCGGCGGCGATTATAAAACCAAAAAAATCATGGAGAGCCGGGAAGAGTCGATCAAGAATGGCATGACGGCGATGCTGGTTGCAGACGGCAGCGCGGAAAAGCAGTGCCGCACCTGCCACAACGAAGAAAGCCCCACCTTCAAAGGCTTCAATTTTGAAGAACAGTGGAAAAAGATTGCCCACCCCGTTCCGGCGGGATAAAATTTTTTGAATCACTACCCAAAATTTTAACTCATTTTGAAGGGGTTTGGCATGGCCGAACCCCTTCTTCATTTTCCCCGGAATCCGGTATATACTCGTTAAGGGTTGGTTTTACACTGTCATGCCCGCGAAGGCGGGCATCCATAGCTTTAAAAAACAATGGATTCCCGCTTTCGCGGGAATGACATCGAGAGTAAAATTCTAACCCTTAATCAGTATAAAACCCCTTGCCGTCTCCTTAAAATCTGAAAATAAATAGTCAACCCGGCAACTGAACATCAGGAGAAGACCATGCTCAACTCCCCGGAATTATTGCAAAAGCTGCGCCCTTTTTCCATCGAGAATATCGAGGATATCGGCGATATTCTCCAATACACCCTCCCCTGGGCGGCGCTGTTGGCAGTGGCGCTGCAAGGAGACGTTCGGGCGGCGCAAAATTGGACTTATGCGGGGCTGTCCACCACGGTTCTGACCCATTTGCTGAAACTTATTTTTAACTTCACCCCCCTGGGCAGACGCCCGAACGGCAGTTCTTACAGCTTTCCCAGCGGGCACACCTCCAGCGCCTTTATGGGCGCGGCGTTCGTGCATTTTCAGTTCGGTTTTCCCTGGGCGATTGCGCCCTACCTGCTGGCCGCGCTGACCGGCTACAGCCGCGTTTGGGCGAAGGAGCACTGGGTGCGGGACGTGATTGCCGGGGCGGCGCTGGGGATTGGCATTGATTACTTTTTTCTGCTGGCCTGGTGAGCGGGCAGTTGCGCCGGGATGACTCCGTTTTTCGATATTCCGGAGCGATCCTCCCGTGAATTAGATCGGGGATGAGTGTTGCCAACCTTAATCATCCCGGTTTGACTCAGCGGTACCCTTCCGCCTGAAGATCGAACAATTAGCCGGATGCCGGCACACCATCAAAGAAATCAACCACCCCGGTTTCCAGCGAGTACTCGGCCCCCACAACCATTAGCCCATCGCTCTGAATCAGCCGCTCGAGAACTTCCGATCCGTGCCGCAGGTAATTTGCAGAGACGCGCACATTCGCCCGGACGGCGTGCCGCGCCAGAACCTCCGGGTCGCGCCGGAGTTCGGTTGCGAGCAACGGTTCGACGGATGGCCGGATGCGATCAACAATTGAACGCAGATTGCGGGATTGATTCTCAGCTGGCCGCTGAAGCTCTTCCAGGGTTGCCTGAACGGCGCCGCAGCGGGTATGCCCGAGGATCACGACCAGCCGGGTGCCGAATCGCTCCGCGGCGAATTCAACGCTGCCTATTTGGGAAGGAGCGACGATATTGCCGGCAACGCGAATAACAAACAGGTCGCCCAGGCCCTGGTCAAAAACAATCTCTACCGGCACGCGCGAGTCGGAACAACCCAGGATAACGGCAAACGGTTCCTGGCCGGCCACAAACTCGCTGCGCCGCGTCTGGCTCGTAAGTGTGTCGAGGCTCCGAACACCGGAAACGAAACGGCGGTTTCCATCTCGCAAACGTTCGAGCGCGTCTAAGGCTGAAATCATTGGCTACTGCCCCTTTCCTGTCTTATCACCCGGTTTTTGACAACTCGTTCGCCAGGAAGCCGAGCTTCCCCTGGGGCGTTACACCGCAGAGCGGTGTAACGAGTAGATTTATACCTCTTCTCCCTGCGCTATCTTTTTCAATACTTCGCGGTCGATCACGTGCCCGCCCGCGAAGCTGATGAATTGAAAAGGAACGCCGCTGGCTTTCAAACGGGCTTCTTGCTCCGCGACCACTTCCGGTTTGGCGTATTGGTCTTCGGTTCCTAACACCACGGTCGGGTTTACCCGGCTGAAAATATCCTTTTGGGCTTGCAAATCCAGTTCCGGGGGAATCTGCCCGGCCCACAGGATCAACCGGTCAACTTTTACGGTTCCCCGGCTGATCCAGCGGCAAACCGTGGCGGTTCCCTGGGAAAATCCTAATGCGATAACCTTGACGCTCTCGCGCCGAATCTCCGAAAAAACACGCTCATAAAGCGCATCGAGGTAGTTCACGTAATCGTGGATCTCGTTCAGGCGGTCTTCCCGGGTCATCCAGGTAGCCCCGATGCGGTCGAATGCGCCGGTGAGGTAGAAGCGCGACAGCGCCTCCGGGGCTACGATCAGCCGGGAGCCATCGTCGAGGGTCCTGAAATTGCGTAAAAAATATTCCGCCAGTTGCCCGTAGCCGTGGCACACGAACCAGACCTCGCGAAGCTGTTCCCCGGGCGTTCCCAGGGTAAAATACCGCGCGGTTCGCTGAACCGTGAGATGGTTTTCCTTCATGGCCTTTACTATCATCCCTTCTTAATTGGCAATTGCCAATTGCCAATTGCTAATTGGCAATTATAATTCGTTTTCATGCCCAGAGAGCTTTTTTCACCGCCGGGGGAAAAATCTCTCCCACGTCTCCTTCCATTCGCAGGGTTACCACCGGCAGCGCATCGTGGTCGGTTTCCCCGCGATTAATGATGATGTAAGGGGCGCCGCGCTTTGCCGCCAAAAGGGGAATATCCGCCGCGGGGTACACCGAGAGGGTGGAACCAAGGGCGATCACCAGGTCGGTTCTGGTCGCGGCGGAAAATGCCCGCGCCAGATCTTCCTGGCGCAGCGGCTGCCCGAAACTGATGGTAGCGGGCTTCAACAAACCTCCACAGTTGCAAAGCGGGGGTTTGCGGCGCTTTTGGAAGAACTCGTAATGGGGCGCGGGATCGCTGCGCCGGCCGCACTGCTGGCATTCCACCTCCGAATTGGTGCCGTGCAATTCCACCAAACGCTCCGCCGAGACGCCGGCTTTGGAATGCAGCCCGTCCACGTTCTGGGTAACCACCAGGAGCAGTTTTGCGCTACGCTCCAAATCCACCATGGCGTGGTGAACGGAATTGGGTTGGGCATTGCGAAAGGCCTCCCAACCCTCCAGTTTGTAATCCCAGTATTCGATGCGGGCTTCCTCGGAATTCATAAAATCGTCGTAATACACCGGCTGGCGGCGGGTCCATACCCCTTGTGGCCCGCGGTAATCGGGAATGCCGCTGGCGGTAGAAATACCCGCCCCGGTAAACACCAGGATGTGTTGGGCATTTCCCAGGTATTCCACCAGCGCGCGAATGATTTTATCAGCCATGGTTTATTGCGGTACTCCTTTGTCGTGAGCAATAGGCAGGTAGGCAGTAGGCAGTAGGCAGTAGGCAATTTTCATTATCCCCGCTCCTGCTCCTGCTCCCCCAAAATTGCTAATTGCTAATTGCCAATTAAAAACGCCCCGCCCCTGCTCCCCCAAAATTGCCAATTGCCAATTGCCAATTAAAAACGCCCTGCTCCTGCCTACACCGCATCCAGCGCCTGGCCGATGTCCAGCACCAGGTCTTCCGGGTTTTCCACCCCGATCGACAGGCGTACCATTTTTTCGGAAATGCCCATTTGGGCCTGCTCTTCCGGGGGAATGTCGGAGTGGGTCATGGTGGCGGGGTGTTCAGCCAGGGACTCGGTGCTGCCCAAACTGACCGCCAATTTGATGAGCTTCAGGGAGTTCAGGAAGCGGAACGCCTGCTCTTCGCCGCCGACAATATCGAAGGTGATCATCGCCCCTGGAGAGATACACTGCCGACGGTAGATCTCGTACTGCGGGTCTCCTTCCCGCAAATGCCCCAGATAATAAACTTTTTCCACCCTGGGATGGTCGGCTAAGAAATCCGCCACGTAACGAGCGTTTTTCATCTGGCAAGTCATGCGCAATTTCAGGGTTTCTAAGCTGCGCATCATCAGCCAGCCGGTCCAGGGGCCGGCCATATTGCCTAAAAAAGTACGAAACGCTTTTACCGGGTTGATCAATTCTTCCGACCCTAAGCATACCCCGGCGATCAGGTCGCTGTGCCCCCCGATATACTTGGTCGCCGAATAGAGCACCAGGTCCGCCCCGTGCTTGAGAGGATGCTGCCACACCGGCCCCAAAAAGGTATTGTCCACCGCCACTAACACCCGCCGCTCCGCCGTGGAGTGCAGGTCGGCAAATTCCCGGCACATGCGCATATCCACCAGGGCGTTGGTAGGATTGGCGGGGGTTTCGATGAAGATGACTTTCAGGCTTTTTCCCGCTTCGTGCTGGTCGATGATGCGCTGAATTTCCTTGCGCCCTGCCCCGGCGACAAATCCAACCGGTCGAATGCCGAACTTGGGCAAAACTTTGGTAATGAAATACTCGCTGCCGCCGTAGAGCGGTTCGCTGTGCAGCGCCACGTCCCCGGGGTTCAAAAAATGCAGCAACACCGTGCTGATGGCGGCCATGCCGCTTTCGAACACCGCCGCGGCTTCCGCTTCATCCCAGAGGGTCAGGCGGTCTTCTAAGATTTCCAGGTCCGGATTGTTCAGGCGGCTGTAGATCAACCCCATCTCTTCCCGGGGCTTTTTTTCGCGCAGCCCGTAGGCAAGCTCGAAAAAGGCTTTCCCTTCCTCCGCGCTTTTGAAAACAAAGGTTGAAGTCTGAAAAATGGGACATTTGATGGCCCCTTCGGACCAGTCCGGGCGGTAGCCGTAGCTCATCATCAAGCTTTCCGGGTGGAGCTTTTTCCCCTTGAGAGAGGCGTGGGCTTTTTTGTCGAACATACTTTCCTCCAAAGGTTAAAATTATACTTTGTGTTGTTCCATTTTAAGATTTATTCCGGTAACGGACAACTAATTCTTTGGATGGGGGATGATTCACGGTTGGATGGTTGAATGGTTGAATGGTTGGATGGTTGGAGGATAAGGCTGTCTAACCGTTCAGCCATCCAGCCATTTAACCATTTAGCAAATTTAACCATGCGCATAGCGGCACTTCCGGGCCTCGTCTGCAAAAGCGTTTAGTAATTCCGGGTCGGCGTCGAAGAAATGGTCCGATGGCGAGAGAATGTAGCCTCCCCCCTCCCCCGCTTCCGCGAAACAGCGCCGCACTTCCTCGCGGGTTTCTGCGGGACTGCACTCGTTGAAAAAATGGAACTGGTCGAATCCCCCGATCATGCATACCCGGTCGCCGATGCGTTTTTTGGCTTCCTTTAACTTTGCGTCCCCGCCCATGCCCGGGGGAGTGAAGGTTTCCATGGCGTCGATTTTCAATTCGGCGACTTTTTCCAGGATGGGCATCATGCCCCCGCAGGTATGGTACACAATCCGCTGCCCCGCCTCATGGGCCAGTTCGGTCAGTTCCGCATCGTACGGGGCGACAAAGTCCTCGAAAATCTGCGGGGAGATGATGGTGGAGGAGGCGTCGCCGCCGCCGTGCTCCACCACGTCGAATTTCGCCCCGCGAAGGGATTGCACGTAAATTTTCTTCCGCTCGAAGAGGATTTTCAGGAAGATGTGCACCCAATCCGGGTCGTAAAAGGTTTCCATAATCAAATTTTCGATGCCAAAGAGCACCGCGGCGTCCTGCCAGCACCCCGCCTGGCCGTACACGTCGAACCCGATGATGAACCCGCGAATCAATCCCCGCTGGCCGTAAGCTTCCGCCCGGCGGTTCACTTCCGCTGCGTCGCAAAGCGGCGCGGGCAGGTATTTGGCCAGAATGTCGATATCGGATTTCTCTTTGACGGGGCGCTCCGAAACCCAGGTGGTGTAATCGTTGCTTTGCAAAACCATGCTGAGAGTTTTTCCCGGGGTAATAAAATGATAGCGCACGGTTCGGTACTCCTGGTCAGGAATCTCTTCCCAGCGGATGCGCCAGTTCCCGGAACACACCCGGCGCGGTTCCAGAAAGCCCGGCTCTTCCTGGGTGGGATCGAAGAAGTCCCCTTTGGCTTCATCCGGCTTCTGCGCCACCACCCAGTCGATGGGGTCGAGGCCGAAACGGTCGAAGAATTCCTCGCAAGAGATGCCGTTCAGGTACTTTTGCAGAAAGTAGGGCATCACGTGGTGGGTGGTTACCGGCAGGCGGTCCGGAATTTTGCGCTCCAGGGCTGCTAAAAAACGTTCTTTGGCGGTCATCATAAGGAGAGAGCCTCTCTACGTTAGAAAGTAGTCTCTGACAATTCGTACCCGGGAAGCGGAGTTTGTAGTTTTTCTCAACAAGCGCGAATCTGCTCCAGGTGCTCCACCAGCCCCTGGGGATCCGGAAAATAACCATCCGCCCCGATTTTTTGGCTAAAATTTTTCGTAACCGGCGCGCCGCCGATAAATATCAATATCCCGGGATACTTTGCTTTGATCTCTGCAACGGTTTTTTCCATGCCGGCCATGGTGGTGGTCAGCAGCGAACTCATTCCCACCATGCAGCCGGGATGCTGTTCGATGGCATTCAGGAATTTCTCCCCGGAAACATTGATGCCCAGGTCGATAACTTCCCAACCGTTTCCTTCCAGCACCATGCGCACGATGTTCTTTCCGATGTCGTGCAGATCCCCCGCCACCGTGCCGATGACGAAAGTTCCCTTGCGCCGCACCTCCCCGGTTTCAAAAAACGGCTTGATATGCGCCATGGCCGCGCTCATGGCTCTGGCGGCAATCAGCAAATCCGGCACAAATGCCTGCCCGCGGCTGAATTTTTCCCCCACCCGGTGCATTCCGGCAATCAAAGCTTCGCTGAGCACCCGGTTGGGAGAAATCCCTTGTTGCAGCGCTCTTTGGGTAAGCTCGGCGGCGCCTTCCTGTCCCTGCATATCGGAGGGAAAAGGAGAATTCAAATCCGCTTTGCCCCGTTCTATGCAATGAGCGATTCTTTCCAATAGTTCATTCATCACGGCGACTGGTTTTAAGATTTTTTTGATGCCCCGGCGTTTGACATAAATTCAAAATATGTTATATTGGCTCATGTTACCGTTAACAATTTAAAATTCAGAGACGCCTGTTTCAAGGAGAATATCTTTATGAATACCGGCTGGAAAAATAGCTTGAAAGGCATTAAAGAGCGATATGACCGGGAAGGCTATGTGGCGGTTCGGGAAGTTCTCGATGCCGGATTGATTGGCGAAATGCGCGAGCACATCGACTGGCTGCTGAAAAACCATCCCGGAACCCGCCCGGAACAGCTGCACCATACCCTGATGGCGGACGACCCCTTCTGGGTGCGGGTGGTGCGGGATGATCGCCTGCTGGACGTGGCGGAGCAGTTCATCGGGCCGGATATTGCCCTGTTCGCCTCCCATTACATCTGCAAGCCGCCGCGCGACGGGCAGAGCGTGCTCTGGCACCAGGACGGCAGCTACTGGCCCCTGGATCCCATGCAGGTGGTTACGCTGTGGATTGCGGTGGATGATTCCACCCCGGAAAACGGCTGCATGAGGGTGATTCCCGGAACTCAGCACCTCGATTTACAGGCGCTGCAAGAGCGGCATGACCTGCCCAACGTGCTGGAATCGGGCATGGATGAGGCGCTGGTGGATGAATCCCGCGCCGTGGAGGTCATTCTCAACGCCGGGGACGTTTCCATCCACCATCCCAACGTGATTCACGGTTCCAATCCCAACACTTCCGAAAAATGGCGGCGGGCGCTGACCATCCGCTACATTCCCACCACCACCCGGGTTACCGAAGCATCCTGGCCGACCGTTTTTCTGCTGCGCGGGAACCCCCGGCCAGGCATCAACAGCTACCGCCTCTACCCGCGCTATGTGGAGGGGAGGCATTTTCGTTTCCGCGATTCCGAGGAGTGGATGGGTGAAGCGTGAAACGTGATGCGTGAAACGTGACTCGTAAAACGTAATACTCGTGAAGTTTACGTTTTACGCATTACGCATTACGCATTACGCATCACGCATCACGTTTCACGCATCACGCATTTTTTCAACCCCAAACCCCGGGAATTCCCCATGAAAAACCTTCACTGGATCGACGTGGTTCTGATCGGCGCATACCTGCTGATGGTGGCGCTGATCGGGTTTTGGGTGCAGCGGCGCGCCACTGCGCACCTGGACAGTTATTACTTAGCCGGGCGGAACGTTCCCTGGTGGATATTGGGGATGGCGGGGTGTTCCAGCTACATCGACATCGGCGGCACCATGGCCATGGTGGGGGCGCTCTATTACTTAGGGTTGAAATCGGTCTGGATGACCCACGTCTTCTGGGGCTGGTTCATCATCTGTTTTTACATGGCCTTCCAGGCGAAATGGATTCGCCGTTCCGGGGTGATGACCTTTGCGGAGTGGAACCAGACCCGCTACGGCGACGGCCGCGACGCCGAAGCCGCGCGCATTGCCGCGGCGGTGTTTCTGCTGATCCTGATGATCTTCAACCTGATGTATATCGCGGTGGGCATCGGTAAGTTTGCGGAGGAATTTCTGCCCCTGCCGCGCTGGGGCGCCACCCTGGTGGTGTTCGCGGTGGTGGGAATCTACGTCACCTTAGGCGGTTTTTTCGGGGTAATCATCACCGACATTCTGCAAACCGTTCTGATCGCGGTGGGGGCGGTGGTTCTGGGCATCATGGTATTTCAGAACCCCGATACCGCGGCGCTGGCGGCTGCCCGGCCGGCGGATTGGAGTTCCCTGAATCTCACCTGGCATCTCTGGGATGGGTTTCAACAATCCACCCCGGCCAGTTACGCCCATTTTTATTTCTTCGGCCCGGTCTTGTTAGCTGGATTTTCCTGGCTGATCTTCCGCATCCTGGCAGGGCCGAACGTGTGGGATTTTCAGTTTTTCCTCACCGCCCGCAGCACCCGCGACGCCGCCCTGGCCGGGGGAATGTGGACGGTCGGCTACACCCTGCGCTGGATCATCGGCTGCGCGTTCCTGATGTTAGGGATTTACTACCTCGGCGCAAAAGCGGGATTCGATGCGGAAAAAATCATGCCCCTGGTGCTGGCCAACCTCCCCGTGGGAATGCGGGGCATGTTCATGGCGGTGCTGCTGGCCGCGCTGATGTCCACCCTCGACGCGATGATCAACGTAACCAGTTCCGTGGTGGTCAATGATTTTTTGAAGCGCTACTTTGCCAAAAACCTCTCCCAGAAGCAATTGGTGTGGGCGGGGCAGGCTGCTTCGGTGGTTGCGCTGCTGCTGGGATTCACCTTCAGCCTTTCGTTCACCCACGTCATTTCCATTTGGGAGACCATGATTTTCGTGGTGGTGACCATGATCCTGGTTCCCGCGACCATGCGCTGGCACTGGTGGCGCTTCAGCGCCCGGGCGTTTGTCTGGAGCATGGTCGCCTCCGCGCTGGTGATATCGCTGCAAAAGATTCTCTTCCCGGACTGGCCGATCAGTACCACCCTGGCGGTGGATATCCTGTTCTGCTTTCTGGCAACGGTAACCATCGGTTGGGTTACCCAACCCCCGGAGATGGATATCCTGGTGAAATTTTATTCCCGGGTTCGCCCCTTTGGTTTTTGGGGCCCGGTGCGGCGGGAAGCGGTGCAACGCGGGTTGGTTCCGGAGAACGACCGCGTCCCCGCCTTCGACGCCCTGAACGGCATCATTACCATGGGATTCCAATTCTCCCTGGCCTTGATCCCCTTCTACCTGTTCCTGCGCGACTGGAACGGGGTTTACACCTGGCTGGGAATCGTTATTGCGCTGGGCGGGGCGCTTTATTTTACCTGGTATAAAAATTTGCCGGGGAAGGGGGAGGTATAGTGATTTGGTGATTTGGTGTTTGGAGTCTGGCAGCGAATCTCTATATCCCAACAAACTCAAAACTCAAAACTCGAAACTCGTAACATGAAACCAAAACACTAAAACACCATAACACCCGAACACTTCGCAACGTTCGACGAATAGTCCGAGGCCTACCATGAACAAACCCCGATTGCACCTGATTTGCAACGCCCATCTCGACCCGGTTTGGCAGTGGCGCTGGGAGGAAGGGTGCGCGGAAACCATCAGCACTTTTCGCACCGCGGCGCACATTCTCCGGGAGCATGAGCAACTGATTTTCAACCACAATGAAGCGATCTTGTACCGCTGGGTGAAAAAATACGATCCGGCGCTGTTCCGGGAAATCCAAAAGCTGGTAGAAGAAGGACGCTGGTTCATCAGCGGGGGCTGGCATCTGCAACCGGATGTAAATTTGCCCGGCGCGGAGTCGCTGATCCGGCAAATTTTAGAAGGGAGAACCTTTTTCAAGGAGTATTTCGGGGCGGAGCCGAAAGTGGCCTATAATTTCGATTCCTTCGGGCACAGCGGGGGCTTGCCCCAGATCCTGCACCTGGCCGGTTACAAGATGTACGTACATCTTCGCCCCCAACACCCGGATTTGATCCTGCCCGCGGATTTATATCGCTGGCGGGGAGTGGATGGATCGGAGGTGCTCGGTTATCGCATTGCAGTGGGACTGTACCATACCGAGCGCGATAACATCGAACAGCGCCTCCGGGAAGGGACGGAATCAGCCCTGAAGCTGAACCGCGACGTGCCGGTGTTCTGGGGCTTAGGCAACCACGGCGGGGGGGCGACCCGGGAGGATCTGGCAAGAATTGACGATTTCATCCGCCGGGAAAACCGGGTGGAGATCGTTCACAGCACCCCGGATGGCTTTTACGAGGCGGTGAAAGCGGCGGGGCAGAGCGCGCCGTTGGTGGAGGGGGAGTTGCAGCGGGTGTTTACCGGGTGTTACACTTCGCTATCGCGGATCAAGCGCCGGGCGCAACGGAGCCTGCACCGTTTGGTGCAAACCGAAACGCTATGCGCCGCCGCCTGGTGGCTGATGGATGCAGAGTACCCCCGGGAAACCCTGGCAGAAACCTGGCGCGACCATCTTTTCAACGATTTTCACGACATTTTACCCGGAACCTGCACCGAAACTGCCGAGCAGGATGCCCATGACCTTTACGGCCGGGCAGCCGAGAACATCCGCCGGCTGCGAATAGGCGCGGCGATGGCGTTCAACCGGGGAGCGGCGAAGCAGTCCTCCATTCCCCTCACGGTGATGAACGCGAACCCGGCCTGCACCCGCGTTCCGGTGGAGGTGGAGTGCATGTTCGATTACCGCCCTCCATGGACCGGCATGTGGCACTTGCGGGTTTTCGATGCCGCGGGCAACGAAATCCCCTCCCAGACCGAACAGCCGGAAGCGCTGCTGCCCTTCCACGATTGGCGGCGGAAGATGGTCTTCTACGCCGAGCTTCCGGGCCTGGGCGCAGCGAATTATTTTATAGAGCGGTTCCAGGGGGAACGCACCGGTGAAGTGGCGGAGCCGGCGCTGGCTCATCGCTTCGATCCGGCCAGTGGATTGATTTCGGAATTGGATCCCGGCGGTGGCCGCCAGTGTCTGGCCGGTCTACTGCTCCAATCGTTAGTGGTAAACGACGAGGGCGACGCCTGGGGCACGGAGCAGTGGAGTTACCGGGAAGTGCTCGGCAAATTTGAGTTGGAGCCGGGCAGCTTGCAAATTCTTCAGCGAGGGCCGATTCGCACCATAACCGAATCCGTGTTCGCATACCAGCAGAGCCGGGTCGTCTTTCATACCATCGCCTACTCCCGCTGGCCGGTATTGGAGTTTCGTCTCCGCATTCACTGGAATGAGGAAAAGAAGCGTCTGAAATTAGCCATTCCCACCCGATTCAAAACCGGCGAGATTCTCTGTGAAGTTCCCGGCGGGGTTATCACCCGCCCCGCGGATGGCCAGGAACACGTTCACGGGCGCTGGTGCCTGGTACGCGGGCAAATCAACGGCCGGGATACCGCCCTGGCAGTGGTAAATAACGGCCAGCAGGGGCTGGATTTTCTCGATGGCGAAATTCGCCTGTCGGTATTGCGCAGCGCCGCCTACTGTAACGAGCAGGGAATGAAGCTGATCAATTACCCCTACCGGAAATACATGGACCAGGGGGTTCACGACATCCGCCTGTTAGTCACCGCCGGGGACACAGAAACCGTGCGGCAGACGGTTTCCGGCCTGGCAGACTGGCTGAACGCGCCTCCGCTAGCGTTGGCGCACCTGCCGGTGGGTTCGTTCGAGGCTGATCCTGCCCCTTCTGCAAGCGCAATCGAAAATCGAAAAGAATTCCTCTCCATCACGCCCGCCAACATCCGGCTGCTGGCCTGCAAACGCTCCGGCGATGGGAAGGCGCTGATCCTGCGGCTGCACGAGACCGGCGGGCGGGAAACTTCCGCCGAAATCCAATTTTATGAACCCAATCTGAAAATTATGCTTGCCTTGAAACCGCAGGAGATCAAAACAGTACGGGTTGAGAAATCCGGGCGGTGGAGAGAGGTGGATTTAATCGGAGAAAAATGAGAAGTTGTGAATATTTTTTACAAATTATTCAAAAATATGGAAAGTTCGGGCAGGTGGATTATCGGGTACCCGTCAAATTGTACCTACTTCAACGCATTGAAAAATGCGCTGAAGTGTGGAACCCCAGGATTGCTGCGTTTCGGGCGCGCTTTGTTATACGCCGGGGTTTTCCAATAAACAAATTAGTTGGTTTTTTGAGGTGAGTTGCGTATTTTCACCCCATCAATTACAAAAATAATCGATATGATATAAATTTTCGTCCCGGGGGCAAATTTAGCCTGATTTTTGCTTCATTCTCGACAGATTCAGGGTATTTGTAACGCCGAAGGATTGCAAAATTCGTTTGTACCAGGATGTGTGCACAGGCTAATCCACCGAAGATGAGGATGAATTCCGGCATGTTCACGTTCTTCCCCCATGTTGTAAAACTGAAGTTTTACACTCCTGTTGCAAAGCGGAAGCTTTATACTCGGGGACTATCCGTAAACAAAACAACTCAAATCACAGGAGAGACAAATTGAGTACAAAGATCTCTGGCTGGACAATGAGGTGAAATGGATTCAACCTTATGTTGATGCTTTAAAACAGGAAGGTTATGAACCAAACCCCGTGCCCACGGTCAGCGAAGCCGAGCAGGAGCTCAAAAAGCACCACTACGATCTATTGATACTCGATGCCATGATTCCCACCATCAGCGCCAAAGAGGTTGAAATTTATAACACCAAGGCCACTCTTTCCGGGATCAAAACCGGCATCGTTTTTTACCAAAGGATGAAGCATAACCTGGAAGAGAAGGGGACAAAAGTATTGGTAATAACCGCAAGCATATTCGACAAGCTGCGTCTTGAGTTTGTACACCTGGGTCTCCCGGAGGAGCAATTTTCTACCAAGTATGAACTTAAAGATGTTTCCAGTTTGGTGGATAAAGTGAAAAACTGCTTGCAGAGCTAATGCTGCCTCCGGATACTACCCCAAAGTTCGGGGTGTCAAGCTCCAGCAGGTTTTTAAAATAGGCAAAATAATCAATGTTTGTACTTATCTTGCCCTGAATCATTTTGCTATCCCACCAGGATACGAAAAATTAGAATCCGAAATTTGCGCCCAGTGCGGGGAGCGCTATTTTCACGCAAAAACCCTCGATGAGATAGACCGCCTGTTAACCAGCACGCATGAAGTTAAAGAAAGAATCGAAGTGGAAGTGGATAGATAATTTTGCTCCACTATCCACCTTACCTTCCTTTGATAACGTTTAATTTTTATGGTCAAACTGATTCCCGGAAGCCCCGGCTGCAAAGCGGCAGTGAGATTGGGCGGTGGAAAAAACCGTGCACTTGAAGCGGAGTTTTTCTGTTTGCGAAAATCAGGCTGAAAGAGTACCTTTTCAAAAAATTCTATCTCAGTTTTGACGAACGAGGGAAATACCTATGAAAACAAAGAGTCTCCTCTCATCGACTCCTCCGGGGAATCTCTTTGATTTTGCTACTGGATAATCATGGCCACGCCTCAATTAAGAGCCTATCCGAAAACCTTCCCTGTCACTCTTCGACTCCGCCCAGAGTGGCTTCAAAACCGCATAAAAGTCATGCGGAGCGAAGTCGAAGCATGGCTATCTTCTGCAGCCGGGGTTTTCGGATAGGCTCTAAGTATGGCTACCGTGACAATGTTATATTTCAAAAATAAATAAGCCCACCCGGTAAGGGGCTTCTTCGGAGTGAAATACCCAAAATTCTCACAATAAAAAGTTACCCTCTATACTCCTTTCTCTTTCCCGTCTTGGAGATTGTCGCCGGATTCTTTACATTCTCCCCTGCTAACAAACATATGGAGGCTCTTCATGTTAGTCAAAGAAAAGGTCAATCAAGCTAAAGGCATTTTAAAAGAGTTCGGGGTGGATTGCTGGCTTACCTTCGTGCGGGAGAGCGGCATCACCCCCGATCCCTCCCTCTCTTTCCTGGCCACGTCGGACGTCACCTGGCACTCCGCGTTTATCATCACTGCTTCCGGGGAGACCCGCGCCATCGTGGGACAGTACGACAAACAGACCATTGCGGATTTGGGCGCCTACGACGAAGTAGTAGCCTACGTGCAGAGCATCAAGGAACCGTTTCTGAGTTACCTGAAACAGCTCAACCCCAACAAAATCGCGGTCAATTTCTCCAAAGGCAGCGAAATCGCCGACGGGCTGACGCATGGGATGTATTTGATCCTGCAAGACCTGCTATCTGAGGTCGGAATGCAAGAGCGGCTGATCTCCTCGGAAAAGATCGTCTCCGCCCTGCGCCAGCGCAAAACCGCCGCGGAACTGGAGCGCATGAAGGGGGCGATCCGCTTCACCGAGCAGGTCTTCGGCGAAGTCGCCGGGTTCATCAAACCGGGAAGAAGCGAGAAGGAGATCGCCGCGTTTATGATAAACATGATGAAGCAGGCCGGGCTGGCCTCCGCCTGGGACGTGAATATGTGTCCGGCCGTGTTTACCGGCCCGGATACCGCCGGCGCCCACTATGGCCCCACGGATCGCAAGGTTGAAAAGGGGCAGGTGCTGAACATGGATTTTGGGGTGAAATACCAGGATTACTGCTCGGACATGCAGCGCACCTTTTACATCCTGAAGGATGGTGAAACGGAAGCCCCGCCGGATGTAAAAAAAGGCTTCGACACCATCTTGAATTCCATCGAATCCGCCCGCAAAGCCTTAAAACCGGGCGTTCAAGGATATGAGGTTGACGCGGTGGCGCGGAACATCATCGTAAACGCCGGTTACGATGAATATCCCCACGGCCTGGGGCACCAGGTCGGCCGGTTCGCGCACGACGGAACCGCCCTGTTAGGCCCCCGGTGGGAGAAATATGCCAACAAGCCCTTCGAGAAAATCGAAGCAGGGATGGTTTTTACCATCGAGCCGCGCCTGACCGTGCCCGGCCGCGGGGTAGTAACCATCGAAGAGATGGTGGTGGTGACCAAAACCGGGGCGGAGTATCTTTCCCATCCGCAGCAGGAATTGATTTTGATTTGAGCGCAAGATGTAGTTCCCAACTTTCTGGGATCATTTATGGCAGAATGATTGATTGGCAGAATAATCTTCCCCTCGCACACCGGAATGCCGGATAATTATTCTGCGGCCGGCCTTCCGGGATGGGAGCTACTGTTTCAACTTCGGTCAAATCTTTTCTTGCCATAATAACAGTCTGGCAATAAAAACGCATAATCGAGGAATGGAAACCGGGCATGGAAATCATGCGAACGGCATTGCTGTGGGCGTCGGAAAATCAATGGATGCGCCGCAACGTTCCGCGTTTGGGTTTTGTGCGCAAGGCGGTGAAGCGGTTCATGCCCGGCGAGGACGTGGCAGAGGCCATCGAGGCGGCCAAATCCTTGCGGGATAGAGACATTACCACCATTTTCACCCACTTAGGAGAAAATATCGCGGATCTATCCGAGGCCGGGGAAGCCACCAAGCATTACCTGGTGGTATTGGATTGGATCGCCGCGGAAAAACTGCCCACGGAAATCTCCCTTAAGCTTACCCAGATCGGTTTCGATCTCTCCGAAGAGCAGACCTACCGGAACTTCAGCGCCATTGCTGCCCGTGCGGCGAGTATGGGCAAAACCGTGTGGATCGACATGGAAGGAAGCGCCTACACCCAGGGGACCATCGACTTTTATCGCCGGGCAAAAAGGGCACATGCCAACGTGGGCTTGTGCTTGCAAGCCTATTTATACCGCACCGAACAGGACATCGCCGATCTGCTCCCCCTCTCCCCCGCCATCCGGCTGGTGAAGGGCGCGTATCAAGAGCCGAAAGAAATCGCTTTCGAGAAAAAAAGCCAGGTAGATGAAAATTACCTGAAACTTTCCAAACAGTTATTGAAAGCTTCCCGGGAGGGCAGGGCCAGAACGGTGCTGGGAACCCATGATCTTAACATCATTGCCGAGTTGGAGGAATTTGCCGCCCGCGAGGGGATCGGCCGCCAGCGCCTGGAATTTCACCTGCTCTACGGGATCAAAACCGCGGAGCAGCGCCGCCTCGCCAAAGCGGGCTACCGGGTGGGGGTGCTGATCAGTTACGGCGAATTCTGGTATCCCTGGTACATGCGCCGCCTGGCCGAACGCCCGGCCAATGTGCTGTTCGTGTTGAAAAATATGTTTTCCGGTTGAATGCCCCGGTGAACCGGAGAATCGGAAATGGTTGAATTATGAGGGGTATGGCTTTCCCTGGCAACCTCTCCGTTTCCCCGGTTCTTCCCTTCCCCGGTTCAATTCTTTATGTAAAGAGAGAAAACCATGTTCAAAGGTGTTTTTCCCCCCATCGCCACCCCGTTCGTCAATGACGAGGTGGCTTACGATAAATTAGCGGAAAACCTGGCGCGCTGGAATCAAACCGGGCTGAGCGGGTACGTGGCGCTCGGTTCCAACGGCGAGAGCGTCTATTTGACCCGCGCCGAGAAGCTGAAACTCATCGAAGCCGCCCGGAAGTATATCCCCGCTGATAAAGCCCTCATCGCCGGCAGCGGCTCGGACTCCATCCGGGAAACCGTCTCCCTCACCAACGAAGCCGCGGAACGCGGCGCAAACGCGGCGCTGATCCTCACTCCTTCCTTCTACAAGGGCCAGATGAAGCACAACGCTTTTCTCACCTACTTCCGGGCGGTGGCGGATCAATCCCGAATCCCTCTCCTTATCTACCAGGTGCCCAAGTTTACCGGGGTGAGCATCGAAGCGGAGACCGTGGCGAAGTTAGCGGAGCATCCCAATATCATCGGGTTAAAAAGCAGTTCGGAGGATTTGGCCTATTTAGGAGAGGTGATTCGCCAGACCCCGGCAGATTTTCTGACCTTCGTGGGAACCGGCTCGGTGCTCTACGCGGGATTGTGCTTAGGCGCGGCGGGGGGCATTCTGGCGCTGGCAAATGTGGCTCCCGGGGAGTGCGTGCGCATTCAGGAACTTTTCGAGCAGGGCAAACACCGGGAAGCGCGGGAGCTGCAGCTGCGCCTGCTGGCGGTGAACCGGGCGATAACCGCCCAATACGGCGTTCCCGGCCTGAAGGCGGCGATGGACCTGGCCGGTTATTTCGGCGGGGAGCCGCGCGCGCCCTTGAAGTACCCGGGCGAGAAAGAGTTAGAAAATCTCAACTCGCTTTTGCAAAGCGCCGGGCTGCTGAGCAATTTTCGTCAAGCATGATGGAGGGGATGCCGGATGCCGCGGATTGTTTGAGTTTATCCGGTATCCGGGATCAGTTCTACCGATGCCTCCCGCAGCCGCTGTACAATCATCACGGTATGGTCATCCACCTGGGGATGCCCGGCGTAGAAGGATTGCAAGTCATTTTCCAGGAGCGTTTTAATCTCCTCCGCCGGGCGGGTTCGCAATTGATCCAATTTCTGTTCCAGGCGGGCTTCATCGTACAATTCCCGGTTTTCCGAGGCGCCATCCGCGGGAGTTGCCAGGGGGCGGCTGGCTTCCACCATGCCGTCGGTGTAGAGCGCCAGGGTATCGCCAGGCTCGAAGTTGATCCGCAGGGGCTTTAAATTCTGCTCGAAAATCTGCTGCCGGGCAGTCAGGCCGATTCCGATCCCTTTGGTCTCCAAATAGCGTATTTTTTGAGCTGAATCTTCAGGAATAAACAGCGGATGGGTATGTCCCGCCCGCACGAACGTGAATTCATGCCTTTCAATATCTAACACTCCCACGATGGCGGTGACGAAAATCTGCCGGTCCACCATCGCGGCGGTAAAATATTCGTTCAGGCGGGTGCAAATCTCTGCCGGGTCCGCAGTGAACTGGCGGGAGAAACGGATCAGGCTCATACACTGGGCCATGTAGAACGCCGCGGAGGAGCCTTTGCCGGATACATCGCCGATGGTGAGCAAAAAACGTTTGGGTTCCCCGGAATCGCCGGCCGGCAGGGGAAAAGCGTCGTAAAAATCGCCCCCCACCTCCGTGGCGGTTTGCAGGGAGGCGGCAATGCGGTAGCCGGGGATTTCCGGCAACTCCCGGGGCAGCAGGCTCAACTGCACCTGGCGAGCGTTTTGCAATTCGAATTGCAGGCGCTCCTTTTCCCGCGCCTCGGAAATGGTTTGCTTGAGACGCACCCCCATTTCGTTGAAATGATCCGCCAGTTCTACGAATTCATCCTCCCCCTCGAATTTGATCTGGTAATCCAGGTTGCCGCCGGAAATCTCCTGGATGCCCTGTTTCAATTGTTTGAATTTCTGCACGATGATCTTGTTGATGCGGGAACCGAATTTGACCATCCGCCGGATCACAATGGCGTTCAGCAGCAGATACACCAGGGCCATGAACAGCAGGATCGGCCCCAGGCCGGACCAGAGCTTCCAGGAGGTCACGTCCAGAACTACGTCAAATGCAAAAAAACTGTCCGAATCGGCGCCCACACCCCGGAAGGGCAAAAACACCCTGCCGAGGGTAAAGCCGGTAATCTCCTGGTCGCCTACTCTGATGGTCACCCGGTCGCTGTCCGCCCCGGCCGTTGCTTCCATCGCTACCACAAGGGTTGCCGAGGATTGTTTGGGAAGGATCGCAAAGGGAAAAATGCGCACGTCGCGATCCTGCTCCCAGAAGTTCAGCCGGTAGGCAAAGGACGCCCATCTTTCCGGCTCAAAGGAGTGGGCGGAAAGGGCGTTCCCGGCCAAAACCCGCAAATCTGCCAGTATTTCTTTCATGAACAACGAGTCCACCGGGACCAGGTGGATATAACTGCTGTCGCCGGAGGCGCGCCGGGAGAAAAGAAAATTATCCGCTTCCGCGGCGTCCCCTTGTCCTCCCGTCTCCTCGCGGGGAACCCCGATTATGCAGCGGGCCGGGAGGGATCTCCAGTTTCGCAGCGGGGCGTATCCCGGCGGCGCAATCGCAACCGGCTCGCCGATCACTGAAAACCGGTGATAGTTGAGCTTTTGCGCATTCTCGCTCTTTTCAAGCCATTGGAGCTTTTCCAGGAGCACGCTGGAGAGGTTCTGCGCCTGCCAGGCGGACAGGAAGAAGTAAAAAATCAACACCAGGGCAAAAAATTGCACCAGTTGGGGAAAAGTGGACTGGAACAGGCTGGAGATTTGCAGCTTTCCGGAGAGGCTGGCGTGATTGTACACCAGCATTACCGGAATCTTGATCAACAGGGCGATGAGATACCATTTGAACAGCAGAAATAAGAACTGCGGAGCGGAAGACCACATCCATTCGCTTTCTCCCGGCGTTGTCCCCGGCTGCCGGAGAGGGTTCAGCCCGCTGGAAACATCTAACAACAAAAAAACGGCCACGAGATAAATCCACGATTCCACAAAAGTCAACTCTTCTAACCAGGCGGTGCGGCGCAGGAGCAGGAAGAGCAGCAGGATTTGGAAAATCCACAGCCAGACATCCTCGCTGCCGTTCCAGTAAAAGTAAAAGCCGTATCCTAAAACAGCGAACAGGATGATGACGCTGTTTTTCCACTTGCTGTTCTGGTAGAGCAAAGTGCTGAAAATCAGCAGCAGCGCTCCCAGGAGCATAAATTGGCTTAAGTGGGCAAAAATACCCGGCCCGGAGAAATCCGGGGACGGGAGCGTCACGCTCAACAGGATTTTTTCCAGAAGGTAGAACAGGAAAAACAGGATCAGCAATGCTTCCGGCAGGGGGTTGATGCGCCGGTCGATCTCGCCTGAGAATTTGAGCAGGAAAAAGAGATTGACCAGCGCCGCCGGCGGCGCCGGGATGAAGAGGCCCCGAAAACTCAACGCCACGAAAACCAGGGAGACTACCCAGCCGCTGCCGTAGAAAATCAATTTCGGCGACCAGGTTTCCCGGTTTTGCAGGGTTTTGATGAAGGCGTCGAGGCGTTGAGGAAATCGGTATTTGCTTTCTGCCAATTGTATCTCCTTGCTGAGAAAAGTAGGCAGCCGCGTAAGTGGTGGCTTCGCCATAGTCAGCGAATAGGCAGTTGGTAGTATGCACAGTGGGTAATATTAATTCCCCCAACTACCCCATCGACTTACTCCACCTACCCGCCTACTGCTTATTGCCACTGCCTACTGGCTCCCCCCGCCTAATTTACGATTTGCGGATTAAAATACAAGGCGGCGCTTGAAAATGATAGTTGCAGGGGCTATATTGGCGCTTCCTGGCGATCAACTAAAATTCGGAAAGGTTCTCCTATGGCAAATTCCCCCGCTCCCGCCCCGCAGGGCGCTTTTCATCCCTCCACCCGGCTCTACCGCTTCACGGTGCTCTTCTTCGTCGCCCTGCTGACCTTCGGCAGTTACTTTGCGTATGACATCATCGGCGCGATTGCGCCTACCCTGGTAGAAGAATTAGGCGCCGCCCGGGGCACCATCGGCACGATTTATACCGCTTACAGCGTGGCGGCGATTCTCTCCGTGCTGATCGGCGGGGTGTTGATCGACTACCTGGGAACCCGGATGGCCAGCATGATTTTTTCTACCCTGGTATTTATCGGCGCGGCGCTGGTGGCATTTGCCGACAGCCTGCCGGTTTTGTTTGTGGGGCGATTTATTTTCGGGGGCGGATCGGAGCCGTTAGTGGTAGCGCAGAGCGCCATTTTGGCGCGCTGGTTCAAAGGAAAAGAACTGGCGCTTTCTTTCGGCATTGCGCTTACGGTCAGCCGCCTGGGCACTTTGTTCAGCTTCAATACCGGGGAATTGATCGCCAAACATTTCGGAGGGTATCGCTACGCCCTGATCGCGGCGATGATCTTCTGCGCTGTTTCCCTGGCCGCCAACGTGGTGTATGTGCTCCTGGACCGCCGCGGCGAGCGGATGCTGCGGTTGAAGGACGAGGAAGGGGAAGGGAAAATCGTCTTCAAAGACGTTAAGGAATTCAAACTCAGTTTCTGGCACATTGCCATGCTCTGCGTGTTGTTTTATTCCGCGATATTCCCCTTTACCGCGCTATCTACCGATTTCTTCGCCGATAAGTGGGGCGTCGCCCGGGTAGCGGATACCAGCGGAGGATTTTTCATCCAGGTATTCGGCAGTTTTCTGCACATGTTCAGCACCGCGGGGGGGATTTCTTCCATCATCATCTTTGCATCCATGGTCTGCGCTCCCTTTGCCGGCCATTTCGTGGATAAAATCGGCAAGCGCGCCAGCCTGATGATCATCGGCTCCATCATTATGATTCCCTGCTATTTAATGATGGGGCTGACCGATATTTACCCCGCTTATCCCATGATCGCCTTAGGCGCGGCCTTTGTGCTGGTTCCCGCGGCGATGTGGCCCTCGGTGCCCCTGATCGTGCGCAAAGAGGCGGTGGGAACCGCATTCGGGATCATCACCTTCATCCAGAACATCGGGCTGGCCCTATTCCCGGCCCTGAACGGCTGGCTGCGGGATACCACTCACAGCTACACCGCCAGCATGATCATGTTCTCCAGCCTGGGACTGTTCGCGCTGATTTTTGCCTTGCTGCTGAAACGCTCCGACGCCCGGGAGGGCGGGCTGCTGGAACGGGGACACTGATTCTGCTGCGGTGGCGAACAGGGATGTTCGTCTTACCTGCTTACGGCAGTTGCGCCTTGACGCGCCGGTACTCCTCCACCATGTTCTTGATGATTTCCCCCACCGGCAGCACCCCGTCGATCAACCCCACGCCCTGCCCCGCGGAGAACACGGTTTTGTAGGAAACTTTGGATTTGTCATCCGCTAACAGGCTGCGGGCGGCGCGGGAAAGGGCGATCCAGCGCCGGATGCGTTTGCTGCGGGAGAGAATCTCTTCTCCTAAGCTGCTTTCCAGGCCCACCGCTTCCAATTCTTTGGTGCGGATGAAATTCCCCGGGAAGCCGTCCACCTTCGCGGTGTTGATAATATCCTCCGGGCGGGAGTTGATAATGGCGCGTTTGTACTCCTCGCTTACTTCCGCCTCCGCGGAGGCGATGAAACGGGTGCCGACGTACGCCGCCGCCGCGCCCAAGCTGAAGGCCGCGGCCATCCCCGCCCCATCCACAATGCTGCCCGAGGCGGCCACCGGGAGCTTCACCTGCCGCACTAAGTAGGGAATCAAGGCGAAGGGGGAAATCTCCCCGGCGTGCCCCCCGGCCCCGCAGCCCACCGCGATCAGCCCGTCCGCTCCCAAACCCGCCGCTTTTTTGGCGTGTTCCAGCCCGATAACGTCGCAATAAACCCTGGTTCCGGCCTGGTGGGCCAGGCGGATCACTTCCCCGGGGTTGCCCAGGGAGGTAATGATCAGGGGAACTTTTTCCTCCAGGGCGATCTCCAGGTGGCGCTGCTGGTACTTGTTGGATTTCTGCACGATGATGTTGATCCCGAAGGGCTTGCCGGTGAGAGATTTAATCTCTTTGATCGCTTCGTGATAGCGTTCTACCGGGCGGTAGTTCAAGGCCGGAAAAGTGCCCATCGCGCCGGCCTCGCAGACGCTGACGACCATTTTCACGCTGCTGACCAGAAACATCGGGGCGCAAATGATGGGGTATTTCAGGTTGAATTGCTCGCTAAAGGCGGTACGGATGGCAATCGTGTCGGTTTCGGCGGTCATGCGCGGGTTTCCTCCTCGCTTTTCTTTTTCAGGGAAAGAACTAAGGTGAATTTGGCGACCGGCTCCTCTCCCAACAGCGCCGGTACGGTCGTGGTGATCTCCACCGGCATTTCCACCCGCTCGCCGGAGGCGACGGCCGCCTTTACCAGGTCGGCGATTTCCCGCCCCTGGACGCAGGTGAAATGCACGTCGCCTTCGGCGCGTTTCAAAAAATCCGCGTGCAGGCTCTTGAAGATCAGGGAAACCGGCTCCCCGCTCTCGCGGATGCGCTGCATGGCTAAGAATCCCCCGGCCAGGTCCGCCCCGATCGCCAGCGCCCCGAAATACATGGATTTCAAATGATTCCTGGTGCGCCGGCGCAGGGGAATTTTGACCGTGACGGCGTCGGCGCTCAATTCCACCACCGAGGGGCGCACAAAATAGAGCAGGGGAATTTTGGAGAACCCGAAATAGCGCAAAAACAGGGTCGCCAGGGCGCGTTGCGATATTACTGCCCATAAAAGGTTCATCATTTTAAGCTCCCATTTTTTCGATGCGCTTAATTTCGCCAAACCGGGGCAGATAAACAATGAATTTGCATCGTTGATTCTTTGACCGGTCTGCGGGCTCTCCTTTTATTCTTTCGGAAATTTGATATTCTTTCGGATTTCCGATTATCCTTCTTTTCAAAATGGCGCACCTGCTTTACGGCATCTTATTACAATCTCCCGGAAAAACAAACCGTTACCGATAATTTCAAAAAATTTCCCCCCGGCGATCTTCCTGGCATTGCGATTGTATAAGTGAGTAACAACGAGGGGGATGGGAGTTAAATCGTCGGTGACTCATTTACATGGAGGAGCTAAAAATGGTTAAAATCCTGAATCTTTTATTGGCCTGCTTTACGCTTTTGTCTTGCATTAAAGATCCCCAATCGATCAGCGCCAATCCCGGCGCTCCCCCGCCCCGAGAGTTGACCCAAAGCGAGCAACAGTTGGTGCAATCGGATAACCGCTTCGGATTGAAACTGTTCAAAAAAGTGGTGGAGCAGGAGGGCGGCAATCAGAATATTTTTATCTCCCCGCTCAGCGTGTCCATGGCCCTGGGGATGACCTACAACGGCTCGGCAGGAACCACCCGGGAAGCCATGGAAAACACCCTGGAGCTTTCCGGCCTGACCGCGCAGGAGATCAACGAATCCTACAAAAGCCTGATCGAACTGCTCACCCGCCTGGACCCGAAAGTAGCGATGAATATTGCCAATTCCATCTGGTATCGCCAGGAGTTGGCTGTAAAACCGGAATTCATTACGCTGAACCAGACCTATTTCAACGCGGAAGTGAACGGGCTTGATTTTGGCGCTCCCGGCGCTCCCGGCGTGATCAACGACTGGGTAAAGCGCAGCACTAACGGCAGAATCCCGCAGATCGTTACCAGCATCAACCCCCTGGACGTGATGTTCCTGATCAATGCGATCTATTTCAAGGGGGCGTGGATGTATAAATTCGATCCCTCAAACACGAAAGACGACTTGTTCACCCTTCCCAACGGGTCCCAGGTATCCTGCAAAATGATGGCGCAGGAAGGCGAATTCGGCCACTTTACTGCTGCCGACTTCCAGGCCGTCGAATTGCCTTACGCCAACGGATATTTCAGCATGGTAATCCTTCTTCCTAATGCCGGCAAAAGTGTGGATAGCTTGATTGCGGCATTCAGCCAGGCGAATTGGAATGAATGGATGAGCGGTCTTGCCAAACGCAAAATCCAATTGCAGATGCCCCGATTCTCGCTCGGTTATAAAATCACCCTCAACGATGCCCTCAAATCCCTGGGAATGGATATCGCCTTCGATCCCATGCAGGCGAATTTCAGCGAGATAGCGAACGTGGGGCCAGGGAATTTATATATCAGCAAGGTGCTCCATAAATCCTTTGTAGAGGTTAACGAAGAGGGCACCGAAGCGGCGGCGGCCACCTCGGTAACCATAACCGTAACCAGCCTTCCCCCGCTCTTCCGGGTGGACCGCCCGTTTGTCTTTGTCATCCGGGAAAAACATTCCGGAACCCTGCTGTTCATGGGCAAAATCATTGAACCGGTATGGGAATAGCGGAAAACTTGATGTAAATCATCTTTAAAGCTGACCATGATCATGGTTTTTTAACCCGCAGGGAGGTATATTGGAGAGGCTGGCAAGCGATTCATGTTTTACGCTTTTAGTTTGCCATTCGGGAGGGAATTTTCGGCGTAGATTTCGGTATTTCCTTTATCATAGATCGGTTCGAAATCACCATAACCAAAAGGAGAAACCGCATGAAAAAGCAGTTCTACGCCTTCATTGCGGGAATTTGTTTCCTTGCCGGATTTCTTTCCGCCGAAACCCTTCAACAAGCCTACCAGGAAGCCCTGCCGGGATTGGGGTATGACCGCCTGATTTACCTCACCCCCGGAGAGATTTACACCGGCGGGTTGGCCATCGCCGATGAGAAAATCGGCATCAAAGGCCAGGGAGCTATCCTCGATCTGCAAGGGGGAATGATCTCCGCAGCCGGCAGCGCGGTAATCGATCTGGACGGCTGCGTGGTCATCAACGGCTCCAGGGGGCTGAACCTGGAAGGAAAGGCCAACAGCCTGGTCACCCATTGCACCTTTTATGGAAACCAGTACGGTATTTATGCTTTCACCATCGGCATTGTGGAGGTTATGAATACCATTCTGGCCAACAACACCACCTACGGTTTTGCCTGCGACGAAAATACCACCTGCATCCTTCACTATCTCGATGCGTATCAGAACCCCGGGGGCAATTACATGGCCTGGTGCGAAAGCTGAGGGGGCGGATCATTTCAGGCGTTTACGCCGCAGCCTGGTACAGGCTGTCTGACCCAAAATCCCCAATTTGTGAATCCGGCGCAAAAGAATTTTTCCCTCCAAACCACTTCTCCCTGCGGACACTCCGGCTGCGAGGGCTACCACATCGGCGCCATCCCCTGCGAGGACATTCCCGCCGCGCCTCCCTATTTTTCCATCAATACCGGCAGCGCCTCCGGCGAGGTACTGTTGCGTTGGATCAATCCTGCCAAAACCTTCCAGGGAAATCCCCTGGATACCTTAAGCGCGGTACACATCTGGCGCAATGATACCCTGATCGCCGAATTAACCGATTTTACCGGCGCGGATACCCTGGAATTTTCCGATCAGCTGCCGCAGCCGGATTATTACCGCTACACCATTCGCGCCGTCGATTCCGCGGGCTCGAAAGGATGCCGCCTCTACGGCATCGAATCCTGGCAGGGCGGGCCGATCAACGGCATCGTCATCTGGGAACTGGATAAAACCCCCATTACCGGCTCTGCTTTCCACTCCCTGCTGCGCTCGGCGGAGTATTCCGCTCCCATTTACGTGAGCCGCAGCGCGGTACGCTATCCACTGGAATCCGCTCTCGACCTGGTAATCGTTTGCTTAGGCATTTATCCCAACAACCACGTGCTGGCAGACGAGGAAGCCCAGCTTCTAAAGAATTACCTGGATGCCGGCGGCAATGTCTATATGGAAGGCGGCGATACCTGGTATTTCGACACCCAAACCGTGGTGCATCCCTACTTCAAGATCAACGCCACTGCGGATGGTTCGGAGGATCTTTCCATGGTGGACGGGCAGGCGGGCACTCCCTACCAGGAGATGAGTTTTACCTACACCGGGGAAAACTCCTGGATGGACCACATCGAAGCCACCCCTCAAAGCCAGCGCATTCTCAAGAACCACACCCTTGGGACGGGCGTGGGGGTCGCTTGTGTCGGCAACGAGTATAAAACCATCGGAACCGCGTTCGAGTTTGGCGGGCTGGTGGACGGGGCCTCCCCTTCCACTAAAAAAGACCTGCTGATGGCGATGCTGGAATTTTTTGGCATCCAAATTACCGCCATCACGCCGCCGGTTGCAGGGAACGTTCCTTCGGAGTTCCAGTTGAAACCCAACTTCCCCAACCCCTTCAACAGCAGCACTGCGTTCACGTTCGGGCTGCCGGGCAGGGGCGAGGTGGAGTTCACCATTTATGACCTTGCCGGGCGAAAAGTATTTCAGGAAAACTTAGGCGAGCGGGAAGCCGGCTGGCACGTTTTCCGCTGGAACGGGCAGGCTAACCGCGGCGCGGGGGTTGCCAGCGGCGTCTATTTCTACCGCTTTGCCTACCGGGATTTGCGCAACCGGGTTATTTTGCAAAGCGGAAAACTGCACCTGGTGCGGTAATAGACTCTACCCGCTTTTTTATGCTGATAAACAACCTCCCGGAGGTTCAAAACCTCCGGGAGGTTTGTTACTTCATACTTCTCCACCCTCAAACTGACAACACCACCATGCCCCCAGATCCCCGCACAATAACCCGCTCTTTTGTAGAAATGATCAATTCGCGCAACCTGGAAGGCCTGCGCGATTTGATGGCCGAGAACCATCTTTTTACAGACAGTCTCGGCCAGACCGTAGAAGGCAAAGAAGCGATGTATGCCGCCTGGAAGACCTATTTCCAGATGGCGCCGGATTACGAAATCGTTTGCGAAAAGATGCTCCGTTCCGGCAACACCGTGGTGATCTTAGGGAGAGCCAGGGGAACCTGCGCGTTTGAGGGGCGGCTTTCCCCGGCCAATCACTGGGAGATTCCCGCGGCCTGGAAAGCGGTGATCCGCAAAAACCGAGTGGCGCAATGGCAGGTCTATGCCGACAACGAGCCGGTGCGAAGAATACTTGCGGCGGCAAAATTTTAAAATCTCGTTTCATCCGCAGCCGGAATGGTTAAATTTCAAGGCTATAGGGGCGCAGAGCGCAGAGCGCATGGGGCATAGCGCATGGAGCAAGGGGTAACATATTTCATTGTGTGGCGCTCTGCACTCTGCACCATGCGCTATGCCCCATGCGCTCTGCGCTCTGCGCGTTACGATTGGTTAACATAAACAAGGGTAGGTGACATGAAACGATTTCGGATGAAGCTTGCGGCCCTCCTGGGGTTCGCTTTGCTGTGGTTCAGCGGCTGCGATACCAACCCCCCGGCGATGTACCGGGTGGATTTACAAAATACCGGATTTTATAAAAACCAGCGCCCGCTCGAGAAATTCAGCCGCGCCAAATGGCAATATCCCGCCTCCGATCATTTCTTTTCCTCCCCACTGGTAGTGGGAAAGCGAATCTATGTCGGCAACGCCAACGGCCGCCTCTATGCGTTCGATTTAGAGGGAAATAAAAAATGGGAATTTCAAATCCCCGGCGGCATCTATTCCACCCCTGCCATTGCAAAAGGGGTTGCCTACGTCGGGAACCAGGACGGGGGGTTGTTCGCCGTTAACCTGAAGAATGGCAAAGAGAAGTGGCGCTCGACGCTCGAGGCCCGTATCTATGCTTCTCCGGCGGCGCTGGACGGGGTGGTTTATTTCGGCAGCCTGGGCGGGGTGTTCCATGCCGTTGACGCGACAAGCGGAAAGGAAAAATGGCGCTACACCGCCGCGGATAAAATCTATTCATCTCCCGCCATCAAAGACGGGGTAGTCTATTTCGGATGCAGTTCCGGCGAATTGTATGCCCTGAACCTGAGCGACGGCTCGGAAAAATGGAAACAGAAAATCCGCGAAAGCAGCATCGTTAGCGAAGGTATCCTTTCTTCGCCGGCAATCGCGGATACGTTCGTCTATTTCGGCACTATGAACGGGCTGTTCGTTGCCTTGCACAGCGAAACCGGCCAATTGATCTGGGAATACCAGCTTCCCCAGCCGGTTACTTCTTCCCCGGCGGTGAACGCTACCATGGTCTATTTTGGGTGCTGGGACAGCTCGTTTTACGCCCTGGACCGCTTCAGCGGCAAACTTCGCTGGAAATTTGAAACCCGCGACCAGGTGTTAGGCTCGCCCGCGATTGCCGGCGACTACGTGTATTTCGGCAGCCGCGACGGCAACCTCTACGCTTTAGACGCCCTGGCCGGCAAGGAACGCTGGCGTTTTACCACGGACTTGAGCATCGCCGCCACACCGACAATCCATAACGGTATTATTTATATCGGGGGACAAAACCGGATTTTTTACGCATTAGAATAACCCGAACAATTGGCAATTGCCAATTATTTAAGGCCAACGTCATCCCTCGAATTGGTGGCGAATGATCTTGGCTTCTTTCATGAACACCACGTCTTCACCGATGTTGGTGGAGAGGTCCGCCACCCGTTCCAGGTTGCGGGCAATACGCACCGCGGCGAAGCCCTGCTCCATTTGTTCCGGGTTGTTGCGGAGCACTTCGATGGTGTCCAAGACGATTTTACGATAAAGATCATCCACCGAAGAGTCCTGGGCGCATACTTTTCGCGCCAGATCCGAGTCCTGGTGGATAAAGGAGCTCACCGCATCATGCAGCATCTTGCAGGAAAGCTCGCTCATTCGGAAAAGCTCGTCAAGGGAGTGAACATAGGGCTTTTCTCCCCACTCTATTACCGTCTGGGCGATATTGACAGCGTGGTCGCCGATCCGCTCCAGGTCGCTGTTCATCTTTAATCCCGCAACGATAAAGCGCAAGTCGATGGCCACGGGCTGCTGCAAAGCCAGCAGCGCCAGAATCTGATCTTCGATCGCTACTTCTTTGCGGTCGATTTCCTCATCCAGATCGATCACTTGCTGCGCCAGTTGGGAGTCTCTTTTTTCCAGCGCCCGTATGGCCTGCCGGATGCTATGCTCCGCTTCGTTCGCCAGGAATATCAAATCTTTTTTAATACTCTCTAAGAGCTGGATAAACTTTTCTTTCATCGGCAAATTCCCGGAATAGGGGTTTCGGGTTTTCAGTCTTGAGTTTCGGGTTTTGAGTCTTGAGTTTCGGGTTTTGATTTTTTCAACTCGAAACTCCAAACTCGAAACCCCCGAACGCATCTTATCCGAAGCGCCCGGTAATATAATCCTCGGTCATTTTCTCCCTGGGATTGGTAAAAATCTTTTTAGTGGTGTCGAATTCCACCATTTCGCCTAACATCATAAAGGCGGTGTAGTCGGAAATCCGCCCCGCCTGCTGCATGTTATGGGTGACGATCACAATGGTGTATTCTTCTTTTAATTCGTTGATGGTTTCTTCGATTTTCCCGGTTGAAATGGGGTCTAACGCCGAGGCCGGCTCATCCATCAGGATGATATCCGGCTTGTTGGCCAGGGTTCGGGCAATGCACAACCGCTGCTGCTGACCGCCGGAGAGATCCAGCGCGGAGGCCTGCAAGCGATCTTTGACCTCTTTCCAGAGGTCCGCCTGTTTCAAGGAAGACTCCACCATCTCTTCCAGTTCGGATTTATTGGTAATGCCGTTTACCCGGGGACCAAAGGCCACGTTTTCCCAAACGCTCATGGGAAAAGGGTTGGATTTCTGGAATACCATGCCCACTTTTTTGCGCAGCTCTTCTAAGCGAATCCCGTTTTGATAAATATCTTCTCCCTCGATGAGCACCTTCCCTTCCAGGAAAGAGCCGGGGATAAGATCATTCATGCGGTTGAAGCAGCGCAGCAGGGTGGATTTTCCGCAGCCGGAGGGGCCGATAAAGGCGGTCACTTTCCGGTAGGGTATGCGAATATTGACCTTTTTCAACGCATGGGATTCCGCCGAATAGTAGAAATCCAGTTCGGTCGTCTCAATAACGATTCTCTCCCCGGCCAGGGCAGAAAATTCATCGGGAATTTCCGGATGAGCGGTTTCGGCCATCATCTCCATATCCTTTTGAAGCATTTCCATATTTTTACCTGTGGTATTGCGTATTACGTATTTCGTATTGCGCATTACGTTTTTACGCAATACGCAATACGTAACTCGTAATGCGTAACCTGTAACCCGTAGCTAAAAAGTCGATCCCCGGTATTTTTTTCGCAACCGGTTTCTGAAATAGATCGCCACCAGGTTTAGCAGCACCACGATCACGATCAGTAAAAGCGCGGTGGTGTACACCATCGGCTTGGCGGCTTCCACGTTGGGCGACTGGAATCCCACGTCGTAAATGTGAAATCCTAAGTGCATGAATTTCCGGTCCAGGTGCAGGAACGGAAAAGAGCCGTCGATGGCCAGGGCGGGGGCGAGTTTAACTACCCCGGTGATCATCAGCGGGGCTACCTCGCCGGCCCCGCGGCTGATGGCCAGGATCAACCCGGTCAAGATCCCCGGCAGGGCGTTGGGTAACACCACCTTGCGGATCATCTGCCAGCGGGTGGCGCCCAGGGCTAACGCTCCTTCTTTGTTGGCGCGCGGCACCGCCAGCAGTCCTTCTTCCGTGGCCACCACCACCACCGGGAGGGTCAGCAGCGCCAGGGTCAGGGAAGCCCACAGGATTCCCCCGGTTCCGAAAGTAGGCTCGGGCAATTTGTCGCTGAAAAAGAACTGGTCGATGGAGCCGCCCACGGCGTAGATGAAAAATCCCAATCCGAATACCCCGAAGACGATCGAGGGAACCCCGGCGAGGTTGTTTACCGAGAGGCGGATGAAACGGATCATCGCGCCCTGCCTGGCGTATTCGTTCAGGTAGATCGCCGCCATCACTCCAAACGGAACCACGGCAATGGACATCAGCAGCACCATCACCACGGTGCCAAAGATTGCCGGGAACACCCCGCCCTCAGTGTTGGACTCCCGGGGTTCATCGGCCACGAATTCCCATAATTTTCCGGCGTAGTGCCAGGCTTTTGCGGGGCCGCTCATCATGTTCGGCTGGAAAAAACGCACGATTTCCGAGAAGTAAATCTCTTTCTCCGCCCCTTCCACAGTGGCCACTGTCAAAATGATGGAACGGTTTTGGAGGGTGAGCCTCTCGAGTTCCTGGTTCAATATCCCGTATTCATCGGCGATGGATTGTTCTTGCTTTGTGGCTTCTTCTTGTAATTCGGCCAGTTTTTGCTGGCCTTTTTCGGTTTTCGCCTGCGGGGAAAGTTGCAGCAGGGTAATTTCGCGCTGCAAGTTCGCCAGCGGCTGCATCAAATTATTCAGATCTTCCTGGGTATTTTCGATGCGCTCCCGGGTTGCAGTAGCCAGCCGGTGCGCTTCCTGCGCTTTTTCGATTAATATTTCGCCAGGCTGCTCAAACCTCTCCTCCCCGATCTGCACCAGGCGGATAAACCCGAAAAATTTTCCGTATTCCCGGCGCTCGATGGTCACCGCTTCCGTGGGATCGCTTTCTTCCGAGACCTGCGCCCGGGTCAGCCAGATAAAATCCCTCCCGTAAAGGTCGCGATTTCCGATCTTGAGTTGGAACTGTTCTTCTTTGTGTTCCTTGCCCTCGGCGTCCACCCGGTACACGGTTTTTGATTCCCACATTTCCCCCAGGTAAGCGCTATCGTTTTGTAATTTCACCAGCACGGTATCCCGGGGCCAGAAGAAGGATAACCCCCGGGTCAAGATCACCAGAATGATCCAAACCACCATCCCCAAGGAGATTACTAACCCCAGGCTGGCCGCAAAAATGTAAGAATCACCCTTTTGTTTAAAATAACTGATTCTACGTTCCATATCTTTTCCTTCGCATGGCGCATGGCGCGGAACGGGTTGGGAGATGATTTCCGGACCTGTTGTTTTCCTCCCCGCTCTACTCTCCGCGCTGTGCTCTATGCGCTTTGCGCTTTGCGCCTAAAATCGGGCATATTTTTTCCGCAGTCTTTCCCCGACCAGGGAAGAGAGCGTATTCAGAACAAAGGTGAAAATAAACAATAACAAGGCGGTCAGGAACAGCACCCGGTAGAGGGTTCCGCCCACCGGCGCTTCCGGGATTTCCACCGCGATGCAGGCGCTCATGGCCCGGAAACCGTTAAAAGGGTTCAGATCGATGATGGGGGTGTTGCCGGTGGCCATTAACACGATCATGGTCTCGCCGACCGCCCTGCCCAGACCTAACATAATCGCTGCAAAAATGCCCCCGGACGCGGCGGGAATCACCACCCGGCGCACGGTTTGCCAGCGCGAGGCCCCCAGCGCCAGCGAGGCCGAGGTCAACGATTTGGGCACATTGGAGAGGGCGTCTTCCGAAACTGTGAAGATAATCGGAATCACCGCAAACCCCAGGGCGAATCCCACCACAAAACTGTTCCGGGTTTCGTAGGTGACTCCCCAGGTGGTATAGAGCCATTGCTGGAAATTCCCCCCGAACAGGAGGTTTTCCGCCGGGTGCCCCAGGCTTAGGGATGCTTGCAAAGCGATCAGGATGACCGGGATGATAAAGAGAACTTCAAAGCCGGGACGGATTTTCATCCGGTAACTTTCCGGAACCGCGCGCCAGGCCGCCACCCCGGCCAGGAAAAAGAGCGGCAGAAAAATCAAAAGCACGAAGGTGCTCATCAAGTATTGTTCAAATACGGGGGAAAAATACAATCCCGCCAGGAAGCCGATCACCACGCTGGGCAGCGCCGCCATAATCTCCACGGTCGGTTTCACGATCCGGGAGAGGCGGAACGGTGCAAACTGCGACACATAGATTGCCGCTAACAGGGCGATGGGAACCGAGAACAACAGCGCATAGAGGGTTCCCTTCAGGGTTCCGAAAATCAGGGGAACCAAACTGAGCTTGGATTCGAATTCATCGCTGCCGCCGGTGGACTGCCAGACGAATTCCGGCCCCGGGTAGCCTTCGTACCACACTTTGCCGAAAAGAGACTTCACAGTGCTCTCCGGATGAGGATTATCCAGCCGGAACAGGGTGAAGCGTTTTTGGGCGTCCACGAACAGAAGACCGTCGGATTTGGGAGCGAAGGCTCCGGCGGCGATGGGAAAATCCGGGCGGGGAAACTGCACTTCCGTTTTCCCGGTGGTAGAATAGTGCAATTGCGCGGCGCCTTCACCGTCAATAGTCAGGAAATCGCGGTTACGCGCGGAATGATAGATTTGCACCACGGCGGCGGAGTGGCTGCGGAAGCTGTGAATCTGCCGGAATTTCATGAGATTGGAAGGGGTGCGCACCGGGAACCACACTTCTACCGCGCCCGCTGCAGTTCCGATGGCCACGGCCTGGTCGCCCAGCAGGTAGCTAAGGGCGCTGGCGGGGCCGTTGGAAGTGCTCCATTCATCCCGCAGGGCCACTTTTTCAACGTCATTCAGGTCGAACCAGCGCATTACCCCATCCGCGGCCGCCACCACCAGGTTTTCCCCGTGATTGCTGATGGTCAGGGCGGTCACGGAGGATTCCCCCGGGTACTGCGATAGCGGGTGGAGGTAATCCGTTTCTTCATCGGCGTCGTAACTGCGCACCCATAACGCTCCCTGGTGATCGACCCAGGCATAAAACCGCGAGCCGTCTTCATTCTGGCTGAAGGCCAATTTTTCCACGTGGTCCGGCAGGGTGTCGCCGCTTGCGGCATTGCCGGCGGCAGGAATCTGCCACACCTCTTTTACTGAAAGCGAGGGGATAACCGAGCGGCCGCTTTCGGAATAATCTAATTGAAAACGCACTTCCGCGGTGATGATCCGGCCGGAATCGGTGCCGGCGGCAAACAGTTCCGAATTCAGGCTGCCTTTGGCCGCGGTGAGGATTTTTTCGTTCCCGGAAAGCGGTAATTGCGCTTGCGACACCGGTTCCGTTCCGGCGACTTTGTAAAATTGTATATATCCCGATTCGTCGAGAATATAGAATATCTCCTGGTAGGGATCGATGCCAACCAACAGCGCCTTTGCGGGGCCCCGGCTCGCCGGGAAGGTAAACAGCGTTTCGATGGCGGCGTTTTTTGCCAGGGGCAGGCTCTGGTAGGCCAGAAACAGCAGGATCGCAGCAATGCTGACAATGATGCCGTAGCCGCCGAAAGTAATCAAGCGCCGCGCCCAGCGGTCCGCCCGGATGACTTTTTGATAATGTTTTGGTTTCGTCTCTGTTTGCAACATGCTTACTTCAGTGTTTGAGTGCGCAAGTGTTCAAGTGCTTTAGTGTTCAAGTATTTTAGTGTTCAAGGCGCCCAAGCGCTCGAACACCTGAACACTTGAACACTAAAACACTATACTTGTTATTCCAACTGCTTCAATTCTTCCATCACGATTTCGTACGGCAGCGGCAGGTAGCCGTCTTTCACCACCACTTCCTGGCCTTCGTAGCTGAAAACGAACTTCAGGAATTCCTTGACCAGGGGATCCAGCGGTTTGCCGGGCGCCTTCACGATATAGACGTAGAGGTAGCGGGAGAGCAGGTATTTCTCGCTGGTTACATTTTGGTAGCTTCCTTCGAAACATTCCCCGCCCTTTTTCTCCGATAGCGCCAGGGCCTTCACGCCGGAGGTCTGGTAGCCGATCCCGCTGTAGCCGATGGCAAACTTATCTTCCGTTACCCCTTGCACCACGGAAGCGGAGCCGGGCTGCTCTTTCACGCTGTCTTTGTAATCGCCCTTGTCCAGCGCGTGATCTTTGAAGAAACCGTAAGTGCCGCTGGCGGAGTTACGGCCATAGATGCGCATGGGTTGATTTTGCCACTCCCCTTTCAGCCCCAAATCCCCCCAGGTAACGATATCCGTGGCGAACCCTCTTTTGCGGGTTTTGGAGAAAATTGCATCCACTTCATCCATGGAGAGGCATTGCAGGGGATTGTCTTTGTGCACGAACACCGCCAGCGCGTCTAAAGAAGTGCGCAGCGCGGTGGGTTTAAAGCCATATTTTTGCTCGATGGCGTCGATTTCCTTGGACTTCATGGCTCGCGACATGGGCCCGAACTGCGCAGTACCTTCGATGAGCGCCGGGGGCGCGGTGGAGGACCCTTTGCCCTCGATCTGGATATTCACCAGGGGATAATGCTTGCGGAATCCCTCCAGCCACAGAGCCATCAGGTTGTTCATGGTGTCGGAACCGATGCTGTTGGCGTTTCCGCTGATGCTGGTTGCTTTTTTATAACGGGGAATCCGTTCATCCACCTTAACGCTCTGGGCCAATACCGCCTGGGCGAAAAACCCCAGAACGATCCAGATAAACAGCATTTTTTTACCGAATGCTACATTCTTCATACAATCTCCTTTTAATCGTGTAACATCAGGGTTCATTCCCTGAATTAAAAAGTAGAACTTAATTCCTCAATGTTACAGATCCGTTTCAATTCGGTTAATAGCCTTGTTAATCTTTGGAACCTGGAAATCCTCTGATTCAATCTTCAATCTTCAATCTTCAATCTTTAATCTTTAATCTTCAATCTCTTACAGGTTCACGGTAATTTGCGAGCGCAACCGCAAAATATTGTCCGTGTTTTCATTGCTTGGCTCCACATATTCCCCGTTTATCTGTAAGCGGGTTTTTTTACCAAAATAAAAGGCCGGGCCCAGCCGTACTGTCAGCCGATCTGCAAAAATCTCGAAATCTGTATCGAGATAGCTAACCCCGGCGGCGAACTCAAAGCCGTCCAGCCCGCCCAGGCTCGCGCTGGCGTTTTGTAATTTGGTTTTCCAGCGCCCGGTGATGTCAAATCCCGTAAAATCTACATCATCCTGGGTATTCAAATAATTTTGGGTAATGGTGCCAAAGGCAACCCCGGCTTCAACGTCCACTCCCATGGGGAGATAGATACCCAGGTCCGGCGCGATAACGCTATTTTGGCCCCGGGTATTCTTCACGGTTTTATTGCCCAGGCTATCGAAACTGGCGATTTCGTTGCCGATGTAATTAACCGCTGCGGAGATGCCGAGTTGAAGTTGCTTGCTGGGATTGAAATCGATCCGCCCAACCAGCATCTTTCCATTGTTGACATTGTTTACTCTTACGCCGTTTACGGTAAGGGTGGATTCCTTGCGCCTGGCCAGTTCATGAATACCTTCGCCGGCGCCATTATTGTAGTTGATGGCAAAGGAAAGCTGCTTGTTCACATTGCCGCCGAATTCCGCGCCAACCTGGCGGGCGGAGAGTAGCATCAGCACTAAAAAGTCTGCCACGGGGCTGCGTTCCACTAACAGCAATTCCCCGGATGAGCGGATATATTCTTCCCGCCACACCGGAACTTTGAACTGCCCGCCGCGGAGATTGTAATTCTCAAACAATTTGATTTTACCGAACGCGTCTTTTAGGACCGGGCTGTTATCCCGCACATCGAATTCTACCCGGGCAGAGACAAACGAGGTAAGCTTCGCGTCGGTGCGCAGCCGTACCCGCCGCATCCGGAATCCGTAATTGGTGACTGTCCCATCGGACTCGAACTGGTCGGTGTACACATGCTGAAGCTGCACCCGCCCCGTAATAGAGATACTTTCCGAATTTGCCGCTTTCACCTCCTGCTTCGGCTCTTTTTTCTCTTCCTGGGCCAATCCGGATTGGCCTACCATCAGCAAAACCGCCGCTGCCGCCGCCGTTAACATTCTCCGTTTCATAAGTTTCCTCCAATGATTGTTGTGATGGTGAATTAATCGGTGAATCTTTTCACCCTTTTGTTACAGGGGTTGCCAGTTTACCGAGGAAGTGTTACAATCTTATTGCAGGGTCGTGTCATTTTTGTTTTAATCATAAATAACCCTTGAGAATTGCGATGAATCGCTATAAAATTGGCCTAAAAAGGGTGAGCGACCCCGGAATCATGATGCGCCTTTTTCGCAATGCGAGTAAAGCTTTTTCCCGTTCCCGCCCTGTGGGACGGCGCGGACGCGCTCTCTTGCTGGCGCTGGCGGTTTTGAGCGTGCCATCTTTTTCCCGCCATCAAAATGATCCTTCCGGAAGCGGCGGGGCGAACATCATCACTGCCGATTCCATCGAACAACATACCAGGGCGCTGGGGCACGACTCTTTGCAAGGGCGCGCCACCGGTTCCCCGGGGGAGCGAAAAGCGGCGGAGTACCTGGCCAGGCGCCTGTCTTTTTCGGGGCTAAAGCCCCTGGGCGACCAACACTCCTACTTCCAGGCGATTCCCATGCACGGCAGCATTCCCACCGCGGAGTGCGAGCTGCGCCTGTTCTCCCGCCAGGCGATTTCCCGCGTTACCGTCTATGATTTCAAATTGGGTGAGGAATACCTGCTTTACCGCACCGGGGCACAAACTTTCATCCCCAACCCGGTTCCGCTGGCGTTCGTGGGATATGGCATTATCGCCCCGGAATTTGATTATAACGATTACCAGTCTCTAGACGTGGAAGGGAAAATCGTGGTTTTCCTATCCGGGGAACCCGGCTCCGCGAATCCGGAATATTTTGGCGGCGGCAACCTCACAATTTACGCCTCCCCGGAAGCCAAGCAGCGCCTGGCGGTATCGCGGGGGGCCCTGGGAAGCATCCTGATTCCGGCGCCGGAGGAGCAGCGCGGGGGATATTGGGCGCGAATGCAGAAGGAATTTTCTTTCGAGGACGTGCAACTGGCTTATGCAAGCGCGGGAAACCTGAGCGTGTTGATCAAGCCTGACGCGGCACGAAAACTTTTCCAAGATGCGCCCCACTCGCTGGACGAAGTGTGGGAAATGCACCGCCGGCAACGGGTACACAGTTTTGCCCTGGAGGCGGCGCTTTCCTTCAAGGGTGAGTTTATCCAGCGTGAGTTTATCGCTTATAATGTTCTGGCCGGCCTGGAAGGGCGCGACCCGCAACTGAAAGATTCTTACCTGATCCTTACCGCCCATTACGACCACTTAGGCGTCGGGCCGGCGGTAGATGGGGATTCTATCTACAACGGGGTATTCGATAACGCCGCAGGGGTTGCCGCGCTGCTGGAGATCGCCCGCGCCTTTGCCGCCCTGCCGCAGCCGCCCGAACGCTCGCTGATTTTTTTATTCGTGACCGGGGAAGAAAAGGGATTGTTAGGTTCCCGGTATTACCTGGATCACCCGGCAGTTCCGTTATATAAAACCGTCGCTAATTTGAATATTGACGGGCTGGCTATGTTCGAGAAATTCAGCAGCGTGATCGGCATTGGGGCGGAACTCTCCACCCTGGGCAAAACCCTGGCGCGGGCGGCCGGGCAAACCGGGCTGAGGATTTCAGAGCTTCCCCCGGAATTTGCCACCACGGAATCCTTCGCCCGCTCCGACCAGGTGGCGTTTGCCGGGGCAGGTATCCCCTCAATCCTGGTAATGGACGGCATCGACTACCCCGGCGCTTCCCGGGAAGAGGGGCTGAAACGCCTGATCTTCTGGAACGACACCGTTTACCACACTCCTTTTGATGATCTCCGCCAACCGATGAATTTTGCAGCCGCGGAACAACACGCCCGCTTTTTATTTGAATTTATCCATACCCTGGCGGAGGATGATTCGGAGCCGGAGTGGCATCCCGATGCGCCGTACCGGCATATCCGGCTGCGCAACCGGCCGGAGAAACAATGAAAGGGTGTTAAAGTGTTCAGGTGGTCACAGGAGTGCAAAATTTATTTTGCACTATTGATATTTTCGCTGTTCATCCTGTGTAACTGCGCCGGTTTGCGCTCGAATGCCCCGGCAACCGTCAGGGTAAAGGGGTCCGATACCATGCTGCTGTTGAACCGGATGTGGGCGGGAGAATTTATGAAAACGCACCCGGGAATTTCGATTCAGGTGGAGGGCGGGGGAACCGCCACCGGCGTGCAGGCTTTGATCGAAAGCAAGGCGGATATTTGTGCGGCGTCCCGCCCGCTCCATCCCGAAGAAGCCGGCGCCCTGGCCCAACGCCACCGCACCATTGGGTTCTCATTCCTGGTCGCCAAAGACGCCCTGAGCATTTTTCTACACCCCCAAAACCCCGTAAAAGACCTCACCCTGAAGCAGGTTAAAGAGATATTTACCGGAAAGATAACCAACTGGGCGGAAGTGGGGGGATTGGACCAGGAGATTCTGGCGCTCATCCGATCGCACGATTCCGGAACCTATCTCTATTTTAAAGAACACATGCTGGAAGGCGAGTCCTATGCCGCTTCCGCGCACACTGTGCCGACCACGGCAGATATCGCCGCGATCATCGCTCGCACCCCGAACGCGATCGGCTATGGCGGCATTGCCTATGGCGCCAATGTAACGCTGGCAAGGATCAACGGAATCCTCGCCACCGCGGAAACGATCCGCTATAACCTCTATCCCTACACCCGCTATTTATATCTTTATACCGTCAATAAACCGGCCGGGGCGGTGAAAGAATATGTTGATTGGATATTAAGCCCGGAAGGGCAGCGGGTGGTGCAGAGCGCGGGTTACCTGCCCCTGTGGGAGACGTTCGAATAGCGTAAGCCGATATAACGAATATTGCCTACTTGCCTACCGCCTGTTGATAGCCGCCTGCAATCCCATGACCGCCATAAACCACCAGAAAATATTATTCTCCAGATCGGTGTAATAACACTGGAAGAATCCTGCAATCAGAATACCGGCAACCGCCAGAATACTGCCAAGTACAAGAGCTTTATCCGCAGCCGCGGAAATCCGCCGGTAGGCGCGAAACGCGATGTAAAACCAGGCGCTCCATACCGCCAGCCAGGCCAGCAGCCCCAAAAGCCCGCTGCTGACCGCCATATTCAAGGCATCATTATGGGCGTGGGTGGCGGTGTCATAAAACCCGGGCACTTTATACAGCGGAAACATTGTAGTGAACATTCCGGGGCCGATTCCCCAAACCGGGTGGCCGGCGATCATCGCCGCAGAGGTTTTCCACAAATTCAGCCGGGTCTCGTTCTGGGCAAGGTCGAAAATGCTCAAAAACCGCTCCTGGAAGACCGGCGCAGCCAGCGCCAGCATAACGGCGATGACAATTAGCGCCGCGCCGGAAATGGCAAAAAGCCGCCGGTTGACCAGCCAGGTTCCCAATCCTAACACCAAAACTGCCGCAATCCAGGTGCTGCGGCCAAAAGTGGCAATTACGCTGGCGAAAATCAGTACTGCGGCCAGCAGGTACAGCGCCCGCCGCCTCGCTTCCTTCTCGAAGAGCAACAGGGCGAAGGCCAGGCAAAAAGCCATCAACTGATTGCCGGCAAAGGTGAGGTAGAAATTATACCCCCCGTTGGCGCGGTAAAAACCCCCGTGAGGGGTCAAAGTCGTGCCGCGAAAGATATCTATCCCTCCAAAAAACTGGAAAAGCGCATAGATCGACACTGCGGAAGCGGAAAAAAGCAGCGCCTGCGCCACCCTGCGCCGCCCCTCTACTGAGAGCGCCAGCATGGCCGGCAGCGGGATGGCAAAGGCCGGCCAATCGGTATTCAAAAACGCTTGCAGGGAACGAATCGGCGCGGCGCTGAACAGGGCGCTGAGGGCCTGGAGAAGCAGGTATATTCCCAATATGATAAAGAAGGGATGCCGGTAATCGCGCAGCCGGCGCCGCCGGATTGCTGCAAACGCGCCGTAAGCCGCCAGAAGCCCCAGGGCGATTTGCATCGCCGCCAGGGACCAGGGAAGCGCCAGCGCCCAGAGGGAAAACAGGAAGATCGCGATGCGATCCGTTGGTTCCTCGTTCAAATATTTTTCCATAGTCGAAGAAATGGCTGTAGCGCCATCACGGCTCAGGTGGTTTTCTGCCGCGGAGCGGGAACCCGGTCGAAGGATTTCAGGCGCCGCACCAGGAATTCATTTAGCTGCTGATCGGTAACTTTTTCTAAGCAATTCCCATTCGGGCATTTGCGGATATTACACTCAGCGCAGGGCGTTACCGGGGGCAGCAGCACCCATTCCAACTGGTGATAAGGCCCCCAGCGGCGGGGAGAGCAGGGCCCCGCGGGGCAGTAAAACCCCCCTACCGGCACGTTCAAAGCGTTGGCGATGTGCAAGGGGCCGGTGCTGCTGGAGAGAAACAGCGCTGCGCCGCCGATGAGGCTCATCAGTTGCTCGATGTCGAAACGCCCGGCCGCGGGAATGACCCGGGGAGAATCGAATGCCCCGGCAATCGCCGCAGCCAGTTCCGACTCCTGCGCTGCGCCGGTAATCAGGATCGAGAATGCGGTATTCTCCAGGAAAAACCGCACGATCCGGCGATATTGCTCCACGCTGAGATTCGGCGCGGAGCCGCCGTTGCCGGGGTGCAGAATGATAAAATCTCCTGCGATATTCATTTCCTTCAGTCGCTGCATTCGCCATTCCTGCATTTCCGGGGAAATTTCAAACTCGAAGCGAACGTTCTCCGGCAGCTGCGGAATGAGAGAATTGAGCAGGGTTAGATTGTGCTCCAATTCATGCTTTTTCCCGCGCTTGCGGTGCTCGTAGATGCGCCGGTTCAGGAAAAAAGAGTACCAGCGGTAACCGGCCCCGATGCGCAAAGGGATATTCGCCAGCCGCAGGGCCGCCGCTAACGCCGGGCGGGGATAGAACAGGATTGCCGCGTCAAATTTGCCGGCGCGAAGTTCTGCGATCAATTTCAGGTGGCCTCGCCAGCCGCGGTGGCGGTCTTCCGGCTCATACACCATGATGTCGTCGATGTGGCGGTGGTGCTGCAGCAGAGGCCGGGTATAAGAGCGGGCCAGGAAGGTAACGTGCAGGCCGGGAAAGTGCTCGCGCAGGATAGAGGCCGCCGGGGTGGTGAGGATTACGTCGCCGATCCGGTCGGTGCGGATTAGCAGGATGCGCTCGAGGGGATGTTTCATGTTCCGGCGTCTAATGGTTTGGCCGCTTTTATTTCAAAACCGGCAATGAATCTAACCGAATTTTGAAGTTGCTCCAACTAACAAATAAATTTGCTTTGAATATTTCAGATTTTGCCGATTACGCTATTTTTGGATATATTGCACCTTTTGATACCGGGACCCTGAGCGATGATGAAAATTTCGGTCGTAATTATCACCTATAACGAAGAAAAGAACATCGAACGCTGCCTGCGCTCGGTTCAAAACGTGGCCGATGAGATTGTGGTGGTGGATTCCTTCAGCACCGACCATACCCGGGAGATTTGCGAAAAGTTCGGGGCGAAGATTTTCGAACGCAAATGGCAGGGCTATTCCCACACCAAAAATTTCGGCAACGAAATGGCCAGCTACGACCAGGTGCTTTCCATCGATGCGGACGAGGCGCTTACCCCGGAGCTGGAGGCTTCCATTCTAAAACTGAAAGCCAAATCCACCGGGGGAATCTACAGTTTCAACCGTCTCACCAATTACTGCGGGCAGTGGGTTCGCCATTGCGGATGGTACCCGGACGTAAAAATCCGCCTGTTCAACCGCACCGTGGCCCGCTGGGAAGGGGAATACGTGCACGAAAAACTCGCCTTCGAAAAATCCTTTGCCGTGCATCATCTGAAGGGCGATTTGCTGCATTTTTCGTTTGCCTCGTTAGGGGATCACCTTCAGCGGGTAAACCGCTACAGCGATCTCGCGGCGCGAGAACTGCTGGAGCGGAAAACCGGGAGGCTGGCGCTAAAAATGGTCCTCAGCCCTCTTGCCAAATTTATCAAAAGCTATTTCTTCAAAAGAGGGTTCCAGGATGGTTTCCATGGCCTGTGCGTTTGCACGATTTCCGCTTTCGATGTCTTCATCCGCTACGCCAAAGCCATCCAGATGCAGCGGGAAAGGCAGTAGGCAGGGACGAAAGACAGTAAACAATTTACCCTACCTGCCACCTGCTCCTGCTCCTGCCTACTGCCCCTGTCCTGCCCCTGCCACCCGCCCCTGCCTTTCCCAGCACTTCCCGGTAAACTTCCAGGGTTTTTTCCGCAAATACCGGGTAACTGTATTTCGCCTCCGCGATTGCCCGCGCCTTTCGACCCATCTCCGCCCGCAGGGAGGGATTTTCTACCAATCTCAAAATCTTCTCTGCGAGGGCCGCCGCGTCCCCGGCCGGGAACACGTACCCGTTCTCGCCTTCGGCAACGATTTCCGGCAGCACGTTGATGTCGCTGGCTACCTGGGGTTTTCCCATGGCCATGTATTCCACGGAAATCCGGCAAATCACCTCCGAGCCGTTGGAAGCCACCACCCCGACGTCTAAGCAGTGAATCAGGTCGCGCACGTCCAGATCTTCCCGGCGATCCAGGAAAATGACCCGGTCATAAATCCCCAATTCCCGGGAAAGCTGCTTCAGTTGCTCATGGGTGACGTTGCACGCTTCCCCGCTGACCAAAAAGCGGGTATGGGGAGCGCGCTCTGCTGCCAGCGCCGCTGCCCGCAAAAAGGTGTGATGGTCTTTTACCGGATCGAGGCGGGCAATGATACCCACGACGACCTCTTCCTCGCCGATCCCGAATTCCTTGCGCACGGATCCATTTTTATAGCCCGGCTGAAAGAAATCGGTGTCTATCGCGCTATAAATGACCGCGCTTTTGTTCTCGAAAATCGGCCAGACCGCCTGGTAGCGCCGGTAGCTGGCCTTGCAGCTAAAGATCAAAAAATCCATCCCCTGTTGGTGCAGCCATTTGTTGGTAGGGTTATTCTTGGGCGGGCGCACGTCGCTGACGGTGCGGATAACCGGGAAGGGGTTCAGGGAAAATTTTTTAGCCAATACCGCGAAAAAACCGTCCTCCGGGCGGTGGGCGTTGACCAGGGCGATCTCCCGTTGTTTGAGGAACCGTTTCAGGCTGGTTACATTGCGCACCGCCACGCCGGGATGGAACGATTCCAAGTTGATGGCGGTGAAAACCGGCAGGCCGGATTCTGCCGCTTTTAACAAGGGCGGGCTATCCCCCCGGCCTCCCACAACGCTGAAATGCCCAGCGCGGTTGAGGGCTTCCGCCAGGCTGACCCCGTAGTAGGCGCTGGCATTCCACCAGCGCACCGATACCAGTTGGAGAGTTTCGATACGATTCTGTTTCATAGCGCGTCAATATAGAGCGGAAATCTATTGAACACCGGGACACTGTTTCACCGCGCTATTTTCCGCAGCCGCGCTGCAAAGGAGCCGTCCATCTTGTGGCGATGGGGAAAAGTGCGCACATAATTTTTGTGCCAGAGGTATTTTTCCGGAATCTCCCCGGTTAAATCTTCTAATACAAAGTCCGCATGTTGCTGCAAAAATTGTTCGATCACCTGCTCATTTTCTTCCGGCTCGATGGTGCAGGTGCTATAAACCAGCTTTCCGTCCACCCGGAGCGCCTCCGCGGCGGCGGCCAGTAATTGCAATTGCAGGCGGTGCATGTTTTCGATGTCCTGCAGGGTGCGCTTCCATTTCAAATCCACCCGTTTGGAGAGCACTCCCAGGCCGGAACAGGGAGCGTCCAGCAAAATTTTATCGAATTTTTGGGCGGTAGGAAGCTGGGTGGCGTCCGCCGCCGCCACAAAAGCGATCCGCGCGCCCAGGCGCTGCAAATTATCATGCAACTGCCCGGCGCGGTTATGGTGGCGGTCTAAGGCCAGCAGCAGCCCCTGGTTGTGCATCATGTCCACGATGTAGCCGGACTTCCCCCCGGGAGCGGCGCACATATCCAGCACTTTCTCGCCCGGGCGCGGCTGCAGCAGCCGTACCGGAATGCCGGTGCTGACGTCCTGCACCGATACCCATCCCTTGCGCAAAAAATCCAGTTTGCGGAAATCGGAAAAGCTGTCGATGCGAATGAATTCCGGAAAATCCGGGTGGGTTTGATAAGGAATGTTGTTTTCCTGCAAGACCTTGTATAACATCCCGGAGTCCGCGTGAAGAAAATTCAACCGGGCATAAAGGGTGGGGCGGTCGTTGTTGGACTCGCAGAGGTGCAGGGTTTCATCCACCCCCCATTGCTCTATCCAGCGCTGCACCAGCCAGTTGGGGTGGGAATAACGCACGCACAGGCGCGGGACGTAATCCAGCTGCATCTCCACGTATTCCAACTTTTTCTGCTGGCGCAGGAAATTGCGCAGGATGGCGTTCACCAGGTTGGCGGTTTTCTGGTTATAGCGGGTTTTGGCGATTTCCACTGCCTCGTTGAGCACCGCATAGGGAGGAATGCGGTCCAAATACATCAACTGGTAGGCGGCGGAGCGCAAATTGCTTTTCACGTCCGGGATCAGGTTTTCGTATTCTCCCACGTACAATTGGCTCAAATACCAATCTAAACGGTATTGCCAGCGCAGCGCCCCGTTCACTACCTCGGTGATGAGATTGCGATCTTCCTCCTCGAATTCGTCGATCTCCCGTTCCAGCAGCTTATCGGTAAAAGCCTGGCGGGTTTCCACCCGGGTGAGAATCTCGATGATCTTGGTGCGGGCGTTGATCTGGGAGGGATATTTTTCTTTGGGCGATAACGCATCATCTCCATCATCGCCGGGCGGCAGAGAGGTTTTCGGATTGGAATCTTTCAAATCGTTCATGGTTGAAACGGCCCTGTTAATATGGTGAATAGCTCCATTTATGATAAAACTTGATGCGTGATCCGTAACTCGTAATGCGTAACTGGCAATGAGTATTGCGTATTCCGTATTTCGTGACGTTTTACGTATTACGCTTCACGGTCAATACCGGGCAGGTTGCCTGGCGAACC
>CAZFVV010000027.1:0-47421 GCA_964522165.1 uncultured Calditrichaceae bacterium
CCCGATTGACGGTTTCGCTCCCTAAGGTTTACGCCTGTGCGCGAAAGCGGGAATCCACGATTTCTGCTGAGTTTATGGATTCCCACTTCCGTGGGAATGACACCATACACTTCTCTAAACAGCATTAATCGTTTAGGACTACCTAATTTTCAACACTCACCTATGGCCGACTTTTAACGGCCTTTGCATAATACAAACCCATTCCCATACCCGCAATGAAAATCTTAATTGCCACCCAACAGTGCATTGGGCATAGAGCAAAGCGCAACGACAGGTGTTTTTTACGCTCTCGCCATGCACAAATGCGCAAACAATCCTTTATCCTTAATCCCTTTTCCTTATTTAATGCCGGTGCAAATCCTTGTGCATGATCCGCCGGGTTTGCAGCAGGCGGTCGTCCGCGGGGAGATCGACGAGGTCGCGATTCATGGTCGCGTCGTTTTCGCTTTGCAGTAATTTGGCGACGTATTCGATCACCCCGGGCGGGAAAACGCCGTTCCGCTCGTATAGCTCGCGCTTTTTCATTAAAATCTTCGCCGACTCCACGCAGCTTCCCGGCAGAACCGGCAGCGAAACGCCGCTCCCGCGCTGGTGGGGGACATTCCCGCGGATATAGAATTGCCGGGCGATTTCCAGGGAATGTTCGCTTTGCATCCCCCACTCCGCGGCCATGGTAATCCCCGCTAAGAGCAGGTGGATCATAGCGCTGCCGTCGGGGCTGCGCAATTCCACGGTTTGAAGATTCCGCGACTCCCGGAAAGGCTCTTTTTGCTGAGGGTTCAACCGCTGCGCCAGGTTATTCAGCTTCGACCAGGCCAGGGGTACCCGGATCATGGCGCTGCGGTTCAGATCGCTCCAGCAAATGTGGGTGGGCGCTTCCTGGTTGGGAACCAGCCGCAGGTAGGCGGAGGAGGTGGTATTTCCGAAGGCAGTCAGGGAATCGGCGTAGTGGCACAACCCGCCGATGATCCGCCGGGCGGTTTCGGATAGCTCCCCGTTCTCATCGGTCATCATATTGTGATGTTCCCGCCGGGCTTCCATGTGAACGTGCAAGCCGTTCCCGGCGATGCCCTCCTCCAGCTTGGGGGAGAAGGTTACCACGCAGCCGTGCTTGTAGGCGATATTGCGGATCAGCCAGCGCGCCAGCACCAGGAAGTCGCCGGTTTCCTCGATGGGGGTGGGCAGGAATTCGATCTCCACCTGTTCCGCCCGCTTGCCTTTGATCTCTTCCAGGTCGCTGCGCACCTTCTCGATGTAGCCTACTTCGCTGTGGGCATACTTTACCGAGCCGGTAATGCGGGTAATGTGATACACCATTTCGTCTAAAATCTCCCCGCTCTTGATGAACGGGGCGGTGGCATGGTACCCGCGCTGCTTTTGGGCCGGGAAAATTTGCGACTGCGGCGCGGTGAGCAGGAAAAACTCCAATTCTCCCAGGGCATAGAACTCCAGGCCGGTGCTCTCCCGGAAGAGCTTGCCGGCGTTGTGCAGAATGCTGTCCAGCGCAAAGGGCGCCAACTGCCCCTCCCGGGTCAAATAGCGGCAGATGAAATCCAGGCTGCCCTCGTCGAAGGGGTTCAGGAAAGCGCTTTGGTAGAGCGGCACCACGTAGAGGTCCGAAACCGTTGCGTCCACCATGCCTTTGAAGAGCGAGGAGCCGTCCACCCGCTCTCCCTCGGCTAAAATCCGCTCCGCCTGGTAGCGGTCGGCGATGGGAATTTTCAGCTCCTTCAATTTTCCGTCCAGGGCGGTGTAATGGAAATTGATCCGTTCGATCTTCTTTTCCCGGATCATTTTGATGAGGTCTTCCCGGGTAAAATCCGCCTTCGGCTTGTTCAGCAATAAAGACAGGGGATTGCCCAGCGCGTAATGGTCTTCCATCGAAATAAGCCTTTCTTGCAGGGGTACATTGCTAAATTGTTAGAGGGATTATTCTCCAACCATTTAACCATTTAACCATTAATTCGCCGTTCCGGGCGATTTTTTCTACCTCCGACCAGACCCGCAGCAGGTTGCCGGCGCAGATTTTTTCGATGTCCGCTTCCGAATACCCTCTCTTCAGCAATTCATAAATGATGTTGGGATAATGCGAAACGTCCTGTACCCCTTCCGGAAGGGATAAAACCCCGTCAAAATCGGAGCCGAAAGCGACGCAATCCACCCCCGCTAATTTTACCACGTGGTCGATGTGATCCGCCAGGTCCGCCGCGGTTCCCTTAGGATGTTCCCGGCGATACTGCTGCTGATATTCCGCCGCCGCTTTGCTCCCTTCCGCAATCTTATGTTCCGCCAGGTGATCTTTGATTTCCCGGTTCGCCTGCATCCAGGAACCGCGGAACTCCTCCCGCAAAAAGTCCGAGCCGAAATTGATGCAGATAACGCCGCCCTTTTTCGCCAACAGTTGAATCATCTCGTCGCTCATGTTGCGCTCCCAGCCGGGGGTAAAATGGCGGCAGGAGGAGTGCGAGGCGATCACCGGCGCCTTGGAAATGCGCATCACGCCGTAAAAGGCGCTGTCCGAGACATGGGAGACGTCGATCATGATCCCCAACCGGTTCATTTCTGCAACCACCTGTTCCCCAAAGGGGCTGAGGCCGTTCCAGGTGCGGGTTGAATCGTAGGAGGAGTCGCAGATCTGGTTGTCCTTGGAGTGCGTGAGGGTGATGTAGCGAATGCCGCGTTCATAAAAATGGCGCAGATTTGCCAGGTCTTTTTCCACCGGGGCGCCGTTTTCCATCCCCAGGGCTAAGGAGACCTTGCCTTCCTGAAATTGCCTGTGCACGTCCGCTACGGAAACGGCGAGGGCGAATTTATCCGGCCAGTCGCGGGCGAATTTTTCCACCATGTCGATCAAGCGGTCGGCGAATTGCTTCGCCCCGCCTTCCTTTTGATAGCGGGAGGGGGTATAAATCGACATGAAGGGAACGTTCAGGCCGCCTGCTTTCGCCTTCGGGTAATCAAAATCGCCGATGGTGAGGCCGGAAATATCTTCGGGATATTCCTGCAAGCGGTAAGGAACATCGATATGCCCGTCGGCGATGATGAATTTTTGCGCCAACTCCCGGGCTTTTTCCGGCGTCGGAGGGATTATTTCTTCCTGCGGGTTTTCGCTCCCGCCGCTGCCGCAGGCCAGCATACACAACACAACGCTAAACGCCATCCCAAAACTCCTGAAATTTATCGCTCTCATATCCTATCCTCGTGAAAGTTAACAAAGCGCCCGGCCGCTAACGATTCCTCCCCCATTTTTCGGTGATTGCCCGCCAATGTAGCATTTTTTGCCCGGATAAAAAAGACCAAACTGTGGACGGCCATCGGGAGCGAAGCGTGTTTTTCAGGAGATAGTTTTTACTTCTTGACAGGAATGCGTCAAAACTGTAAATTATGATTGACACTTTTAATAAGCGTTAATTATAATCGACGATTTTTCGGAGCAATTTCATGGAAGCGTTACTCGAACAGTACAATCCCCACTGGAGCCAGCCTTACGAATTCAACCTCATTCCCCGCGCGAAATATTCCGGCCAGGTGATGAGCCTGGCGGCCCGCAAAGAAATCACCGTGCTGAAGGGCATTCGCCGCTCCGGCAAGAGCAGTTTGCTCAAATTGGTCATCAACGCGCTGATCAAAAAGGGCGTTCCGGCGCAGAACGTCCTGTTCATGAACCTGGAAGATTACCGCTTCGGCAGCGAAAAGAGCGTGGCCACCCTGGACCAGATTTACCAGGCGTATCTGCAAAAAAAAACGCCCGCGGGGAAAATTTATATCCTGCTGGATGAAATCCAGGAGATCCCGGACTTCGAGAAATGGCTGCGAACCTATTACGAGCAGCAGGAATCCCTCAAATTCATGATTACCGGCTCCTCTTCCTCGCTCTTTTCCAAAGAGCTGGCCACCCTGTTGACCGGGCGGCAGATTCCGGTGGAGGTCTTTCCCTTTTCCTTCCGGGAATTTCTGGCCTACAAAGCGCCCGCTCTTCTGGAGGCCATCGACAGCAAACCCCTGGATTCTCTATATCTTTCAAAGACGTTTGCAGAGGTAGAGCCGCTGCTAAAGCAGTATTTGGACCAGGGAGGATTCCCGGAAATGGTCAAGAACGAGCAGCCGGAGGGCAACATCCTGGCGCTGCAACAATATATTGCGGACATTATTTTGCGGGATATTGCCCAGCGCTACAACATCCGCAAGATCGAGGTGCTGCAAAAATTAGCCCTCTACCTTATTTATAATATGGGCAATTTCATCAACGTGAGCCACATTGCCGAGCAGGTGGGCAGCAACCGCACTACCGTGTTAGAGTTGATCGCCTACCTGAAAGAAGTGTATATGATTTTCACTACCGGCAGTTTTTCTTTTTCGTTGAACGAGCAACTGACTACCACCCGCGCCCGGCGGGTGTACTGCATCGACAACGGTTTTTTTGCGGCGATCAAGACCAATTCGGAAAAAGACTTTCCTAAAAAAATGAAAAACGCGGTATTCCAGCAATTACGCTTTCACTGGGACCGGGAACTGTTTTATTGGAGAGAAAAAGTGGAGATCGATTTTGTCTTCCAGAACGGCTTTCCGGTAAGCCTGACTGCGGACGAGGGCGATAAGGACCGGGAAGTGTACCAGCTATTTCATTATTTAAACCAGCACAACCTGCCCTTAGGATTGTTGATTAGCTGGAAAAAGCTGCAAATCTTAGAAGAAAACGAGCGCAAGGTTTTCATCCTGCCGTTGTGGCTGTTTTTGGTGAAATCGCAGGAAGAGATACTGGAATATGGGGGGTGAGTGATACTTAGGACGGGTTAAAATTTGAATTTTTATCTCGCGCAAAGCCGCTATGGTCGCTAAGAATTGCATTATTCAGGGGATATAATCAGTGCGGACGGAATGTTAACGGGTGCGCGACCGGTCAGGCATCATGCCGGCTCATTCGGATTTGGCAGCCTGGTTTATTTTTTCTTGTACCCACAGGTTGAGTAGGGTCTCTTCACTAATTCCACGTTCCCTGGCTATTTGCCTGATCCTCAAGGAAAGCTGGCTGTCTAAGGGGTAATATCTACGCTGAGAGGTAATATTCACCTCGAATTCCACCTCCGTTTGTTCTCCAAATTCTGTGGCATCGTGTTCATCCCAAAACACGCCAATTTCTTCATAAGTGCGGGCGTTTGAAACAGATGATTTACCTGGCATATTTAATCCTCTCTTTTTCTGTCATGTCTCTGGCCGAAACAATGATGGCCCTTTTATCCTGCGTATAAACAAAAAAGACACTTAATAGACGGCCGGTGTTGGTTCTCCCGAAAGCTGCATAGACGTCTTCTCCGGGTTTATACCGGGCTTCCTTACGCTGAAACAAGGGTTTATTTTCAAACACTTCCAGAAGTTCCGTCTCCTCAACAGCATGTTTCCATAAAAGTTTTTCGACAATATCCTCAAGCCAGACTATTCTGCTGATTTCCAACGCAGCTCCTTATTTGAACCCTGACACTCGGTTCAATTTAACCATACGCCGGATTTTATTCAAGCGATAATTGGCTGGCGCAGGTTTTCCCTCCTCACCGTTTTATTTTCTACGTCTCCGCCAACCGGCTGTGCAGAACGCCGGGCTTACCCGGGCCTTGCCCGCGGCTCTTTCCGGCTGCGCAAAATATCGGCAAAGGCTGTTTTTAATTCGGGAGAGTGAATCGCCGCGGCGGCGCTGCCAAAAAATTCCTCCAGGTTAACCCCCTCCTGGTGCTCGTAAACGCTGGCCTGCAAGGCCATCTCTAAGCGGTCGATTTGCTTCACGAATTGCGCTTCCGGGGAAGTTCCGTTCTCATATTCCTCCCACAGGGCCAGGTACTTTTCGCCGCCCGGCAGGCGGGAGAAAAGCTGCTTCACGGCCCGGTATTCCGCCTGGTTTTTCTCCGCGGCGCTGATCCCGTCATAAGGGGTAATGTCCCCGGCGTGAATTTCCCCTAAGTCGTGAATAAGCGCCAGTTTCAGGATTTTTTCCGGGTTCAGCTCCGGGAAGAAGTGTTCGGCGAGCAGCCAGGCCAGCAAGGCGGTTGCGAAGGTATGTTCCGCCACGCTTTCGCACTGCTCCGCGGAAATGTTCCTCAGCCACCCCTTGCGGAAAAGGTGCTTCAGGTGATTGATTTCGTAAAACAATTCGATTAGAGGGGGGGCGTTTTTTCCGGCCAGGTACAACGCCGGATTACGGTTCTTCGCTGCCAATCATCCTCCGGGTCGCTTCGCGTTCCAAATTCAGGAAAAGCCACGAATTTTCACGAAGTTTTTCAACCTGTAAAATTTCCAGTGAAAAGTCACAGAGATGCTTTACTTTTCTGACCCCTGTGGCTCTGTGGTTAATCAAAACGATCAGTGGCGAGCCTAATGGCTATCTTTCCGCAAGCGCACCACGGTGACCCCGGTATCTCCCTCGCCCCATTTGCCTAAGCGTTTTTCCTCCACGCGCTTATCGCGGGATAAAAATTCATTGATGCGCTGGCGCAGCACCCCGGTGCCCTTGCCGTGTACGATGCGCACCTCTTCCCAACCCTCTTCCAGCGCCTGGTCTAAGTAGCGGTCCGTGGTTTCGACGGCTTCCTGGGAATCCATCCCCCGCAAATCCAGCTCCGGCTTGATGCCCTCCCGCCGTGCGTCCACCTGCTCCCCGGTAACGGTGCGAATCACCCTGCTCTCGGAAGGCTGCTTGCTTAATTTGCGCAGCCCGGCGGCGTCCAGGTTCAACTTCACGTTCCCGACCTGCACCCGCGCTTTGGTTTTATCCTGCGCGTCTTCCAGAAGCTCGCCCTCTTCGCCCAGGGATTCGATCCAGACGAGATCTCCTTTAATTAGCTGCGAGGATTCCGCTTCCGGCGCTGTTTCGGGAGCCGCCAGAATCGCCTCCACCTCCTCCTTCTTGGCCTGAACCGCTTCCCGGGCGGACTTGATGGCGGATTTATCCGCCCCGCTCTGGCGAATTTCCTTCACGGTGCGCTCGATCAGCGCGTTGGCGTCCTGCAAAATGCGCTGCGCCTCTTCCGCGGCCTGCTGCTTCAGCGCCTGTTTGCTGCGCTTCAACTCTTCCGACTGGCGGCGGTACAGGGAGCGCATCCCCTCCGCCTCGGTAATTTTGATGCTCAACTCCCGGTTTTTCTTTTCCAATTCCTGAATGCGCGCATCCAGGTCGATGATCAACGCCTCCAGCTTATCCTTGGCCGCACCGATGTGCTGGCGGGCCTGTTGGATGAGGGATTCCGGCAAGCCGTAGCGCCGGGCGATTTCCACCGCGTAGCTGCTGCCCGGCACGCCGATGCGCAGCCGGTAGGTAGGCTCCAGGGTTTCCAGGTTGAACTCCATGGAGCCGTTCTCCACCCGGGGATGCTGGTGGGCAAAAGCTTTCAACTCCCCGTGGTGGGTAGTGGCAACGGTCAGGATACTCTTTTCGGTTAATTCCGACAGGATGGCAATCGCCAGGGCGGAGCCTTCCCGGGGATCGGTGCCGGTGCCGATTTCATCCAACAAAACCAGGGTTCGCGCATCCGCTTTTTCCAAAATATCCCGCAGCCGCACGATGTGAGCGGAAAAGGTGCTGAGATCCTGCTCCAGCGACTGCCGGTCGCCGATGTCCACCAGAACGTTCGACAGCAGGGGGATTTCGCTGTCCGGATCGGCGGGGATCAACATGCCGGCGCGGGCCATCAGCAGCAGCAAGCCGATGGTTTTCATGGCCACGGTTTTGCCCCCGGCGTTGGGGCCGGTAACCAGCAGGGTGGTAAAATCCGTTCCCAATTCCAGGGAAAGCGGAACCACTCGCCCGGGACCCATTTTCAACGCCAGCAGGGGGTGGCGGCCGTTGGCGATCTTCAAATGGGCGCGCTCGGTAATTTGCGGCGCGGCGGCGTTCATCTCCCGGGCCAGCCGCGCTTTGGCGTGAATAAAATCCAGCATCGCAATGTTGCGGATGCCGAAATAGAGGTCTTCCCGAACTTCGCGCACCAGCCCGGCCAAAAACCGCAGAATTTTGATGATCTCGGTGTGCTCCCGGATCTTCAGGTTCTGCACCTGGTTGCTGAGTTGCAGGGTTTCCATCGGTTCCACGAATACCGTAGCCCCGGAGCCGGAGGTGCCGTGCACGATCCCGCTCACCTTTTGCACGAAGTTGGGCAGAATGCCCAGCACCATGCGACCGTCGCGCAGGGTAACGATCTCGTCCTGGGAATAATCGGCGTAGCGTTTTTGCACCTGCCGCAGCGCTTTGGCCTGCTCCGCCTCCAGGGAGCGGATTTTGATGCGGATTTCCCGCAGTTCCGGGGTGGCGCGGTCGTAAATGCCCTCCGGTTGCCCGGGATCGACGGTGGCGTCGATCTCCTGGATAATATTGCGGTGGTAGTGAATGCCCCGGGCGTATGCGGCCAAACGGGGAGTTTCATCCTTGTGCTCCCGGAAAAAGTGCGCCAACTCCCCCATCGCCTGGAGATTGCTCTTGATCTCTAACAGCGCTTCCACTTCCAGGTAGGCGTTTTCCGGTTTGATCCGTTCCAGGTAGGGGCGAATATCGTTCAATCCCCCTAAGGGAACCGGGTACCCGCCGTCTAACAAACCGGCCATTTCCACCACTTCATCCAGCGCCTCCCGCACGGACTGCGGATCGGCAGCGAATTCCATGCGGGCCAATTCTTCCGCGCCGAACGGGGTGGCGAGCAGCGAGGCTAATTTTTCGACGATTTTGGGAAATTCTAATTGTTGGAGAGAATTTTCATCGGTATGGCGGGGGGATTCCGGCGCGACCGCGTCTTCGCCGCGGCGCGGCTCTTCCCTCGGGGAAGTACTAATCGATGGCATCTTGAATATCTTTTTTCAATTCTTTGGTGGCGTCATCCAGAAACTGGTCCCGGCTTTGGTTGAGGATCTCTTTCACCGCCTCGGGAAGCTCCTCGGGAGAGCCTAAGTGCTTATAAAGCTGGGGAACCAGGTTATACAACGGTTTATGAAAAAAACTGTCTTTCTGATAAGGTTTCAGGGGCTTCTGTAAAGCGGTAAAGGAAATGAACATCAGTATCAGGCTTAAAATAAAACCGCCTTTCAGAGCGCCGACTACCCCTCCTAACACGCGGTCGAATCCCTTGAGATATAGCTTTTCGCTGAGATTGGTAAAGAAACCGCCTACTTTCCGGGCGACCAGGTAAACCACGATAAACAGCGCGGCAAAACACAGTATCAGCGCGACAATCTCCTTACCGAAAAAATCTGGCAGCACTTCGGAGAGACGGCGCCCCAGCGCCCCGGCGCCGATTATACCCGCCAAAATGCCGCCGATAACGCCCGCCAGCCCCATCACTTCGGTGAAAAACCCTTTTCGCAGACCCTGGATGAGATAAGCCGCCAGGATCAGCCCGACGATGATATCAAATGCCATATTAACTCGATGAAATGTTATGGATTAGAGTGCGGCTAATTTTTCCCGGACGATTTGTTGTACGATTTTTCCGTCTGCCTTTCCCTTCACCTTCGGCATGACCGCGCTCATTACTTTACCCATATCTTTGGGAGAGGCAGCGTTCACTTCCCGAATGACTTCCTCGACTACCCGGGCGATGTCATCGGGCGTCATTTGCTGCGGCAGGTAGGCTTCAATAATTTTCAATTCCTGCGCTTCCGTTTCGGCGCGGTCTTCCCGGCCCGCCAGACGGTATTGTTCGATGGCTTCTTTGCGCTTTTTAGCGGCGCTCATCAGCACTTCGATCACTTCTTCTTCTGTGAGTGATCCGCTTTTGCTCAACTCGGCATTTTTAAGCTGCGCTCGAACCCCCCGGATAGTTTCCAGCCGCAACTGCTCCTTAGCCTTCATGGCAGACTTCATGTCTTCCATCAACTTCTGCTCCAGGCCCATATCCCGCTCCTCTTGCGTGGTTGAATTGTAAAATCTTTCCTCCCCCTGCACCCGATCAAGTCGGTGAGCGCCAATAAAATGGTTCTTCCCATCACCCCCTTCCCGGGGTTCATGGAAAAAAGCAGCGATAATGCAAATTAAAAGCTCCGAATACAGGGGATGTGAGAAATGGCGACATCCTCGAGAAATGATTTCAGAATGCTCAAATTCTTAATCGACCTTCATGCCGGCCAACAGGAATAATCCCCTCCGGCATGGCCGGCTTATTGATTTTCCAGCATGATTTTGCGCATTTTCCGGCGTGCGGAGTTCTCTTTGCGCTTGCGGCGCTCGCTGGGTTTTTCGTAATGCTGATGTTTTTTGATTTCGGCCATCAAACCGGACTTTTCACAGGCTTTGGTAAAGCGTTTCAGCGCTTTTTCAAACGATTCGTTATCACGGACCTTTACGTTAATCAAACCGGGTATCTCCTTTTTATTTTGGGTTTAAAAATTTGTTTCGATCTTCACCATTACATTTTTCACTTTGCATTTTTCACTTTCAATAAGCGTATTTATCGGGATTTCGCAAAAGTTCGATTTCGTGCTCGGCGGCTTTTTTCCAGTTACGGTCCTTACTGGCTTCCTGGTAGTATTGCATTGCCCGCTGGGTATTTCCGCGCTTTTTGTAGATTTCTCCCAAACCGAAATTTGCCCCCGCCTTCAGCAAACTTTGCCGGGCATTGGTAAGGCAATCGTTGTAAGCCTGCTCGGCCTCGTCATATTTCTTCAATTCATAATAGGCGTTTCCGAGGCGGTAATATACGTCGCCGGCCTGGGTTTTGACGCGGATATTTTGCAGGGCGCTCAGAAAGGCTTCCACGGCGTTGTCGTATTGGCCTAATTCCATAAAACTGCCGCCCATATCTTTCCAGGCATTGGCGTAGGCGGGATCCGCCTCCACGGCCTTTTTGTAGCTTTCAACGGCCTGGGTAAAGTTCTTCTGGTCGCGGTACACTTCCCCCATTCCCCAGTGCGCTTTGGCGTCCTTGGGGTCTATACTCAACGCGGCTTTGTAACTATTCAAAGCATCGTTATGCTTTTGTTGCTTTGCCTGGGCATAGCCTAAACCGGTATAAGCTTCCGCCATCTTACCGTTTTTTTGAATCGCGCCTTCATAGGCTTTTGCGGCGCTGACGTAATCTTCATTTTTCCGGTAGGCATTTCCCATCCAGTAATACGCCAGGGCAAAGTTCGGGTCTATTTGGATGGCTGCTTTATACTTTTCGATTGCTACATCAACCTTCCCCTCTTTGAACGCCTTATTGGCGGCGTTAAACTCCAACTTTGCCTCATTATTGGCAGTGCCGTTCTCGTTTTGCCCGAAGACAACCCCGGTTAAAGCAAATCCGAGGCCTAACAGCAAAATGAAGATAGCTCGCTTCACAATCACCTCCTGGTTTATAGATTGGGATTTACGGAAATCTCTGCGAGATTTTCTTGACAATCCAACTCAAAAAACGTTTCAAAAGTATATACAATCCTTCCAAATTTGAAGTTCCTGGCCGGAACGCCGGGGCTTACTTCGCCCGGTCCAGGTATTTCCCGTCACGGGTATCGATGCGCACTAACTCTCCCTCTTCGATAAAGGGGGGAACCTGGGTCACCAGGCCGGTCTCCAGGGTGGCGGGCTTATAAGAGCTGGTCACCGTGGCGCCTTTGAGAGCAGGCTCCGTCGCTACCACCCGCAATTCAACGGAGGCGGGCAATTCTACCCCTACCGGATCGCCTTCATTAAACTGAATTTGAACGACCGTCTCCGGGAGCAGGTAATAAACTCCCTCGTCTAACATATCCCGGTTCAGGTGAATTTGTTCGTAGGTTTCCAGGTCCATAAAGTAAAAATGATCGCCGTCCTGGTACAAATACTGGTATTCCCGCACGATCAAAGAGATTTTTTCCACTGCGTCCTCGGGCCGGAAACGGTGCTCCGCCTTCGTTCCGTCGGAGAGGCGTTTCATTTTAACCTGCATCATGGCCGGTCCCTTGCCCGGGGTAACGTGGATCGCTTCGGTGACGCGGCAGAGGTCGTTTTTATAACTCAATATGTTTCCTTTGCGAATTTGACTCGCCTTGATCTTCATCGGGTACACACTCCTTCAAAATTGGGACGAAGAATATAAAGGGCAACAAAAATAAAAGCAACCGCTTTGTGAAATAGCGCCCGGCGCATGGGGCATAGGGCAGAGCGCAAAGGAACCATCATTCCACTCTTTGCTCCATGCCCTATACCCTCTGCGCCATGCGCCATCAGTCGGCAGGAATCTGGTTCTTTTGCTTTTCCCAGCGTTTTTCATCCAGGGTATATTGGTATTGCGCTTCGGCTTCCCGCACCCGGGAAAGGTAAGCGGAGGAGGTGAAATATGCTTTTAAATCGCGCTGCAGCGGAATCATTTGCTCGTCGATGAACCACTTGAAGGGATTTCCGTTTTCATTCACGCACCCGCGTTCGATTGCCCAGGAAACATTGGCAAGGTTCAGCCCATTCATCAAATCCCGCCGGATGGCGCGCCGTTTTCCTTCGCTATCCGGGTCGATGAACATAAAGGCGCGGGAATACATCTGGGCGTTATGGAAATATTCCGGCACGCTCAATACTCCCGCCAGGCGAAGCCGCCAGCAGGCCATGGAGATAAGGTGAAGAGCGATCTTTCCGCCGCCCAGGCCGGGATATTCCTGCCCCGGCAGGCGCGGGCGTTCCGGGGTGAACGTTTTACGAGGATCCTGCATACACAACCATTCAATAAAAAGCATCTCAAATGATTGCCCGGCAAGCGGGGAGGGAAACGGCGGGGCAAATTTGACGAATTTACGGCGCACGACAATTTCGGATAACAACAACCGCGCGTTCAGCCGTTCGATCACCGAATAAATCGCCAGCCGCTGGCGGTAAGGATCCCGGGTATCCATAACAAGCTGTAAATTCCCGAATCCCAATTCCTGAAATTTTTCATACACTCCATACTTCTGCAACGCCAACTCGATCCCTTCCCGGGAATAGTACCCCAGGAACAGCAGGGAAGGCACTTTTTCCATGCGCCGGTCGAAGAGCTCCTCCTCACTAAAAGAGAGATCGACTTCCTCCAGGCGCCGGAATTTATAATCCGATAATCGTTTGGATATCTTTTTCAAGCCGCCGAATCGTTTGGCCATTTCCATTCCCTCATGCTTGATTGCTGAAAAACGCCTCCCCTATTCCTCCGCTTTTTGCATTGCCCATCTCCGCATTCGCGGGGACAAGCTTTTCACTTTACATTTTCCACTTTGCACTTTTCACTTTGCACTTTTCACTTTGCACTTTGCACTTTTCACTTTTCACTATTTACCCCTTCCCCGCAACACCGCTTTTATAAAATTATAATAGACCCGCCAGCTCTCCGGCCCGTACCCCCCGGCCGCCACCACCGCCAGGGGGAGTTGCCGTTGGCGGGCTTGCCGATAGACAAACATATCCCGCTCCAACATCCCCGCTTCGGTGACGTCGAAGTCGCCCAGGCTGTCGAGAATGAAAGGATCGCCCCCGGCGAGGTAAATCACCAGCCCGGGATCGAAGCGATCGAACACCGGGGGGAGGTTTTCTTTCAAGGCAGCGAGGTAAACCGCGTCTTGAACGTGGGAGGGCAGTTCAAGGTCAACATTGGTAGGGCTTTCCAGGGTTGCCCAGTTGCTGGCATGAATGGAAAAGGTGAAAACGCCGGGATCGTCGCGGTAAATCAGCATGGTTCCGTTTCCCTGGTGATAATCCAGGTCGATGACCAGTATTTTCTCTACCCGGCCTTTTTTACGCGCTTTCTCGATGGCGATGGCCACGTCGTTGATCAGGCAGAAACCTTCGGCGCGATCCGGATGGGCGTGGTGATAGCCGCCCCCCAGGTTGAACACCGTGGTGCGATGCTCCAGGGCATGTTCCACCGCCAGCGCCGTGCCCCCGGCCACGTAACGGAAATACTCCATAATATAATTATCCCAGGGATTGACATAGTCCAGCGCCAGCGCCTGGCCGACCATCATGGGGTTTTTCAAAGATTCGAGATAGGGTTTCCGGTGCACCAGGAGCATATCCTCCTCGCTGAGAAATTCCGGGGAGAGGAAGTGTCTCCGCCGTACCAGCCGCTCTTTCACCAACCGGTCGCGAATTTTTTTGAATTTCATCACGTCAAAGCTCTGGTGGTTATCCTGGGCGTGGATAGAGGTCATATATTCGCTGCGGTAAACGATCCGGCACGGCTTTCGGGCAAACCACATCATCGAATTATTACCTCCTTAACAGTGCAGCAGCAGTTTACAAAAAAGTTGCCGGTGATAAAACGGTAAAAGAAAACAGTACCGGGGCTGCTTGCCCCCCCGGGGGATGCTCGATGCACAAAATTGGATGCCGGATAATGTGCAGATTAGAAACGGATAGCCAGTGAGATCATAAACTCCCCGGAAGAGGGCGATTTGCCGGCAGTTTTTTGATGGATTGCCGGCACCCCGTAACCGATTAATCCCCCGATTGCGCCTCCTGCCAAGACATCGGTCAGGAAATGTTTTCCACACAGCATTCGCAGTAAAGCGACGGTAGAGGAGATTACAACCGCCCCACCCCATATTACCGGTTTCCAATCGGAATCGGGATAAAAATCTCCATAAACTTTGGCCAGAAAAAAACTGGAAGCAAAGGCGGTAGCGGTATGCCCGGAGTAAAAAGACCGCCGGGTTTCTTTATTTTCCGTTTTCAGGCGCATGGGAACATTGGGGTTGTAAACAAAGGGCCGGATTCGTCGGAATATCCCCTTGCTTAACAGCGTTCCGGCAGAACTAAGCAGAAGCGTTTCCACATACATCAACCCCACTATTCCGGCATCATCGCGAACCCGGCCCGAGGCGAGCAATGAAAGAGGAGACGCCAGGCAGATATTGCGCAGAATATCGCTTAGCTTGCCCGCCCGGGGCGACCAGTGGTGGGTTACCCAGCGGTCAAGGGGATGCAGATCTTCTTTTGAGAGAGAATTTACCTGTTCTTCCGTTAAAGGCGCAATATGATGATTCAGGTAAAGCCCGGTTGCCGCCAGCCCGGCCCCGGCAGCGGAAAGCCCGATCTCCTGCGGCGTCTTCGTCTCGTAGGGCGATTGGGCTGCCGCGGGAAGAGAATGTACATGCAGAACAGCAAGAAGAATCGCAATGAGGATTGGATCCATTTTCATAAAGAGGCCTGGGGATATGTTTGCCGGATATAGTTACATCATTAATAGACTTGCGCGGCCATAAATTGCGCTTTTGCGATGGGTGTATGGTAACATGCACGCTGAAGCGTGGCAATCTCAGATTACCACGCTTCAGCGTGTTTTCCCCCGGGCGAATTCAGTATTCCCCGCTTTCAAAACAGACAGGCGATCACGCAATTATGCTATGCTTAGAACGCTATAGTCTTCGCTACCGATCATTTTTTGAATTCAAAAATAAGATAATGCGCCAATGTTTCGCCAATATTCTCCACACTATGTTCATCGGCGTTGTGCCAGTGGGCAGTGCCGGCCTCTATGGCCGTTTCTTTTTCTTCCGCCCGGTCAGAGGAGTACTTGATATTATAGGAAGTCAGGGCGTAAACCAAACGGGGAAGTCCGTGATGCAGGGGCTGTTTTTCAGCCATTTGCAACTGAACTTCGAGCAGGCGAACATGGTCATTCTCGAAGAGAGCGCCGGCGTGGTCGCTATCGAGTTGGCTGGCATCTTTTGATAAGTCGTATCCCTCTGCAGCGGGTAGAGCGGCATTTTTCCGGGCGACAACGAGATACACCGCATCGGTTTCACCGGTATTTTCAACCGCGTGATTATCGGCCTCATGCCATTGCGCCTCCGCTTTTTTCCACTCCTTTTCACTCTCCTGGCCACCCTCGCTCCATTTTAGCTTGTAATCCGTCAGGGAATAGATGATGCGCGGGCCGCCGGTGTGCAGGGGCAGCTTATCTCCCGGTTTCAAATCGAAAAGCGCGGCTTTTACATAGTCATTCTCAAAGATCAGCTTTGCTTTTTCGGGAGCTGCCTGCACAATGTCCTCAACAACTTCTACTTTTTTCTCAGCGCCGCAGCTCAAGATCAACAGAAAAAAACGCTTGAAAGGAGAAAAAGTGCGAGCTTCTTCATGGCATACCTCCAATGATTGGTTTGCATAATATCTTTCCCCGCTTACCTTGTGCGGTTGAAACAAGCTTAACCAATCGCTTTTAAAAAATCCATAGTGAAGTGATAAAAACGAGCTTTGAGTGGTTTTTGAAATTTTCAAAAAGAAAGACCTTTCATTTCCCTGAAGGCTGCAAAGGCGTCGATTTTAGTATCGAATAGCGATGATCGGGACGATTGCCCGGCCATTATCCGATTGCTTTGCAATCTCTGGCGGAACTCATTATATTCTGCCCTCGAAATCGGCAATGTGAAACCGGGCCGGTGGGAAATCCGCCCGGCGCCATACCTTCTGCCACGGAACCGGCTAAACTTTTGGCGCATTTAACCGATCTAAAATCAGGGGGATCGTACGAGTAACAGAAATGATGAAAAAACCGACTCACTTTCAGTACAAAACCATCCAGCGGATAAAATCCCAGGAATTTGAACGTTTTTTTGCCCAGGGCGGGCAAACCTATTCTCCTTACCTGAACCATTTGGGAGAAATCCGCTGGATGATCCCCGACGAAGCGGCGGAACAGCATGAGTTCTTTCACTTCCGGGATACGCCCCTTCAACAATTGAAAAAGAAGCTGCAATCCCGCCGCTACCCGGATTGGAAGACGATCTCGCCTTCCGAAAGAGAATTACGGCTGCAATTCCGCGCCTACCTGGAAAAAACCTACTTAGGGGAGATTCGCCCGGAAACCGCCCGCATGATCCCGGCCCGCTGGATACACGAATTGAGCCGGGAAGAGATCGAAGCCATCCCGATCACCCTGGAAATCTACCAATCGATGGGGTGGAATAAACCCCTTTTGTTGGGAACATTGGCCGGAGCCATTCTAACGGCGGCGCTGCTCTACTATCTTTTTTCCGCCAGGGAGGTACAAACCGGCAGCATCATCATCGAATCCAATATCCCGGGCGCCAGCGTTTTTTTGAATGATGACAAAAAGGGATACGCCGACTTTATGCGCATCATTCCCGGGGTGCCCGCCGGCGCCCACCGCGTCTCCCTCAAAAAGAACGGCTATCTTGCCAAACCGGAATTTTATGACCTGGAAATTGCCGCGGATTCTACGATCACGGTTTATTTCCAGTTCGAGCCGATAGGCTCGCTCAGCCAGGGGTATTTGAAGATCCTGGCGGATTATGGCGATTCCCGAATCTTCATTAATGATGAACCCTATGGCGCGCTCTCCGAAAAACCGCTGCTTCCCCTGGCGCAAGGCGATTATAACGTGATGGTAGAGAAAACCGGTTTCGAGGCCATCCCGGCGCAGAAATATGTCTCCATCTCCCCCGGCGATACCGCAGTCATCGCGTTCCAGCAAATCCCGCTTTCATCCCGGAGAGCCTTCCGGGCGGAAACCCGCCCCGGCGCTCAAACCGGGGCGCTGGAAATTAGCGCCAACACCAGCGGGGGGCGCATCTTCCTCAATGACCAGGATACCGGCAAGGAAACCGACTACGTGTTTAGCGGGATTCCCCTGGGGCGCTACGCCATCAAGGTGCAGCGGGAAGGGTATCAAACCATTCCCCCGGAACACGTTCTAACCCTCACATCCAGCCAGCCCCGGGCGGAAATTGCCTTCGAGCTGGTCAAACGTTTCGAGAAGGTAACCATTCGCACCAATCCCGCCAAAGGCGATATCCTGATCGACGGGAAGCTGCGCGGCAACGGCGCATTCGAAGGGATGCTGGAGACCGGGGAACACGAACTAACTTTCGGGAACGTTCCCGGTTACAAAACCCCTCAGAAAAAAACTATCGCCGTTCAGCCCAATCTCCCCCTGAATATCCAGGTGGATTATTTTCCCCAGGTGCAGGTGGTCGCGGAAATCAGCGATAACGGCAACGTGCGCAGCGACAAATGCGAGATCAAGGCCGGTTACACCCTTAGCAATCGCGGGTTTACCTCCAGCGATGAAGCCGGGCCGGAGATCGTGTACCTGGAAGCGTTGAAAAGTTATTACTGGAAATTCGGCTTTGCTTTCCCCTTTCGCAACCCCAAGGGAAACGACGCCCTGAAAGTATCCTTCAACCTGCCCCGGGAATCGGCCTATGCCCAAAAATTCACCCTCAAATTCTACGCCGCGGCTTCCCGCGACCGCTACCCGCTTTCCCTCAGCAGCAAAGTGGACATCAAGGTAAAATTGAACGGGAATATCCTCAGCTATTACTTTAAACCGAAGTTTTTCGATGAAGTGAACGGCATGGAAGAGGTGGAATGGGATATCAGCAGCTACGTAAAACCCGGCCCTAACTCCCTGGAAATCACCGTCACCGACGACAACAACACCTTCATCCTGCTCAAGCGAATCGTGATCTCCAATTAGTAGATTGCGTATTGCGTAATAAAAACGGAACACGGAATACGCAATACGAATTACGCATCACGTTTCACGCATCACGTTTCCCGTTTCCCGCCCCGCTTCACTTCCCTATTTCCTTTTCCGCGATCCGGTATTAAATTGCCCCGCTATGGATTTGTTTTCGCAACAGCCATCGAAAGGGGAACACCCTGCCGGCGCGATTCCCCTGGCGGAGCGCTGCCGCCCTAAAATCCTGACGGAATTCATCGGCCATGAAAAAATCGTCGGCCCGGGAACCGCTTTGTACGAATCTATCAAGCGCAACCGTTTGAAATCGCTGATCCTGTGGGGGCCGCCGGGAGTGGGGAAAACCACCCTGGCGAGGGTGATTTCCGCGGAGGTGCAGGCGGAATTCGTTTCCCTCAGTGCGGTCACCTCCGGGGTGGCGGAGGTGCGCAAAACCATCGAAAAAGCGGAATACAACCGCAAATACCTGCACAAATCCACCATTTTGTTCATCGACGAAATCCACCGCTTCAATAAGGCGCAGCAGGACGCCCTGCTGCACGCGGCGGAAGACGGCACCATCATTTTAATCGGCGCGACCACGGAAAATCCTTCCTTTGAAGTGATCTCCCCCCTGCTCTCGCGCTGCCAGGTGTATAAAATGCAGCCGTTAGGCAACCGGGAGATTCAGCGCATCGTAGAGCAGGCGCTTAAAAATGATTCGCTGTTGATTGAGAAGCAGGTCAAAATTCAAGAATGGGAGGCGCTTTACATTCTGGCAGACGGCGACGCCCGCCGGGCCTTGAACGCCGTGGAAAAGGCGGTGGATTTGCTGGCCGATTCCCCGCCCCCCCTGGAATTGAGCAAAGCGATTTTTGAAAAAGCGGCCCTGCAAAAGGTGCTCTATTACGACCGCGCCGGGGATTACCACTATGATTTGATCTCCGCATTCATCAAAAGCCTGCGGGGCAGCGATCCGGACGCGGCCATTTACTGGATGGCGCGGATGTTAGAAGCGGGCGAGGATCCCAAGTTCATCGCCCGGCGGATGCTCATCCTGGCCGCGGAGGACGTCGGCAACGCCGATCCGCAGGCGCTGACCGTGGCAACCAGCGCGTTCAGCGCGGTCACTTACGTGGGCATGCCGGAGTGCCAGATCATCCTCAGCCAGGCGGCGGCGTATCTGGCCGCGGCCCCCAAGAGCAACGCCGCCTACAAAGCCATCATGGAAGCGCTGGAAGACGTTAAAACCGGCCCGGGCGTTCAGGTGCCCTTACACCTGCGCAACGCCCCCACGGGCTTGATGAAGCGGCTGGATTACGGGAAGGATTATCAATACGCCCACGATTATGAAGGCCATTTCGTGCGGGAAAATTATTTGCCGGAATCCCTGAAGGGGCGCATTTATTACCGGCCCGCGGAAACCGGGGAAGAAAAAAATATCCGGGAACGGCTGCAAAAGCTGTGGGCGGGATTCAAAAAGTATGAAACCGGGAAAACGAATAAATCAAAAGAGCAAAAATGAATAGCCTGCGAGAACGCTTTACGGAATACTTGATGCGCGTGAAAGCCAAAGCCGTGGCCCGCCGCCTGGTCCATGCCATGAATTTCCCCATCCAGGCCGCCTCCATCACCAAAGTGCTGGTGATATTGCCGCGCAACCTGGAGCTTTTAGACCGCGCCTCCAACTTCGTGCAGTCGCTGCGGAAAACCTACCCGGACTGGCGGGTGGAGTTGTTCGACGTGGACAAGCTGAGCAAAGCGGACCTGAACCGCATGAATTTGCCCCGCCCGGAGATTCTCAACAAGCTGCGCCGCGCGGAATATCACTTCGTGGTGGATTTGAACGACGATTCCGACGACCTCTCCGGGTACATTTCCTTAATGACCGAAGCGCCCTACCGCCTGCAATTAGGAGCCGGCAGTTCGCTGTACTCCAACATCGTGTACCAGCCCCAGGAAGACGTGAACAAAATTTATTACGACTCCCTGTTGGGGTATTTGCGGAAGCTGTTTGTGCGAAATTGAATAACTTCCCGGAGGTTGGAAGCTTTCATTCGCGAAAGCTGCCTGGGTAAAATTGAATTATTGCCCAGGGGTTTGGGGCTATGGTAGGTTTAGAATATCGTGTGGGCCAATTCTGCGCAAAATAACCCGATCGCTTTCTACTGTAAAAGTGAACCGATAACCTTTGGTAACCCGGCCTTCCCAAATACCGGGATAACCTTGCATTTTCTTAATGCGAAGCGATGGATGTTGGGGATTTTCAAAAAACAGTACGAGTTGCTTGATCGCTCGTTTACGAATCACTGGCGGCAAAGCATCGAAATCTCTTTCAAACCGCTTTGTGCGAACAATAATTATGCGCGGAGGGAATTAAGAAATGTCTCGGCAGAATCAAATTCCTGAACCTGGCCGGCTTCGATATCCTGTTGGGTTTCCCGTTCGCCGCGCTGCCATTCCTCGCTCCACCACCATTGTTGTTCCGAATCAATAAGCCCTACCTTTACCGCCGCGGCAATTTCATCCCGGGTAAGACCCCGGGCCGATTTGAGATCTTTACGAAGCGCCTCTATCTTGATCAGGGCAGATCGAAGCGATTGCTGCTCCATGGGCGACAATTTTGCCGCTGGTATTTTTTCCTCAAAACCCGCCGGCGTAATCAACAAATTATCGTCCTGGATGGTAATCTCGACGCTGTCGCCAATCTCAAGTTGTAACTTTTCCATAATATGCTTTGGAATGGTAATTTGATACCTGGAACGGATTTTAACACGGGCCATGCCTGCCTCTCCTGATTCAAATTTTCCGAAGCAGTATATATAGAACTGGCGATGATGGCAAGCAGAAAGTTTGTTACTCGTTCAATAAAAAAGCATTTGAATCTCACCCCAAAATTCCGCACATTATTCCGCAAACAGAATCAGTCTAACCCTAAAGTAAGGAGGAACGACATGCGTTCTACTATCCGTTACTTTGAGACTCTCCTGGTCTTTTGGGGGATCATATTTACCACGCTGGTTTCCGCCCAGCAAATCATCAAAACCATTCCCGCGCCCGATTATCCCTACGGCGTGGCGTATGACGGCGCGAATCTATGGGTGGGCACTTCTTCCACCAATTCCAACCAAATCTGGAAAATCAATCCCGCCGACGGTTCGGTTTTAGACAGCATTACCGTTCCGTTTGTTCCCCCCAGCGGTTCCTACACCGTCAAAGCGCTGGCCTGGGACGGCCAGTACCTTTGGGTGTTTATGGATCTGCCCACCGCCAACCACCCGGATAAGTTTTACAAGGTGGATCCCAACACCGGAGCGGTGCTGAAAACCATCAACAGCCCGGAGAATAACTACGTCGGGGGGATGGATTACTTCGACGACCACATCTGGTACTCCCAGTATTTCGCCAGCCAGGTGGCCGGGCAGGATAAGATCATCAAGATGGATACCACCGGCGTTACCGTGGATACCCTCGACACCCAGGGCGAGCAGCCCATGGGGGTGGCCTACGACGGCAACTTCGTGTGGTGCGCGGAGGATACCGGTTTCGGGACTACCCGGCAGGAAATATACGCCTATGATCCCGCCAGCGGGGCCTACACCGGCTCCTTTGTGCGCAACCCCACCGCCTCCCCCCGCGACATGACTTACGACGGCACCTATTTCTGGCTGGTGCACTACAACACCACCAACAGCCTCCTTTACCAGTTTGGCGTCGAGGGCGGCACCCCGGACATCCAGGTTCCGGTTACCAGCCTGAATTTCGGCCTGACCGAAATCGGGCAGACCAACACCCTGCAACTAAACATTTTGAACGTCGGTACTGCCGCGCTCTCGATTAATAACCTGCAATTTACCAATCCGCTGTTTTCCAGCACGGTGACTTCTTTCCCGGTAATCATTCCGCCCGGAGGCTCTACCACCATCGGGGTCACCTTTACGCCGCAGAATTACGGCATCTTCACCGGAAATATGAACATTCTCAGCAATGATCCGATTACCCCCTCGGTGGCGGTCTCCCTCACCGGCAAAGGCATGTACGGAGACCCCTTCATCTCCTTTAACGGAACCAACCACAACTTCGGCAGCGTGTGGATTCCCGAAGAAGGATTGGCCAGCTGGCAGCTATTGATCGGCAACCGCGGCTTGCAGAACCTGCAAATCAGCGCTTTCACGTTCAGCGACCCGGCATTTTACGCCGGCGCAACCCCGCCCATCACCATCGCCCCGGACGATACCGCGGAAGTGACCCTCTGGTTCGCGCCCCAGCAGGCGGTTACTTACACCGGAACCCTGCAAATCGCCAACAACGATCCCCTGCAGCCCACTGCGGTAATCAATTTGCAGGGAACCGGCCTGGGCGGCCCCTTTGACCTGGGCTACGCGTTCTGGAACTACCAGATTCCCCCCAATCCCAGCACCACCAACAACGAATACCGGGTGCTGGCCCTGAAATCCATCAACGACATTACCGGCGACGGGGTGCCGGACGTGATCACCGCTTCCCGGAATTACTGGACCATCGCCCTGAACGGGGCCAGCGCCGGGCTGGCCAGCGAGGTCTGGCGCTTCTCATCCTACATCGCCAACTATAGCGCCGGGGGCATCGGCAATACCAACGATCTCCCGCCGCAGCAAAAAGCCCTCACCATCGCCAATGATTTGAACGGCGACGGTTTCCAGGACGTGGTGATCGGCACCGGGGGAGGGAATGAGCACGTGTACGCCCTCAGCGGCCTCACCGGAGACATCATCTGGAGCTTCGGCACCGACCACCCGGACAGCTTCGGGTTAGGAGACATGACCTCGGTCTATGTCAATGAAGATTACAACAATGACGGCGTGAACGACGTCGTCGCCACCGGCAGCGGCACCAATGACGGCGCCGGCGGGCGGCGCACGGTTTACTGCTTCAACGGAACTAACGGGCAAATTCTCTGGCAGTATTTCGTGGGTTCCATGCTGCGGATGGTCGAATCCATCGGCGACGTAAACGGCAACGGCAGCACCGACGTGGTGGTGGGAACCGGCAACGGGGTCGCCAATACCTACTCCATCGTGGGCATCGATCCGGAAGGCCCCACCGGGCCCACCCCGATCTGGACTTACCCGATCGGCAGCGGCGCCGGGGGCGGCAAGGAGGTGCTGCGCTACGACGTTTCCGGCCAGACCTCGGACGTGATCGTCGGCTCCTATTTCGGCAAAGTGTACCGTCTCGATGGGGAAACCGGCCTCCAGGTGTGGCCCTTTGACTTAGGCAGCTCCGGCATCAACCAGCTCTCCCTCATCGAAGACGTGGACGGCGACGGGCTGGATGATATTTTGGTGTGCAGCTTCAACAGCACCTTTTACTGCATCAGCGGCGCTACCGGGATTCCCATCTGGTTCAAAACCGTGGGCAATTTCAGTTGGAGCGCGCAGGCCATCGAAGATATCAACGGCGACGGGCAGCAAGACGTGATCATGGCCTGCCGGAACGATATTCTCTACATTCTCGATGGCTCCACAGGCGCCAGCATTCTGGATTACCCCATGAACAGCGGGGTATTGCAGGGCGCCACCCTGGCGAACGTCCTGCCGGACATTGACAACAACGGCTTCGATGAAATTTTAGGCTCGGCGGACAACGGCAAGATCGTCGCCCTCTCCCCGGGAAGCGCCTGCGTCAACGGCTTCCTGGGCGATGTGACCGGCGACGAGGCGGTAAACTCCACCGACGGGCTGGTGATGCTCTCCTACGACGTCGGCATCAGCATTCCCCAGAACTACCTGGACCGCATCAACATCGGTTTCGGCGACGTAAACGAGGATGGTTTGACCAACTCCACAGACGCGCTGGTTCTGCTTAGTTGGGAAGCGGGGCTGCCGGTTCCTTACCCGGTAGGCCAGCCCACCTGCCTGCCCGATGGATTGGGGGCTTCCCCGGCGCGTTCGGGCGGCCAGGTCGCTAAGTACCGCGGAGAAATCCTCGCCTCCGCGGGCGCGGAGAACCTGTTCCTGCGCAAGGGCCAGGAGGTGGATATTCCGGTGACGATTGACATGGCCAACCTGGCTTCCGCCGCCGTCAATTTGGGCAGCTTTACCGCCCGGTTGGAATGGAATCCCGCGGAGCTGGAATTCTTAGGCTACAGCGGCGGCAGCAGCGCCGGTTTCGAGCAGCCGGTGGTGAACGATACCCGCGCCGCAAGCGGGGAGCTGCGCTTTGCCAACGCCAATCCCCGCGGCGGGGAAGGCCGGGTGAACGTTCTCAACCTGCGCTATCGAGCGTTGCGCGACACCCGGGCGAATTTCACTTTGAATTTCAGCGCCATGGCCGCGGCGGAAACGTTCATCGACCTGCTGCCCTACCTGAAGGGTTCCGGCGAGAATCCCGCGCAAACCGCGGAAACTCTGCCGCAAACCTTCGCCATCGAGAACTATCCCAACCCCTTCAACCCTGCCACCACCATCCGCTACCAGTTGCCGGAGGCGGTGGAGGTCAAATTGGTGGTGTATAACGTCCTCGGCCAGCAGGTGCGGGTGTTGGTGAACGAGCGCCGGGAAGCGGGCTACCACCAGATCGCCTGGGACGGCCGCAACCAGGCCGGGGCGCAGGTGGGCAGCGGAATTTACATCTACCGCTTCCAGGCCGGCAATTTCACCAAGGTGAATAAGATGATGTTGATGAAGTAGGGACGAATGGCGCTTCGCCATGAGTTTTTTTATGCGAATCTCCCCCTTAATCCCCCTCGTTCACCGCTGTTGCAGCGAGGGGGATAAAGGGTTGGGGATTCCTTCGGAAAGAGACACAGCGGGCACAGAGAAAATCAAATATTCAGTGAGTTTTAGACTGCTTCGAGACACCAAAATTTGAAAATATCGACAAACCCTCCGGGTTCTCTGTATCTCTGTGGCAAAATGCGTCACATCAGTCAGAAATTGGAACTGTTTATTAGCCATGAAAACCCGCGAAGAAATCCTCTCTCGTCTCAACGCCCTGTTTGCGGAGCATTTTCCCCAGGAGGTACTGGCGGCTATCCTGTTCGGCTCCGCGGCGCAGCAAAGAATCCATGCGGAGAGCGATATTGACGTCGCGGTGCTGTTCCGCTTCGAGATTCCCCGGGAACGGCGCAAAGAGCTTCTCTATGCAATCTATGAGCAGGTTCCCTATTACTTCATCGAGCCGGTGGACCTGGTCAATTTGAATGACGCGGATTTGATTTTATGCCATCAAGCGCTGAGCCGGGGAGAGTTAATCCTGTGCCGGGACGAAACCGCCTTCAAAATGTTTCGGGACGCGCGGATGCTTCAATACCTGGATTTTAACCGGTTCCTGGAGCCCTTCTATCCGAAAATTTCCAAAAAACTGCTGGGAAAAGGATGATCGACAAAAACATTATCTATCGCAAAGCGGAAGCGGCGCGCAAAAGCCTGGAGCGCCTGCGCTCAAAATCCGGCTTAACGCAGGAACAGTTTCTAAACGATGAAAGCGCCCAGGACACCGTGCTTCACCACCTGCAAATCGCGATACAGGCATGTATTGACATCGGGCAACACCTTATTTCCGACGAAGGATGGGGAATGCCCGGCACACTCTCGGAGATTGCCTACATTTTAGAAGATCACGGGGTCATTTCTGCGGAACAAACCACTTCTATCGTGGGAATGTTCGGATTTCGAAACATCCTGGTTCACGATTATACTGAGGTTGATCTGAAAAAAGTATATCAGATTTGGGCTTCCAAATTGAACGACATCGAAACCTATTTGCAGGCGGTTTTCACTTATTTTGGCATTTGAAAAGAATCTTCATCCCCAGGGAGCGCGATTATGGATATTCGCACGAAACGGGTTTATGCGCCGTTCGATGCGGGGGACGGTCTGCGCGTTTTAGTGGACCGGGTATGGCCGCGGGGGATGACGAAGGAGCAAGCCCGGGCGGACTTGTGGTTAAAGGATTTAGCCCCCGGAACGGCCTTGCGAAAGTGGTTCGGCCACGACCGCTCCCGCTGGGAGGAGTTCAAAGCCCGTTATTTTGCGGAACTCGATGGCCGTTCCGAGGCTGTAACCCGGCTCCTGAATTAAGCAGCGAAAGGGCCGGTGACCCTGCTGTTCTCCGCCCGCGACGCCGAGTGCAACCAGGCGGTTGCCCTGAAAGAGTATTTGCTTCTGCGCCCCGGGGAGAGATGGGCGCAGCACAAATTGCACAAATTATAAATTGAATAGCCCCGCGCTTCAGCGCGGGGAAGAGAGAAACCAAACAAAACAGATTGGGGCTTCAGCCCCAAGTGTTACCAAAACGTGGGGCTAAAGCCCCAGAAGGAGTCATAGGAATTTTGGGTTCCCCCGTGCTGAAGCGCGGGGCTAGTCATCCTGAAATTCGGTTTTTTGTGCAATTTGTGCTGCACTCCGGGGAGAGATCCCGCTAACAAAGTGTTTTATGATGAATAGAGGAATTTATATGCGTCACTTAACCATCTTACTTCTCCTTTCCACCCTTATTCTTGCCCGGGAAATCCACTATTTCCGGGTGGGCGCGGAGAGCGACCGCCAAATCCTTCTCCTGGCTGCGCAGGGATTCGATCTCGCCGACGCCCGGGTGTATCCGGCTTCCGCCGGCCGGCAGGCGGTGCGCTGGATGCCGGAAAACCGCTGCGTTACCGTGCTGGCGGATGATCCCTCTGCCGGGGGAAAACTGCAAACGCTGGGGTTCCGGATTCTCGAACAGGGCGTTCACCGGCCCTCTTTTACGCCTCCGCCGCCCACGGAAGACCTCCCCATGCAATTCGGCTGGCCCCGCCTGATGAACGGCTGGCCCACCATTTACGGCCAGCCGGTCACGGTTGAGGACCTGAACGGGAACGGCGCGCCAGAGATTTTCCTCAGCAACAGCGAGGGCTGGGTGTACGGCTGGCGGCCCAACGGCGCTTTTGTGTTAGGGTTTCCCAAATCGCCCTACCTGCGCGGCGTTTACGATCCCCAAACCGGCGATACGGTGTACGTCAGTTGGGTGAGCACCGGCTCCCGGGAAGGAGGCGCGGTGGGCGACGTGAACGGCGACGGGGCGAAGGAGTTGGTATTCGCCAAAGATATCGGGTATTTGTTTGCTTATCAGTATAACAGCATTTTGCTGGGCGGGTTTCCCTACGACCTGGGCCTGGCGCACTTTTCCAGCCAGCCGGTCTTATTCGATTTCGATAGCGACAGAAAGGATGAAATTCTCTTAGCGGAATTCCTGTGGGATTCCATCCTGCCCTACGGGCCGGCCACGATCCATATTTTCAACGAGGATCACAGCGAGCTGCCCGGCTGGCCGCAGCAAATGCCGGTATTTTCCGAATCCTCCCCCGCGGTGGGGGATATCGACGGCGATAACGAAGTGGAAATCGTGCTCGGCAGCGGGAGAAATCCCAATACCGGCGAGCCGGGGCGGATTTACGCGTTCAACCTCGACGGCAGCATCTGCGCCGGATTTCCCATCGAGGTGGGCAATGCGGTCAATTGCACCCCCACGATTTACGACATCGACCTGAACGGCGTCGCCGACATCCTGATCCGGGTAATGCCCCTGGGCACCGGGATCAATGGGATTTACGCCTTCAACGGCTTCGGCGCGATTCTCGCCGGGTTTCCCGCGGCGCTCTCCTCCGGCTCCCCCAACGGCGCGCCCGCAGTGGCGGACGTAAACGGCGATGGATTCCCGGAGATCGCCTACGGCAGCGTGCAGGCGGTTGACTCCGCAAAAGTATGGTTGTTCCGCCACACCGGGGAGCTGATGCCCGGCTTTCCCCAGCCAGTGTACGCCACCTGGGTGGAGGAATCGGTGAGTTTAGAAGACGTTTCCGGCGACGGGCTGGCGGACATCGTCTGCGGCACCAATGGGGTCAGCAACGATCCCGCGCGATTGTGGGCCTTCGATTACCAGGGGCAGGTGGTTGCCGGCCTCCCCATTACCATCAATGAGACCTTCAGCACCTTAGAAACCACCCCCACCATCGTGGACATTGACGGGGACGGCGATACGGAGATATTCACCGTCTCGCACGAGGGCACGGTGTACGCTTTCGATTCGCCGGGACAGCCGGCAACCTCCGCCTGGCCGACCTACAAATACAATCCCGCGCGGTTAGGCGGCATTCCCGGCGGCGCTCCCACCGCCACCGGGGAGCAAACCGGGGTTCTGCCGGGGAGCATCGAGCTTCATCCGAATTATCCTAATCCCTTCAATCCCCAGACCCAGATTTCCTTCACCCTGGGCAGGCGGGAGGCGGTTACCCTGACGGTGTTCGACGTTCTGGGCCGGCCGGTGCGCGAACTGATCCGCAATGAAATCTATGAGCCGGGCGCGCATTCGCTGGATTTCCGGGCCGGAAATCTGACTTCGGGAATTTATTATTACCGGTTAGAGGCAGGCGGGCAGAAACATGTGCGGAAGATGCTGCTGGTGAGGTGAGAACGTTGCCCGATGCCGGAAACCGGATCATCTGAGTTTATTTGACATCTGGCATACGTTATCTGGCATCCGGCATTTAGTATCCGGTATCCGCGAAAGGCTGCGGCATTATTGGCTGCTAAAACCGAATTCGCAAACCCGCCCGGTTGGCGGCGAAGTAGGGATCAAGGAGAATTTTCCCGCTTTTTTCCCGGGTATGGCGCACTAACATGCTGCCCACCCAGTAGCCGATTACCCCGCCGACGAACACGTCCGAGGGCCAGTGGCTGCGGCTGTCGATGCGCTGCAAGCTTACGGAAACCGCCAGGGTGTACGCGGGAATTTTGACCCACCACTGCGGGTACTGTTTGGCGATGACGGTCATCATGGCAAATGCCGAGGTGGCATGGCCGGAGGGGAGGGAGAGAAAGTCTTCGCCGGGTCTGAATTGCAGCGCGTTGAAATCGTAAGGCCCGCGCCCGGTGTAAGGGCGCGCCCGCCCCAGCACGTGCTTGCCCAGGGTGGTAATCGCCCCGGCGATGACAAAGGATTCCATCATCAGGCGGGAGGTTTCTAACAATTTTTTATCATTGAAGATCAACCCGCCGCCGATCATGCCCACGGAAAGCCCTAACGCCATATTTTTCGACCCCACCTCGTCGTACAGCTCTCCTAATTTGACGAATCCCCCGGTCGGGCCGGTATAAGAGGAATGCCGCTCCAGGACAAATTCTTCATGGAAAGGCTGGTCGATGCCGTACACTACGCCGGCGCTCATCAAGGTAAAAGAAGCCAGGCGCAGCGCGTCGTCTTTCGACATCCGCAAGGGGGAGGAGGCCACGTGCAAGATATCGCCGCCCACCGTGAGGGCGAGGGATTTCAAAGGATTTTTTGTGGTTTTTACGATGGCTTGAGGAAAACCGTGGCCGGGGAGCAGCATGATTGTTAGCAAAGCCCATCCAACCTTCGAAGACCGGCTGCGGAAGCCCATTGAACCTTACCTTTCTATCAACCTTCTTAAAAAATTTCGCCCAATATAAGCGACTTTTTACCCCAAACCAGGGGATTTTATCTTTTATCCTTTTTCCCTCATCCCTTCAACCGATTCATTCCCGCTGAAATCGCTGTTTAAGCTGGCGCACCTTTTCGCTATAGAATTCTCCGAGCTCCGGTTTCGGATGCTTGCAGAGATACACTCCCAGGCCATATTCCCGCGCGTAGGGATTACTCAACTGCCCCGCCAGGGTAACCTCGGCAAAAAAGTGTTGAATATCCTCCCCAAACTCATCATTGACATAGATAAAGGCGAGCAGGTTTTCCAGGGAATCCGGCGCCCAGAGCAGGAAATTGTCATCAAAAGAGACCGGTTCCGGCAAGCCGTATTTTTTGCCGTGGTACTTGATGGCGCCGGCCTGCCCGTAATTTTCCGCGTAGATAGCGCAGCGCTCCCTCTCTTCCGCGCTCAAACGGTGGTAGGCGTCCGCCGCCAGTTTCCCCAACTCCTCCCAGCCGATCATGTCCGCGTAATCCTGGGGCAGGGGATGGATTCGACCGTCCTCCCAGCGCAGCGCCCCTTCCATCCCATACCGTTTGGATTGCTCCGCATACACCCGCATTTTATCATAAGGGAGAACCGGCAGGCTGTAGGGCAACGCCGGCAAGGCCAGCAGGATCATCATTCCCAGTGCCGCCCATTTCAGAAAACGCCAACGCTTATGAAGCCAGGTTTCCAGGGCAAATCCTCCCGCGGCGAACAACAGCGGGTAGATTCCCAGGGTGTAATAGGGTTTTCCCCGCAACAGGAGCAAGATCAGCGCCACCGCTAAAACCGTGTAACCCAGCGACCGGTAGAGCTTGCCTTCTTTGTGGAATAACAAAAACAGCAGCCCGCATCCCCATACCGGGATGGCGGGGAAATTCATCCAAAGTTGGGCGAGCAAAAAATCGGGAATGGTGACGTGCACCAGTTGGTTTTCCCGGAGTTCCGCCAGGTGCCCCACCACCGGCCAGCGATGGCTCCATTGCCAGATCAGGTTGGGAAAAATCAACAGAAAGCCGCTTCCCGCTCCCAGCAGCAGGTATTTCGAGCGGAATAATTTTCGCGCAGGGGTCAAAGAGAGCGAGAGCGCAAACGCGAATGCCAGCACCGCAATGGAATATTTGTTCAGGAATCCCAATCCGAAGACAATGCCCAGGTGAATCCAGAATTTGGGATGCCCGGTTTTGAGCAATTTTACCATAAAATAGCCGGCCAGCAGCCAGTAGAATTCATCGAACGAAACCGGCTGGAACAAGGTGTTGCTGCGCAGGAATGCCGGGGAAACGATAAAAGCGCAACCGCTTAACACTATCGCCCAGGATTTTCCGCCTAATTCTTTGACAATTAGAGCGACGAGGATGATCGAAGCGGCTCCCAACAGCGCTGGGAACAGCCGGACAGCGAATACCGAATCGCCGAATATGCTGGTGGTTAACCGGGCAAATACGGCAATCGAGGGCGGCACCGAGAGGTATCCGAAGTCCAGGTGGTCTCCTTCCGCGAGGTAGAGGAAGGCGTCGCGGTGCAATTCGTAATTGGTGTTGGTGAGGAAGTGCAGCAGCAGCTTGAGCAGCACTAACCCCCCGATGAGCAGCCATTCTCCCGAAAGTTTTTGCAGTTTCATGCTCGATCTCCACGCCGGTTACTGTTGATGGTTCGTTTATTACCCGATTCGAAACGCCGGTAGCATACGCACGCGCCGCCGGATTTGTTTGAAGGTTGTAAGATTTCGCGCGGAAATTATTTCTACCCCCGGTTAACTCAATTAACGCAATGAATACTAAGTTTTCGACACCTTTAGGTTTACCCGATAGCGGACGGCTGATGGCCGACAGATGATGCTGCCGTGATTTTTCACAATTCCCTTGCTATCATGGAATGTTTTTTGAATAAATTCAAGGGTTGAGGGGATTGGGGAAATTGGGTAGTCCGAAACGATTAATGCTGCTGAAAAAAAGTGTACGCTGTCATTCCCACGAAAGCCCCAAAGGGGCAAGTTGGGAATCCATGATCTCAGCAAAAACAGTGGATTCCCGCTTTCGCGCACAGGCGTAAACCTAAGGGATTTGCGGCCAGGATTGGGGGTTAAAACCCCCGATTGCGGATAATTACCCTGCAAACAATAAGGGGAAGCTGGTATGTTATTTCTTTCCAACCCCCTGAATATTGGATTGTATGGAAACCTTAACCGAGGAGAAAACAATGAATCGGAAATCCAGTTGTTTTTTTTCCACTCTCATTATTGCGGCAGCGATACTGTTGTTTGCCTGCGAAGCGCAACATGAACATTCTCACGCCGCCGCGGAAACCCCGGCAATCACCAAAGCCATTGCGGTGCTCCATCCCACGGAAGGCCATACCGCCCACGGAACGGTGGTGTTTACGGCCACCCCGGAAGGAATCAAAGTGGTCGCCCACATCGAAGGGCTGACCCCCGGCAGCCATGGTTTCCACGTTCATGAATACGGGGATTGCAGCGCCGCGGACGCGACCTCCGCGGGCGGGCACTTCAACCCCTCCGATGCGCCCCACGCCGGACCAGAGGCGGCGCAGCGCCATACCGGCGACCTGGGCAACATCGTGGCCGATGAAAACGGGGTCGGGCACCTGGAATGGACCGATAAAATGATGAGCTTCAGCGGTCCCCATTCCATCATCGGGCGGGGATTGATCGTGCACGTCGCGGAAGACGATCTCACCACCCAGCCGACCGGCAACGCCGGGGCGCGGGTGGCCTGCGGGGTCATCGGCGTGGCTAAACCGTAAGAGTTTTCGAGTGTTCAGGTGTTTTGGTTATCTCCCTCGAATACTAAAACATTTGAACACTTGAGCACCCGAACACTCCCGCACGGTCATTCCGGCGCTTTCATACCCATCTGCGCCCACTCCTCACGGGAAGGTCCGTAGAGGCCCGGCACTTTCAAGCCGGCCTGGCGCATCAATACGGTCATCTGGGCGCGGTGGTGTACCTCGTGGCGAATTAGGGCGAGCAGCACCGTTTTCTTCTTCCACTGTTCCCCGTACATGTTCACTTTTTCATTCAGGCTGGCGTCGGTCCAGTGCCGGCTGACCTGTTTTACCAGGGAAGCGGAGGATTTCTCGTAGGCGCTGGCAATATCCGCCGCTCTCGCCGGAACCGCGGCGTGTTCGTCTGGCCCCTCTACGGTTAAGCCGGCATCCCCCAACATCTCGTTGATGGTTCGCACGATGTGCCAGGCCAGGAAACCCAGGGAGCGGCCTTCCGGGGCCACTTTCTGGCCTAACGAGGCGTCGGTAAGATTGTTGAAAACCTTCAAAGTTCCTTCGCTTTCCTGCGCCCAGTCTTTCAAAAAATCTTTGATGGTGGTGTACACGGCAATTACCTCCTGAACAGGTATAGAGTTTTAGGAATTGATGGTACGCATTTACGACTCGTTCACCCCGACCCGTCGGGGTGAACGCCGCTGATGGCGCTCTGCGCCGAGTCGTAACATGACGCGATGCAGAGCATCACACAGCTCGTTCCACCGGAGACCGGTGGAACGAGAATGTTCTGCATAACATCAGTTATGAATAAAATTCGGTGTTTCCCCGCCGATTGAATGCCAACCCGGCGAACTTGCCGGGCGCCTTTGCAATGCTCCTTTCATTTGTAAACTCCGCACATTCACTTCAACAAAACCATGCGCCGCACCCGGGTAAAGTTTCCGGCAGTCAGTTTATAAAAATAGACTCCGCTGGAAATCCGTTCGCGGGGGCTTTGCGCAAGTTGACGGCTATCGAATTCTACGGTGTAATCACCCGCGGTTTGCGGCTCGTTGACCAGGGTGGCAACCTCCCGCCCAAGAACATCATATACCTTCAGGGTTACGAATTCTGTCTTGCCCAGGCGATAGGGGATGACCGTTGTGGGGTTAAAGGGATTGGGATAGTTTTGGTCAAGCTCGAACTGCTGCGGCGAAAGAGCTCCCCCATACGGGACGCCGAGAGTGATTCCTTCGGCAATCAGGGTATAGGCGCTGTCGGGCGCGCCCGCGGTTTGAATGTAGAGGCGGTTGGCGGCACTCTCGTAAAAAAAACCGTCGCCGCCCTGGCGGAGCGCCGCTAAAGACGGGTATTCCGGAAGAGTCGCCCCTTTTTGGATTACCACGGCCGGTTTCCGGAACACGGTGTGCACGTCCGCTAAATATACCCGTTGGGAAACCATTCCGTTATAACTGCCTTGCGCCGCGCAAATATCTATGCCCAGGTATGTCCCGGAACTGTCGCTGCCCACGTGGGAGGAAAAAGAGGTGCGGGCAAAACTGCCGTTTTGGTATTCCAGCGTCTCGCCGTCATCCTCGTAGAGGGTGAACTGCCCCGGGGTTTCGAGCGAGGGATAAACTGCCAGCAGCAAGGTATCTAACGGGCGTTCGTCGGAGTAATTCATTGCCGGCTGCATGGGGATGATGCTCCCGGACTTGACGAACAGGGGTAGGGTTTCCAACGGGCTGGGAACGGTGATGGCCTGGTTTCCTTCATATACCTGGTCGGTCCAAAAATCGATCCAATCGCCCGGGGGCAGATAGAGGGTTTTCGCTGACTGTCCCGCCTGAACCACCGGGGAAACCAGAAACGCCTCTCCCCAGAGATATGAAGAACTCTCATTTATAAGATTGGGGTTGGCGGGATCAATAAAGAACAGCGGTCGCGCGAGCGGCATTCCGGTCGAATAATTTTCATGCGCCAGGGTATAGTTGTAAGGGAGCAGTCGGTAGCGGAGTTGGATATACTTGCGGGCGATGTTTTCCGCGAACATGCCGTATCCCCAGGGCTCCTGGGGTTGATAATCTACCCCGTGCGCCCGGGCCACGGGGGAAAAAACACTGTGCTCCAGCCAGCGGATATACAGTTCCGGGGTGGTAGTTTCGCAGCAGAATCCCCCGATATCGGAATGGTGATAGGCCAACCCGGATATTCCCATGCCCAGCAGCATGGGAAGCTGCACTTGCAGCCCCCCGAAGCTGGTTCCCACGTCGCCGGACCAGGGAAGCGCCCCGTAGCGCTGAATTCCGGCAAACCCGGAGCGGGTGAGATTGAACATCCGGCGGTTGGGGCGCAGGCCGGCAAACCCTTCATACAAGGTTTTCGCCCAGAGCAGGTTGTAAACGTTGTGGATTCTGTCGCGGCTGCCTCCTAAGTGCTGCATGCCCGGCTCGTGGCGTTCCGGTTCCCCCAGGTCGGTCCACAGCCCGGCCAGATGCTCGCCCATGAAGGCGGGATGCCGGCTCCACCACCACTCCCGCGCCGCCGGGTTGGTAATATCCAGCAATCTCGCGTCGCAGTTGCAAGACCACCAGCCGCCGAGGAGGTACGGTTCTCCCTGGGAATCAAAGGCGAGATAATCGTTCGCCGCGGCGGTGGAAAAATTGCCCGAATATTCGACAATGTAGGGTTCGGTGATCACAATGGTTTTGAATCCCTCGGCGAGAAATTCCTGCATCATCTGGCCGGGATCGGGCCAGTCGCTCAAGTTCCAGGCGAGATCACCCATGTGCTCGAACCAGTACAGATCCAGCACGATGGCGTCACAGGGAATCTGCTTCTCCCGCATGGTTTCGACCATTTCCCGCGCCTCGCCCTCGTTGCGGTATCCGTATTTGGATTGGATGTATCCCAGCGCCCAGCGCGGCGGCAGGGGCTGCCGCCCGGTCAGCCAGGTGTAGCGTTCGATCTGGCCGGGAATGGTGAGCGCGGTTAGCAGGTAATAGCGTAATTCCCCGCCGAACGCTTTGTAGAAAAAACGCGAAGGATCGGAAGCGCCTAAATCGAACGCACCCGGGTAGGTTTGGTCGAAGAAGAGCGCGTAACCGTTGGTGGAAGCCAGGAAAGGAACGTTGATATTCATGGGGTCCACCGGGCCGTCGTAACTGAAATGCTGTGTATTGAATGATTGCAGGACCTGGCCGCGCTTATCCAGGTCGGCGCTGCGCTCCCCGGTTCCATAGAAGTGTTCGTTAGGATGCAGCGAAAAGGTCGCCCATCGTTCCGTGCCGCTCACGGCCAGTCCCCCGGACGCCGGTTCGCTTAGCAACAGGTTTCCGGCGGCGTCATAATAGGAAATTCGCAGGGGGGATTTCTGGCATACCACGCCCAGGGCGCCGGTTTCGATTTTCAGGGTCGAGGGGGCGTCGGTGATGGTAAAGGGAACGTAAACGGTGGTGTCTTGAATGACTGAAAATGAGGAATCGAACACCGCGCCCGGGAAAGGCAGGAAATCCACCCGCAGAATATCCGGCTGGTAGAAGATGAAGCGCACTGCCGCGGCGCCGGCGGACACAGTAACCTGTTTTCCGGAAACGGCGTACCCGGTGTAATTTCCCAAAAAAACCTGGGATTGGGCGGGCAGGATCAAGATGCAAAGGAAGAACAGGCCGGCGGAAATCTGTAAAACTACTGCCAGGAATGAACGGCTGTGCTCCTTCCCTCCCTTGCCGGCGCGATAAGCTGCTGGAAGAATGTCGATCATTTTCGTTACATCCTGCCCGGAAGCACTTTGGCGGTGCGTTAACAAGGTCTGTTACCGTTTCTGCCTTCCCGCTAAACACCCGCAAGGCGTCCCCGGGCGGGGGACGCCTTGCGGTACTGGGTGGACTAATGTAGCAAAATCGGGTGGAAAGGGGAATCGCTAAAAATCTTCCCGGTGGAGGGCTATATCAGGAGCCTTTTTTGTCCAGTATTTTGTCGATTTCATCCATGGCGCGGTTCATGGCGGACATGGTCTGGGTAAAGGGTTCGGAAGTGGTCATATCCACCCCGGCCTTTTTCAGCAATTCGATGGGATAGTCGGAGCCGCCGGAGGATATGAACTGCATGAAACGTTGTACCGCGCCCGGCTCTTTCTTCAACACCTTCTCGGCCAGGGCAGTGGAGGCGGTAAACGAGGTGGCGTACTGATACACGTAAAAATTGTAATAGAAATGCGGAATGTAGCCCCACTCGACGGTCACCCGGTCATCGATTTTGCAAATACCTTTGTCGTGGCCGTAATACTTTTTCAGAATATCGGCGTAGAGCGCCGTCAGCGTTTCGCCGGTCAGCGGTTCGCCCTGCTCCGCTTTTTCATGGATTCTCAGCTCGAACTCGGCGAACTGGGTTTGCCGGAACAGGGTTCCTTTCAAATTATCCAGGTAATTCATCAACAAAGAGAGGCGGGTGTCGTTGTCTTTGATATCTTTCAGCATTTTGTCGATCAGCAGCGCCTCGTTGAAGGTGGAGGCCACTTCCGCTACAAAGGTCGGGTAATCTGCCAGCGGGTAGGGCTGGGTTTTGTTGGAAAAATAACTTTGCATGGCGTGGCCGATTTCGTGGGCCAGGGTGCTGACGTCATTATACTGGCCGTTGTAATTGAGGAGCATAAAGGGATGGGCGTCGTACACGTCCCCCGCGGAGTAAGCGCCGGAACGCTTGCCCGGGGTGGGGTACACGTCGATCCAGCGCTCCTCGAACGCTTTTTTGACCACGCCGGCGTACTCATTTCCCAGGGGTTTTACGGCTTCCAAAACCAGTTTTTGGGCTTCGCTATAGGGATATTCCAACTCCACTCCTTTCACCACCGGGGCGTAGAGATCGGAATATTTCAAGGTATCCAGCTTGAGCATCCGTTTCCGCAGGTTGAGATAGCGGTGGAAAGTGTCCAGGTTGCGGTTGACGTTATCAACCAGGGCAACATAAACGCCCGCGGGGATATTGTTGGCGTCCAGAGCGCTCTCCAGGGATGATTGATATCCCCGGGCCCGGGCATAGAAAATATCCTTTTTGACGTTTGCGTACAACTGCTCTCCCAGGGTTCCCTGGAATCCGGCGATGGTGTTCCAGAATGCCGCGAACACCGCTTCCCGGTCTTCCCGGTTGGGCAGGGCACGGTAGCGGGAGTAGCCCGCGGAGGTCAACTTCACGGTGCTGCCGTCGCTCAATTTGATCTCCGGGTAGGGTAATTCCGCGTTGCTGAACACGCTGAAAATATCATAGGGGGCGCTGGCGATCAGGCCCGCTTCGGCTAAGATCTTCTCTTCTTTTTCGGAGAGGGTATGCGCTTTCCGGCGCTGCAAGTCCAGCAAGTAGAATTGATACACCTTCAAGCCGGGCGCTTCAGCGATGAATTTTTCAATGGCCGGTTTGTCTAATTTAACCAGTTCCGGCTCCATAAATGCGGCTTTGGCCTGGTAGTCGGTATAAATTTGCTGGATCTCCTGCTTCATGGCCTGGTAGGTGGAGTTGCGGGTATCCTGGTCGGATTTCATGAACGCGTAGCTGTAAAGCTGTGCCATCTCCCGGGAAATCCGGCTGTTGAACTCCAGGCAGGCCAGCAGATCGGAGGCGGAGGCCGCCAATCTCCCTTTGAACCCCGCCAATTTATCGAATTCGGCTGCGACCTGTTGTTTGGCTTCATGCCAGGCCTGGTCGGTGGAATACAAATCTTCCAGTTTCCAGGTATCCTGCACGGATACTTCCGAGCGCTCCCGCGGTTGGGAATAGAGGAACGCCGGCGCGGTTATCCCCAGCGCAGCGATTATTAACAGAAACGATGAAGTTTTCATCATCGAGCCTCCATGGTTAGTGGGTTGTGAATATTCAGCCTCGCAACAAAACATTGTAGCGAATCATCCTAAGCTTAAAATTCACAGCCTTACGCAGGGAATGAGGGCAAGTTTCTTTTTGGTGAGGAGAATGAGGGGTTGGATGGTTGGAAAGCCATTTAACGATCCAGCCATTCAGCGGGAGAAGCGCTCCTGCCCAGGCTTAAACTCTGTTTAACCTGCCAAAAACGCCGCCACCCGATGATGAAGGTGATCACCCCCAGGGGAGCAAAGGTCCATCCCAGGATTTCGAAAACTATCTCTCCAAAGAAATGGATAAAAGTTACGCCGGAAACAAAAAACGCCAGCGCGGTGCGAATATAGGCTAAAAAGGTTCTCTCGTTCGCCACCACGGTGCGGTCCAGCGCCAGGTAGTCTCTTAAAATCAGATCCTCTTTTCTGAACTGCTGATAAACAGTTTGATACGACTTGCCCTGCTTTTTCTGCTCATTCATGGTTTTCCTGCCTGTAAGGATTCGTTTGAGTGTAATTATGGAGATTCTGCTATCCCCGCGTTCGCCGGAAAAGGTTTCGCCCCGGTGGAAACCGGAATGGCAGGCTTCTCTTATGTCGGTGAAGCTGTATCCCGGCTATCAGGGAGAAGCTCCGGAGTCTTATGGGCGTAAAGTTTGTACTATCACGTGATAGTACAGCGTAAAGTTTTATAGTAGTACTCCCCGGCAGAGAAAGTCCGTCGATCCTCGTGCCGTATCCCGGCAAATCCGGGATCGGCACGCAATTGGGTTGCGAAGTTGAACTTCGCAACCAGTAAGCCTGGCGGCGGACTAACTCTGCCGCGATGTAGTAGAAGCACACGGGCTATCCATTTACAGGATTCTTTAATGGCCTCCCTTAACTTCCAAAAATCCGGAAGTGTTTTTTTACCCAGTTTGCACCCAAATAGCTGGTGATGATATATCCCAGGGTTTTCCAATTCCGCTGGCTGCGCCGGAAATATTTCCGCGCCTTCTTCATCTGGCCGATTTTATAAAAATAGCGCGCGTAGGTTCCGTTTATCCGGCGGGCTGCCAGGGCGACTTCTTTGGGGTAGCGGTCTTCGTACTCTTCCAGGGTCATCAGACTGTGGTAATGCGCCACCCGACGGAAATACGGATTGAGCGAGAGGTTGCCGCCGTATACGTGCCGGGTAATCAAGGGGGCGCAGATTCTGGCCGCGGTCTGCCCGGCGGTCAATTTCAGAAGATAGTCGAAGTCGCAAAACCCGAAATTTTCTTCGAAGCGAGCCGGTTTTAGATCGCGGTGAAACAGAAGCGAAGATATTAAGGCGAGGGGGTTTTGGGAGTCTTTTTCCCAGCGAAGCAGGCGCATGAACACCTGGTTGGGCTCATAAAGGATCACTTTGCCGGTGCGGTCGCTGAAATAGTCCGTTTTGCCGGTAAGCTGATCCCGGATCTCAAAATCGCAGAAAACCAGCGCCGCCCGGTCGATCAATTCCAGTTGGCGCTTTAATTTTGCCGGATGCCACTCGTCGTCCTGGTCGATTAAGGCAATAAAATCGCCGGCGGCGGCTTCTAAACCTAAGTTCCGCCCGGCGCTCGGCCCCCCGGTGTTGCGGGGAGTTCTAAGGGCGATCACGTCTTTCTCCGCCCGCAGCAGGTCCCAGGTGCCGTCGCCGCTGTGGTCGTCAGCGGCAATGATTTCAAGCTCATACAGCTTGCCTGCTCCTTCCTGTTGCCGCAAAGAGTTCAAGCAGCGCGGGATTACCTGCGCGCCATTATAGGTGGGAATGATCACGCTGATTTTACGCATATCCTGAATCTTGTTGTCCGGCTCAAAATTTATGAACTGATGTTACGCAGGTTGAAAAAATTAACCACAGAGACACAGCGGGCACAGAGAAAATCAAACATCCAGTAAATCTTAGACCTCTTCGAGAAACCAAAATTTGAAGAAAATGACCAAAACCCTGTGATCTCTGTGTCTTTTGCATGGTGAGTTTATCGAACCATGTGGTAAAATGCGTAACATCAGTTATGAATGAGAAGCCTCCCGGGGAGGTAATGAATAATAGCAGAACCCGGGGCGGAATTATCCTGGCTGCCAGGCGGCATCCGGCTTTAAAAAAACGTAGGGAGAAAAGGAAATCTTAAATTATGGGGAGCGCAAAAATCATGCTTTCGGAAACAAGGGATTTGGGAATACATGAAATAAACCTCCCGGGGTTTGGCCTCCCCCGGGAGGTGGAAAAATTTTTGTCCCGGCGGTAATTTACCAGTACTGTCCGCCGCCTCGCCGGTTGCCTCCCTTGCCGCCGCGGCGTTTATCTGACTTCGGGCGCGCTTCGCTTATCTTTAGCGCGCTTCCTTTCAGATCCTGGCCATTCAATGCTTTCATGGCTGTATCTGCTTCGGCATTGTTGGGCATTTCTACAAAGCCAAAGCCTCTTGATAAGCCGCTGAAGTTATCTTTAATGACCTTGGCCGAGGCCACTTCGCCATAAGCTTCAAAGGCTCCGCGCAAATCTTCATCCGTAACTTCACGCGCTAAATTACCAATATACATGTTCATTTGGTTCTCCGTTCAACAAAGTTTTAAGATTCCCACAAAAAAAAGGCGGCACTGTTGAGTGTCGCCTTTTAAAATTTGTTTGCTGATGACTTAGTAAAATCGTTAGCCCATTCAGCCAACCTATCCATTGAAAAAGAGCACCATACCTGTTTTTTGTGACTCTTTTTGAATTTACTAAGGATTCACATCACTTCACCCTACAAGACAACCACATCTTGTGCCTGGCGGCCTTTCTTGCCTTCACCAATGGTGAATTCAACTTCCTGGCCTTCTTCCAAAGTGCGATAACCGCCGTTATCCCGAATGGAAGTATAGTGGACGAAGAGATCTTCGCCTTCGCCATTGGAGATAAAACCATAGCCTTTGCTGGCATTGAACCACTTCACAACTCCGTGTACTCGATCTGACATTACTACTTCTCCTTAAACTATAAGATTGTAACAGTTAATTAATTTAGGGTATTCAAGGCTGGTACTATGACGCAGGCCGGAATTCCTAAAAGAACGGCTAAAAGTAAGCCAACCTTTTTATTTTGTCAAGAAAAATAAATAAATTGTTGTGAGCGGATGAAGCTACTTCATGCACCAGAAAGGGCGGGAGGGCATACACTGATTCCGGATACCGGATGCCTGATCCCGAGTGCCGAATTCCCCGCACTGATCCGGCATCCCCGGTATCCGCCATCAAATCAGGCTCCCGATTCGTTCTATCAACGGGTAAACGTTTGCGGTCAGCCAGCGTGGGTCGGTCTGGTCGTCGAACGCGATCTGTTTGTAAGACCGGTCGAGCCAATAGAGAAGCAGGGTTGTGAAGGGATTGACGGGCGAAGTCCCCGTCGCTGCGAAATAATCGCGGCAGAGGGGAAAAAATTCCTCCCCGGCCCGCCCGGCGCTGGTCAGCAAACCGGGGAGGCTTAAGCGATGGCGCTGGCGGATGCTCCTTCCCAACAGGCTGGCAATATCCAGCAGCGCCAGCTCATCGCGGCTGCCCATGTCCCAGTCGATGATCCCGGCGACGTTCCCCCGGGCATCGAAGAGACAGTTCCCGATCTTGAAATCGCCGTGCGCCAGGCCGGCAAGCATTTGTTTATCCCGCAATTCCGCAAACAAGAATTTAGCGATGCGCTGCATGGCGACGCGGGTTTGCGGATGCGCCGGCAATTTGCTTTCGATTGCCGCCAGTTTCGGCTGAATGTAGGCGTTGAATTCCCCTTCGCGGAGCACTATCACCCGCCCGAATTGTTGATGAATCTGCCGGATCGCCTCCTGGGTTTTGCGGTACAATTCCAGCGCCGCTTCCCGGTTTCCCTCTGCAAAAGCCTTTTCCATGCTCTTACCGAAAATTCCCTCCTCCACGTATGCGGGCAGCGCCGGTTCCGGGTCCAATTTTACCGGGCGGGGGGTGAGCGCGGCGCCCTGGTGATGTAAAAAATTTGTCAAGGAAGCCTGGTTTTGAACCCGTTGCAGGGAGTGTTCGGTTAAGGGAAAGCGGATGAAACAGGTTTTCTGCCCGTCCGAAACCCGCAGCAGCAGCACCCCGGTGGTGGAGATGTACACCTGGCGCAAGAACCGCGCCGGGGTTGCGGAAGCCGCTTCAGCGGGGAATAGTTGCCGGATAACCTTCCCGGCCAGCCCTCCTTCTCCCGGGCCGGGCGAGGCGCCGGCGACGATCACTTTGGGATGGGCTTGCAGGTAAAAGAAGCCTTTTCGAAGCAGGCGGCGTTTAAAGGGAGATTCGCTGAGGGCGGGGATGTCGGTTCCGAATCCCGGCAGCACTATGTAACGGGGCTTGTTCAGGCCCGGTTCGATGAAGAAATACCAGTTTGCGGAAAAACCTCCCCGGCCCAGCCGGCTTAATAACTCCCGCTCCCGCGGGGGCGAACCCCTCCGCCATCCGAAATGCCAGGGGAGGTTCCGCCATGCCTCGCGGCCGGAAACCGCCCAATCCAACCAGACAATGCTCCCCCGCGGCGCGAGCAATTCATGAACCCGCGATAAAATCCCGCTTCCCCGGCTATGTTCCAGGTCGATGCAAATCAAATCGAAGCGCGCACGGGAGCCGGAAAAATTCTCCGGGGTGATGAATTCTACCGGCGCTGTTGAATATTCACGGAAGCGCTTCTCCGCGCTGCGGGCCGGCCAGAACACCGGCTCGATACCCAAAAAACTGAAAGGGACTTGCATCCGCCCGGGATGGTCGGTAACCATTAGCAGGCAAGCGCCCGGGCGCACCGCGGCGAAGTAGAGAAATGGGAAAATGGTATAGGAGCGTTCCAGAAAGCTCATGTTGTGAGTTTTGAGTTGTGAGTTTTGAGTTTTGAGTTGTGAGTTGTGAGTTGTGAACCCGCTGAAAATGTTTCCCGCTTCGAATACGCCGAGCAGGCTAATGGCCATCAATGACGCGCCGCCCCAACGGGGCAAGCCAATGACAGCGAAGATTAATGACAGCGAAGCCTAATGACCAATAATGACTTAAAGAACCCCGCACAACGCCGCCTCGAACACCGGCATAGACATCTTCAGGCTGATATTCACCCGGCGAAGCTGGTAGCGGTCGGTTTCCGCAGTGTTGAAATGCGGCACCTGGGTAAACGCGCAGCGATAGCCAAGCTGCTGCAACTGCCGGATTTGCACTTCCGAGTAGTTCTCCCGCTCCCCGTTGGGGTAGCTCATGGTCAAACAGGGCTGGCCGGTCTGCTGTTCGACCAGCTTGCGGGAAACGCGCAATTCGCCCAGGCTCTCTTCCTCGCTCAAAGTTGCCAGCATCGGATGGGTGTGGGTGTGAGAGCCGATCACCTGCCCGGCGCGCGCCATTTCCCGCACTTCATCCCAGGTCATAAACAGGTAGCGCTCCTCTTCTTCCGGCTGCACCGTTAGGGGAACGTCAGAAAGCTGGGCTTTCAGGTGCGCCAGCACTTCCTGGCGGCGGCGCAGGGGGGCAACTTTCAGGTATTTGCGGATGGCCAGCGAGGCGCGTTCCCTTTGCGCCGGCGCGCCTAAGGGAAATGAGTGCGGCTGGTCAAGCTCCACCTCCACCTTCTCCCGGCGGGTTTTTTCCAGCAAGCGGGTAACCTGTTCGGTCCAGAGAAACTCCCGGGTATCGATCAAATGGGTGGTGATAAAAAAACAGCCTTGCAGCCCGTATTTTTTCAAAATCGGCAGGGCGTAGCGGTAGTTGTTGCGAAAACCGTCGTCAAAAGTGATCAGGAAACCGCCGGAGAGGTTTCCCCCCGGCTCATAAAAATCTTCCGCTCGCAGCGGGCGATAGCGACGCAATAAGAATTGGATTTGCTGATCGAACTGGCCGGCGGTCACGAAATTCCGATATTGGAAATCTCCGTTTCCGGCGGGTTTTTCCGGCAGCACCCCGTGGTAGGTCAACACCACCGCTTTATCACGGTGTTTCCGGCGCAGGGAGCGGTACAGGCCTAATTTCCCCAGGCTGCTAAATCCGATATATTTTACAAGATCATTCATGGAGTTTTTTTCCCGAATATGCGTTCGTGGATGCCGGTGCGAAAGCTCCAGATCGCTTCCCGGTCCCCGGTTTGATACGCCAGGCGATGCGCCGCCCATTCCACGGGGGTGAACGCGCCGCGGCTCTCGGCCAGTTCTAACAGCCGGGTATCGTCGATGGCGCGTTTCAACAATTTTAAGCGCAGCGAGGGGTAAATCCCCTTCTCTCCCCCCGCCTCCACGGCGTAGAAGATGAAATCCGATCCCTTGCCGGCGTGCAGCTCCCGGGCAACCGATTTCCAGGCCATAAAACCGCTCCATTGCTGCTCCCGGGCGCGATAGATGTGCTGGAAGGCGCGCGGGCTTCCTTCGGCAATCAACGGGGTTTCCGAATAAATCCACACCTCTTTTCCCGCGCCCAGCAGCTTTCGCGCTTCCTGCGCCGCCGCTTCACCGTTCAGGGAATGGCCGGAGATGACCCAGATATCCACCGCTTCGAGAATTTTATCGCCCCCGTTCACCCGGAAATCTTTGTCGCGATTTCCCCGGTGCTCGTCGCAGTAGAAATGGGAAATATCCACCCGGAAGCGCACTTTGAGCGCCCCGCTCTCCGCGAATACACGGTGGGTTAAATCCGCATAATAGCGCAGGGCCTGGTAATCCTCCACCCCCTTGGGTTCATCCAGGTTCCAGGGGATTTCGTTCCCTTTCCCGGGTTTCTGGTTGCAATAGACCTGGAAAATGGTGCGGGTCCATCCCTTTTCGTTAAAGTGGCGGATATACTCCCGGGCAAACGCCGCCCAGATTTGTTCGTACTGCTCCCGGTCGGAAAGATACAATTTGAAGGGGGCCGGCCAGTCCGGGTTAAAGGGGAGGTAAAAATGGCGCAGCGGGACGCCGTCTGCAAAAGCGCTGCCGTCGAAATAGGGGCCGAAGCGGGCGTCGAATTCCGACCAGTCTAATTGGGGATGGAGCAAATCATAGTTGAGAACCTTAGGAACCAGCCCCTCCCGCGCCTCCCCGCTCTGGCTCTCGTACGGCAGGGGATTGATGACGCCGTAATGGTCGCGCCCCATCCGGAAAACGGCCTGCTCCAGCCGGGCGAGTTCTTGCGGGGAAAAGCTCTTTCGGAAGGGGTAGAGGTATTTATCGCCGTACTCGTTCAAATCCAGCAGCAAGCGCGGGGGCGGCAGAGCGGCGCCATGAACCGTTAACCGGATCGTTAACTCCTGATTGGTCTTCTCCCCGGAAATCCGCAGGGTTAACGTATATTCCCCCGCCCGGGTTTGCGCCTTCAAGGGAATTTCTACCCAGATGACGTGCCGGGCACTCCCCGCCGGAACCACTTGCGCGTCTTTGACCATGCTGAAGCGGTCCCCCGGGGCATTTCCCGGCAGGGGGATTAGCAGGTCCGGAAAGTAGCGGTTTTCCAGCTCTGGCACTTTTACCGAGCCAACCTGGTAGAGGGTGCAGGGAATGGCGGAGGGATTTTCCAGATGAATCTGCAACCACGGGTCGGGAGCGACGATGAGTTGGAAAGCCACGGTCTCACCCGGCGCTGCGGAGAGGCGCAGGGAACCGCGCTCATCCACCAGGTTGAAACGTTGTTGCAAGGTTTCCACGGTCTGGCCGTTCCCTTGCACCAGCGCCCCGCTCACCGGGTTGATCTTGAATTCGGGGATAAAAGCGATGGGGCGTTCCTGCGCCAGCAACGGCGCGGCGCAAAACAGTAATACAGTGAGAATTCGGTCTAAGAGCATTGTAAGTGTTATGGTGTTTTAGTGTTTGCTTCGGAGTGCAACGCTTCAGCGTTGCTTTTCATGGTTATCCCGCATCGGATTGGTCAGTAAATCATCCAGCATCTTCAACTCTTTGCGCATGACCCGGCGGTTATAGAATTTTTCCGCAAAACCCTGCTTCCAGAACTGGCTTATTCCATTCAGGTGGGTGAGGATGTGGCGGATCATCAGGCAGCGGAAAATGCGGCGCTGGTCCGCCCCCGCGTCGCCGAAGCCCTCTAACAGCGCGCGCTGCAACTGCCGGATCACGCTGCGGCGGTACTGCGGTTTGCAGGTGAGCAGTTGGAGCTGAAAATAGAGCTTGCTGAGGTCCAGCAGGTAGGATTCTTTCACCAGCCGTCCGAAATCCAGCACCGTTACGGTATCCCCGTCCACCAGGATATTGCCGGGGTTAAAATCGCTGTGGCTCAGGCTGACCAGCAGTTCCTCCGGGGTAAAGCGGGATTTTTGCTGCGCCATGAACGCCAGAACCCGCTCGCGAATGACCGGATCGAAGCGACGCCGGGGGTCTTCGGCGAGGATTTTCAGGCGCACGTCCATGTACTCCCTTAAACCCTCCGGCGAATAAGTTTCCCCCGGTTCCGCTAAAATAGAGTGTTTGTAGCGCAGCCAGGCCCCGGTATTGCGCAGGCTGTGCGCGAGCCGCCGCAGCGTTGCCGGGGAAGGAAAATAGCGCGCATTCTTCAGCACCAGTTGAAACAGGCTCTCCCCCCTGCTCTCCTCGGTTACGGAAATGAATTGCTCCGGGATCGCCAGCACCGGTTTTACCACCCGGAATTGCGGGGAACCGGCAAATTTTTGATACCAGTAAAGCGCGTTTTGGTGCTCTTTCTCGACTTTCTGGCGATAGACTTCCGGGGGCTTGTTTTTCAGGTTGCGGTAACGCTTGATGAAAACCACCCGGGAGTCGCGCTCCCCCTGCACCCGGCAGCGGGCAATGAAGGAAAAGGGCCGGGTGATATACTGCAGAACCTCCAACCGCCGGAATTCCCCGATCGGCAGGGATTCCTCCCAGCGGCTGGCCGGGATGGTAAAGATAAGCTCGTTCAGTTGCGATTCCTGCATGATGTAAGTGACTGAAAGTCTTCAAAATTTGGTTAAAAAACGGAGTAATGGAGTATTGGAGTGATGGAGTGGGTGAAAATTCTGCTGCATTACTCCATCAATCCACCAATCCATTAATCCACCACTCATTACTCCAACCAGCGACAATTTTCT
>CAZFVV010000027.1:47521-50748 GCA_964522165.1 uncultured Calditrichaceae bacterium
CAATCCACCAATCCATTAATCCACCACTCATTACTCCAACCAGCGACAATTTTCTGCAACAATGATTCATTCCACGCTTTCATCCACTTCCGGCGCTTTGGGTATTTTAGGCGCTTTGGGCGGCTTCGGCGTTTTAGACGCTCTCATTTTTTTCTGTAAAAAACCCAGCCGCCCGAGGACCGGCAGTTTGCGGGCAAATTTGAACCCTTCATCCAGAAACTCGAGGAAAATTTCATCCACGTCCTTGAAACGCAGCATAAGGTGTGCGCCCAACACGCTTACCAGGGAGAGCGCGGAAACCGCTATCAGCATGGGAATGGAATCATCGCTGAAATAGGGTTTGCTCAGCATTTGCAACAGCAGCAGCGCCCCGATCTGGATGAAGCCGTAAATCATCGCCGATTGCTGGGCTTTCAGGAAGCCGCCCAGGGTCAGGGGCAATTTCCGCATGGTTACTTGCAGCATCAGCCCCAGGCTGATCACCGAGGCGGCCACCACTCCCCAGGCCACCCCGTCGATGCCCCAGGGAAGACAGACATATACCAGCGCTCCCAGCACGATTAGATACATGAAATCCCGCCGGGTATTATGGCCGATCAGCCCCTTGGCGCGCAGCACCGGCTGGAACAGCAAGGTAAAGGAATCCAGCAGCCCGGAGAGGCACATCACCTGCAAGGGATAGACGGTGGAAACCCATTTCTCCCCGTACACCACCCGGATCAGGGAAGGGGAGACGAAAAACAGCCAGATCATCAGCGGGTAACTGACGATGGAAAGGTAAGTGACCACCCGCAGGAGGCCTTTTACCACCCGCCGGTCATCATCCTGGATGCGGGAAAAACCGGAGAAGAGCACGCTGTTGATCTTGTGCACCAGCTCATGGCGGGGCAGGCTCATAATCTGGAAAGCGCGCTCGTAAAAACCCAATTGCGCGGCGCCTAAAAATTTTCCCACCAGGAAGAAATCGACTTTTTTCACCGCAAAATTCACGTAAGCCCCGGCATAGACCCAGGCCCCGAAGGAAAAGGCATCTTTCATGGCCCACCAGCGGAAGCGCAGCCCCGGCCTCCAGGGGGTGTGGCGCCGGGCGAAATGGATCACCGCGGTTCGCTGCGCGAAACTCCCGACCAGGGTACCGAAGACCAGCGACCACACCCCCGAGCCGGCAATGGCCAGGGCCACGGTGGAGAAAATCGTGGCGGCCTTGCCGATCGTTTGCGACATCCCTAACAACCGGAAGTTCATATAGCGCCGTAAAATGGAAGTCGGCACGCTGGCAAACGCTTTCAGGAGAAAATCGAAGGCGATGATGCGCAGGATCAGGTTCAGCTTATCATTATTGAAGAAATCGGCATAAAAAGGGGCTCCGAAAAACAGCGCCGCGCACACCAGCGCCATCAATGCCAGGTTCATGATGTAAACCGTGTCGTAATGCTCATCTTTCACCTCTTTGAGCTGCACCAGCACGGTGCTGAACCCGAAGTTGGCCAGCCGGCGGGCAAACTGGATGGCGATGGAGGCGATGCTCATCAACCCGAAATCTTCCGGAAAGAGCAGGCGCGCCAGAATGATGGAGCTGGCAAAGTTGAGCACGAACTCGAACGAATCGAATAACACCGTCCAGAGGACGCCTTGCCGGGTTTTGGAGCCGATATCTTTGGACATATAAAGTGGGTTAGTGTTTGGGTGTTCGAGTGTTTAGGTGTTTTAGTGTTTTGGTGTTTTAGAAACTGGTTGCAGTCCTTTAGTTGAACACGAAAGCACCAAAACACTTGAACACCTGAACACTATAACACCATTTGGTTTTTCGCCAGTTGCAATAACTGATCGACCGAGCGGGTGATCTGGGCGTAAACGGATTTGAACTGCTCCAGGGTCTTCCCGTAGGGATCGGCGATCTCGATGGATTCAGCGCGCCCGGGTTGAAGCGCTCCCAGGAAAAACAGCTTCCGGCGCGCGCCGGGATAGAGCTTTTTGACTTTCTTGTACAGGTCAATATCCATCACAAAAATTACCCCCGCGGATGCGGCATTCTCCGGCGTCAGCGTTTTAGAGCGGTGCGCGGACATGTCCACCCCGAAGGCTTCCGCCGCCGCCAGCGCCAGATCCGGGCTGCGGCGATTTTCGCGGGGAATTAAGCCAAAAGAATCCCCGGAAATGTGATTCAAATTATGTTTGGCGGAAAGGCTTTTTAAGTATATCCCCGCGAAGGGGCTGCGGCAGATATTCCCTTTACACACAAAGGCCACCGCGGGATTGCGGCGCAGCAGTTTAGCGATGCGGCGCTGCCGAAGCCAGCGGCCGGGAAGGTTAAATTTGTAATCGAGGCGAATCAGCGCCCGGGAGAGTTTGTCCGCCGCGCCGCGCAGGTTTTTTCTCAGATAGCTGAGCAGTTGCTTTACCCCGGGTTTGGGATCGTCCCATACGATGGTATCCCAGCGTTCCCGGAAGAGGAGCAGATTTTTCGCCTCTCCTAACACCGCGCGCCAGGGCAGCGTCAGGCCGAACGGATCGCTTTTATCGGCGCGAAAATTCTCTTTTAACCAGTCCAGGTCGCGCACCGGGTTGCGGACGTAGAGGTTTTTCCGGTATTGCACATGTTGCGGGAGCCGGTCGTTGACCAGCATATCGAACAGCCAGGCCGGGAAATCCATTCCCGCGGCAACCGCCAGGGGCAGGGAGCCCCAGAAGCGCCCGTTGATCTCCATGAACACCGCGGCGCCGCTGGATTTATCGTATTTATATTCCACCATGGCCACCCCGGTCCAGTTAAGCTCCTGCAACAGTTTCAGGGAGTGGCGCAATAACTGCGGATCGATCTCCACGCTCTTGCGGTAACTGCTCCCCCCGCCTTTTTGAGGCTCGTGAACCCGTTCATGCTGAAAGACCGCCAGCGCTTCCCCGTTTTTCATCAGGAATTCCTGCCCCACCCCAACGCCCTGGTGAAAGGTCTGGATCAGCACCGGGCAAAGCGCCAGCAAGGCGGGCAATTTGCGCTCCAGTTCGGCGCGGTCGCGCGCCAGGGTGACGGAGAGATCGTAACGCAGGTTGTCCCGCCATACTTTGGAAGAGACCGGTTTGAGAATCAGGGGAAAGCCAAATTCTTCGATAACCCTTTCAAGCCCCTCCAGGCTGCGCATCTCGGCGCTGCGGGGGCAGGGCACGCCTAAGGATTCCGCCAACTCCAGGGTTTGGCGCTTGTCGTAGGTGTAGCGGAAGCCGCGCTC
>CAZFVV010000028.1:0-27457 GCA_964522165.1 uncultured Calditrichaceae bacterium
CAATACCTCTCATACCCACAAAAGGTCGCTCGCTAAGGTTAACGGGAATGCGGCTTTCCGGGAGAACCCTGGGTATAAAAACACGCCCAAATCACTAAAACCCTGAAAGGGTTTTACAATCCCCTGAAATGGTCTCATATCGCGCATTTTTGTTTAACCCCGTTGGGGTATGGGAGCCATTTTCGCATCGCACATTCCCCAGGGTGTCCCGCAAGCGGAAAACCCTGGGCTGTAATGTATAACGCCGTTGGCGTAAAAATCGCAAAACTAATGGCGCCATGCACTATGCTCTATGCGCTCTGCGCCCAGCGCTCACGGCTCAAAGCTGATGTCAACGCCCTCGGTGGTCCAACGTTTGCGCACTTTGACGGTATCCGGCAGAACCCGGAAAGGTTCGGCATGGCGGAACGGAAAGCTCTGCCCGCCGTCGTAGCGCCCGTTTTGGTTCAGATCGATGATGGCCTTCAGGCGATACAGGCCATCCGGCAAAAAAGGAATAAGGTAAGGCTGATTGGTGTTTACAATAACCGAATAGATTTCCGGCCCTTTCACCGGGGTTGCTTCGATAATGGCCTTTTCCCAACCCGGATTCTGAACCCGCACCATCCCGCCAATTTCCCCTAATTCTGACCAATCCCAGGTGCTAAATTGATACACAAATAACGTATCGCCAAACGGTTTTTCAAATACATTGGTTATCCCGGCAAGATCGATCTCCATGCTGTAGGCGGCGCCCTTTGCCAATGAACTATCGGGTAAATATTCCGGCGCCAGCAGGGAGGGGAAACGCCAGCGGCCCGCCACCGGCATACTGTCCGAATCGAGCAGCTTGAAGCCGTTTTTCAGGGAAACGCTGTCCACCGGCTGGGAAAATTTGAAGCGTATATCGAGGTCGTAGGGCAAATTTTTCTGCTTATCCGGGGGATAAATCTCGATCAGCCGGGCGGCGGAGGTATCCGGCTGGGCGGAACCGCTAAAAACGAACCGCAAGGTATCGAGGGGCATCGGATTGCCATACTCGTCGCGCAGGGGCACTGACCGGGCGGAATAGCGAACCGGCTGCTGCGGCTCGGTATAAAGGATCAGTTTATCCCGTTCCTCTCCCGCCACCTCCCGGGCCAGTACCCGCAGGGGCGCATGCGCGGCGCTGTCTTCTATTTCAACCGCAATATGCTGGACGGGGTCGAGCGCTTCGTTGAAGGATAGTTCTACGGTGAGCTCCGTGAGTGCCCGGGCGCGCACGAACGCCGGGCCGGCAGTGTCTTCACGGATCAGGGTAAAGTTCAAGTGTGGGAAGGTTTGCTCTTCTCCGGCGGCCAGGGCCACATCGGTAAAGGGGATGCCCACCCGGTCGGTTTGCAGGGTATAGAGACGGTCCCCGCTCTGGTCGTCCAGGGCATAGACCCGGTAAACTGCCGGTTTCAGGTATTTGATGTGGAATTCGCCCGACTTCCCCGCCTGGGTATAATAGCGGGGTTTGGAGCGGAAGATGGCGGAATCGGGAAAATCTTCCGAAACCGGGTAGGCATAAATGAACACGTTCTGCGCCTGCTCCCCCATCACCTGGCCGGAAATCTCCCCCCGGTCGATGGTTGGCCCGGTCGAGAAGGGCAGCACGATCGGCTCATTCAGGGTATTTCCCCGCAAATCCTTCAGCCCGGCGCCGATTGTGGCCAGGTAGGTCTGGTTGCTTTCCAGGGAATCCTCGAAGACGATGCGGAATTTTTTGTTGCCTTTCCATTTGATCTCAAACGCACCTGGCAGCTCCGGGAGAATCCATACCTGGTTGCGCAGGGAGCCGCGGTCCAGGTTTTCATCGAATTCGAACTCCAGGTATTCCAGGCTGCGGACGTTGGTGGAATCCGGGCGGGGGAAAGAAGAGAGCAAGCGCGGCGGAGTTTTGTCTTCCGGCCCGCCGGGAGGCGCCTGGCGCGTTGCGCAGCGCAGTATTAACAACGCCAGCCCCAGGAAAATGAGCATCGCCGCCAGCTTCTGTTGCTGAGTAAGAGACAGGTTCATAGGTTCATGTTTTGATGGCGCGTCGCAGAGTGGTGAGTGGTCAATTCTCGCCACTGCTCTCCCCCACCCCGCCGCTCATCCGTTACTGTTTTTTCGTTCGAAAATTATCCCCCATCTTTCCTCCCTGCAACCCAAACCTGAACCCTGGCGATCATTCCTCCTTCAACTCCGCCCGGAAAAGCCCTTCCAGGAAACAACGCTGCTCGTCAACGGAATGCAGGTCCGGCAGCAGGCAAAAGGGGGCCAGGAAACTCAATTTTACTTGCGCCCGCCGGGGCAATTTAGCCCAGCGCGGCCAAAATTGAAACGCATTTTGGATTACGACCGGGAAAATGGCTTCCCGGGAGGCCGCCAGCAGTTTCACGACATTCAGCTTGAAGGGCTGCATGCGCCCGTCCCAACAGCGCTCCCCCTCGGGGAAAATTCCCACCTTGATTCCCCGGCGCAGCAGCGCTTTGGCGGCAAAGATAACCTCGGAATCGTTTTGGTAGCGAGTGGTAGGCAGGCACATGGCCCATTTTAGAAAGAGGCGCAGCAAGCGGTGCGCAAAAGAGCTGCTCTTGGCTAAAAAGGCGATTCGATGGTCCCAAAACGCCCCGGCGATGAAGGGGTCCAGCGCGCTTTGATGATTCATCAGCGCGAACCCCCGCGCCTCTCGCTGCCAATGTTCCGTCCCGCGGATTTCTACCGCAATCAGGGCTTGCAGCAGCCGCTTCAGGCCCCGGCGAAGGCTTCCTATTAAGATTTTTTCGACTATATAAGGTTTTTCCGGCTCCCGGGAAGCGGAAAGGTTCCCAAAACGCCGCCCCGGGCGGGGAATATCCCCCCGCACCCGGGGCTGGTATTCGACGATCCGGTGCAAGCGGCGGGCGCCGTAAAGGGCATCCAGTTGCTTGCGGAAGAGAATTTCGTATTTCAGCACGCTTTCTTGCAAAAAGCGGATTTGAAAAAAGGGCTGGCCTTTCACTTTGAATTCAAAATAATGCCCGTTGGTGGTCACGCAGGTAAAATCGTCTAAATTCCAGGAAAAATTTTTTGCCGGGGTTAAAAACTCGGCGCGGTCTTCGAACATCACCAACTGCCCTTCGGCAAGCGGGCGCGGGATTTCAACCGCCCGGGAGAACACGCCGTGGTACCCGGAAAATCTAAACCGGCGCTTCCCCTGCCGCAGCACCGCCGGATAGCTGATACGGAGCGCCCCGGAGAGATCGGAAGCGGCGTGTTTGGCGCTGGCGCTGGCAAAATCGCCGCTGGCCTGGGCAACCTTCAAATGTTCGAAGAGAAATTGATAGTAGTCCGGCAGACCAATGAGTCGCCCGTTACAAAATAATGAATGGCGCTGAATTTTAAGAGAGGCATTACAAACACGGCATAGGGAACGGGAAAAGGAATCCTCGGCAAGGCAATTGGGACACAGGAGAACGAGTTGATGAGCCATTTAGCCCGGGAGTTTTTGAGTAACAGGCGGCTGAAACAGAAGCAGTTGAACCTGGAAGGTTTAATCCCGACAAGTGAGCAGGGATGCGAACGTATTGTCGGGAGGGCAGGAGCAAGGGGCAGAAACAATAATAAAATTAGTAATTTTGATGCCACTCTGAGCGGAGTCGAAGAGTGACAGGGATGTTTTCGCATAGGTTCTTCCCACCCTCTGCTCCTGCCAACTGCCACTGAATTACGGCTGCTGGCGTTTTTCTTTGATGCGGGCAGCTTTGCCTTCCAACTGGCGGAGGTAGAAAAGTTTGGCCCGGCGCACCCGCCCCACTTTTACCAACTCGATCTTTTCGATCCGGGGAGAGTGCAGGGGAAAGATGCGCTCCACCCCGATGCCGTTGGAAATCTTGCGCACCGTAAAGGTGGAGTTGATCCCCCCGCCGCGCCGCTGGATGCAAATCCCGGTAAAAACCTGCACCCGTTCCTTTTCACCTTCGATCACTTTCACGTGCACGGAAACCGTATCCCCCGCTTTGAAGCTCGGAAGATCGCTTACCAACTGGTTGGCGGTAACGGTATTCAGTATGTCCATTTTTTTCTCCTTCTTAATTTTCTATAGATGAGGAAACCAATTCCGGGAGCCGGGAAGATTAGAGTTTCGGGTTTTGAGTTTCGGGTTTTTAGATTTTGGCTCCTGGTTCCCGGCTATTAGCTCTTGAAATCTTTTCCCTGCAACTCAAGATAGTTTTGATATAAATCCGGGCGGCGCTGGCGGGTTCGCTCGATTCGCTGCTCCTTGCGCCAGCGCGCAATGTTCTGGTGGTTGCCGGAGAGCAACACTTCCGGCACTTTCATTCCCGCGAACTCTTCCGGGCGGGTATAATAAGGGCTATCCAGCAAACCGTCTTGCAAGGAATCGGTTTGGGCGGATTCCGGGTCATGGAGGGCCCCGGGAATTAAGCGCACGATGCCGTCGATCATCAGCAAGGCCGGGATTTCTCCCCCGGAAAGAATAAAATCGCCGATGGAGATTTCATCGGTCACCCAGGCGTCGATTACCCGCTGATCGATCCCCTTGTAATGCCCGCAAATAAATACCAGGTGGCGATGCTGCGCCAATTCTTCCGCGATTTCCCCGCTGAACAGGCGCCCCTGCGGAGAAGGGAATATTACCCGCACGGCATTGCGGTCGCTAACCCCGGCAAAGATATGCTCCAGGGCTTTGAACAGCGGCTCCGGTTTTAAAATCATCCCGGCCCCGCCGCCGTATGGGGTGTCGTCGATGGTGCGGTGTTTATCCGTGGCAAATTGCCGCAGATCTAACAGGCGAATCGCCAGGCCAATTCGTTGCCGGGCCTGTTTTAAGATGCTTTCGTTCAGGGGATTTTCTAAAATCCCGGGGAATGCCGTGATAACGTCAATTTGCATTTACGCCAACATCCCTTCGATAAGCCGAACGACCATCTTTTTCTGCGGTAGATTTACCTCCTTGACGAACTCGGAAACCGCGGGGATCAACAATTCCCGCCCCTCTTTCCGCACCACGTAAATATCATTGCCGGCATTGGACAACACCTCTTCCAACTCGCCGAGATGCTCTCCCCCGGTATCGAACACCTGCAAACCGAGCAGATCGTCTATAAAATAGGCGTCTTCCGGAAGCGCGGTTCTCTTTGCTTCCGGAACCCACAACTCACTTTTGACCAGCGCTTGAGCAGCCTCCCGGCTATCGATTCCTTGAAATTTCAGGAGGGAAAACTGCTCCCGCACCTGCACCGCTTCCACAATATATCCCCGCATCTCCTCGCCGTTTCCGATATAAATAGTTTCGAGATGCAGGAAGCGTTCGGGATACCCGGAATAGGGAATCGCCTTCAAATATCCTTGAAGCCCATGCGTTTGAACGATTTTTCCGACTGCGATATACATGGTTCCAGGAAAAATACCTTTGATACCCGATGAAAGAGAGAGCGATCCTCCATTCACCCCGGTAAATCCAACCCGGCTCTATTCGAGAATTTCCAAAACGGCTCGTTTGCCCATTTTAGCCGCAGCGGCGCTGAGCAAGGTTCGAATCGCTTTGGCCGTTTGCCCGCGTTTGCCGATTACTTTTCCCAGATCGCCGTCGCCAACGCGCAACTCATAAACCGTTACCCGCTCACCCTCTACCTCTGCCACGTGAACTTCATCCGGTTTATCCACCAGATGTTTCGCAATAAATTCCACGAACTCTTTCATCTCGCACCTCCATGGAGTTGGCTGAGTGTTTACATAACACGATTTGGTGCAGGAATTCGTTCCTAAGTTACCATCCCTGTAACCAGTATTGCAAGTGACATTCTAAAAATTTTTCACTGAAATTTTTACGGCGCCGGTTTTTCAGTAGGCAGTAAGGATCGGTCAAAAAATAATTTGTTAAAATCGTATTGTCGGATGTCATTCCGGTTTTTCCCGTTTTTGGGGAAAATACCGGAATCTTCTGCGGAGATTCCGGCATTCCGCTTCGCTACAGCCGGAATGACAGGTTTGGCTAAATTTAACAAGTTATTTTTTTATCACTCCTAAGCAAAGTTGCCTACTGCCTACTTTAATAGGCGCCGTTAAATTACAGCAAGCTAATTTTTAACCCTGGGCTTCGGGATTTTCCGGCGCTGCCTCGGGAGCCGGCTCCGCCGCGGCCTTTTCTTCGGCTTTCTCTTCGGACTTTTTCCGGGCTTCTTCCGCCTTACGCTCTTTGGCGGTCATCTTTTTGGCTTCTAAGCGTTTTTGGCGCTCTAATTGCAGCACTTCCCATTTTTTCAACTCTTCGGAGATTTTCTCGTCCGGCACACCCCGTTTCATCAGGTCAAAGCGCAGGGTAATGCCTTTTTTTCGCAGCAGATTTTTGACCGTCACCGTGGGAGTAGCGCCCTGGCTCAACCAATACAGCGCCCGGTCTTCCTTCACTTCGATGGTCATCGGATCGGTCAGGGGATTGTAGTACCCGATTTCTTCGATGAAACGGCCGTCGCGCGGCGCGCGGGAATCCGCAGCAATCACGCGATAAAACGGCTTTTTTTTACGTCCCAACCGACGCAGTCTTAATTTAACAGCCAATTATTTTCCTCCATTAAGTGTTTGAGTTATTGGTTGTTTTTCATGTTTTTTGATTCAACGTTATATTGCGTGATGCGTGATGAGTGAAACGTGAAAAGAGGTTCCAGGCTTTTCTTCACGTTTCACGCATCACGTTTCACTTTCGCTCATCCAAACGGCAACATCCCGGGAGGCATCCCCCGCCCGAATTTCATTTTTTTCATCCGTTTGATCATCTTTTTCATCTCTTCGAACTGGCGCAGCAACTGGTTCACGTCCTGCACCCGGGTGCCGCTCCCCGCGGCGATGCGCTTGCGCCGGCTGCCGTTGAGAATCTGGGGTTTGCGGCGCTCTTGCAGGGTCATGGAGTTGATGATCGCCTCCACTTTCACAAAAGCGCGGTCGTCGATCTGCACTCCCTGCAACTGCTTTCCCACTCCCGGGATCATACCTAACAACTGCTCCAGCGGCCCCATTTTTTTGATCTGCTGCAATTGGGAATAAAAATCTTCCAGGTTGAACTGGTCTTTGCGCAGCCTCTTCTCCAGCTTCTCCGCCTCTTCCAGGTCGATAGTCTCCTGGGCTTTTTCCACCAACGAGACCACGTCGCCCATGCCTAAGATGCGCGAGGCCATGCGCTCGGGGTGAAACGGCTCCAGGGCGTCCATTTTCTCCCCCACGCTGATGAATTTGATCGGGCGATTGGTCACGGAGCGGATCGACAGCGCCGCGCCCCCGCGGGCGTCGCCGTCCATTTTCGTTAGCACTACCCCGTCGTAATCCAAACGCTCCAGGAACTGGCTGGCGGCGTTCACGGCGTCCTGCCCGGTCATGCCGTCGGCGATGAAAAGGATTTCCTGCGGCTTCAGCTCCCGTTTGATCACCTCCAGCTCCCGCATCATCTCCTCGTCGATGTGCAGCCGCCCGGCGGTATCCAAAATTACAATATCACAGGTCTTTTCCCGGGCTGCTTTGATCGATTCCTTGCAGATTTGCAGGGCGTCGTTCGAGGCCGTGGAATAGACCGGGACGTTCAGGCTTTTCCCCACCACCTCCAACTGGGTTTTAGCCGCGGGGCGGTACACGTCCGCGGCCACCAACATGGGATGGCGGCCTTTTTTGCGCAGGTGATTGCCCAACTTTCCCGCAAAAGTGGTTTTTCCGGAGCCTTGCAAGCCGCAGAGCATAATCACCGTGGGGGGAATTCCGGCAAACTTGAGGCTGGTATTGGATTCGCCCATCAGGCGCACCAACTCATCATGCACAATTTTAACGATTTGCTGGCCCGGTGTGACGCTGCGGAGAACCGCTTCCCCTAACGCTTTTCCCTGCACGTCGTTAATAAACTGTTTGACGACCCGGTAATTAACGTCCGCTTCCAATAAGGCGCGGCGGATTTCCTTGAGGGAATCGGCGATATTCTTTTCGGAAAGCTTGCCCTGCCCGCGAACCTTCTTCAGGATCGCTTCTAATTTCGACGAAAGATCTTCTAACATGCCGCTCTGCTGCCATCGGTAGATTCAACATCGTTTTATATTTCCGCATAAAGCAGGCAAATGTAAAGAGCGGCGCTTTTTTTTGCAACAGTTTTTTCTCGACCTGCCGGAATCGGAAACCGACGGGGGGATAGATCCTACCCCATCACCGAATGATACTTTTTCAAAGCTTTGGGCAGGCTCTTGAAAATCTCCGGCAGGGCCTGCGCCAGGTCGCCCGTTGCATCGTACAGTTTACCCAGCAGCTTCAAATCCAGCTCCCGGCTGATGATGTAGAGGTTTTTGCGGATGCGGCGGGCCAGGCGGTGCCGGCGCTGGCGCAATTTTTTCAGCATCTGCCTCCGCTGCCGGGCGGCTTTTGCGTCGTCGCCCGGTATATCGTTCCATTTCTGGTACAGCCCGGCAAATTTTTCCAACTCTTTCCAGATGGTTCCGCGCAAAAAACCCCCGTCCGGGATGCCGGAAGCCGCATCGATCATTTTCTCGAGCGCCAGCTTCACCCGCGCGCACTGCTCCTGCGTCAACCCCTCTTCTTCCCGGGCCAGCAGATCGTCTAACAACTTTGACAGCACGTTGCTGCGAAAAGTGTTCAGGGACCACAGCGGAGTGCCTCTTTCGGTGCGGATTTCGTTTGCCATTGTCTTTTTCCTCGTTGATTCGGTTTCGCTAATCGGACCAGCCTGCCCTTTCGGGGGTTTCGGATGCCGGGTACCAGCTTGCTCCTTCGGGGATACCGGCATCCAGCGTCAGTCAGTATCGGCGAAAAATGTGCGCTTTTCCATGAAGCGGGTCACTTTTTGCACTCCGAAGGGGGGGGCGGGGCAAAAAAATATCCCGGGGAGCCGGAAGTTTTTGGCCCGGCGCCCCGGGAAGATTGTCAAAACGCTCTTTCTCAAACCTTGACAGAAATCGCACCGCAGGGATCGTTACTCCGCGATATCCGCCAGATAGACCCGCTTCACGTGGGGGAGCGCTTCCAATTTCGCCTGCAACCCGCGATCCCACTTGCCTTCCACGTTCAGGATATTGGCGGCGGTCTTGCCGGCCTTTACCCGGCGGGAAGAGAAGTTGGTGATGTTGATTTTGTGCTCGCCTAAAACGGTCCCCACGTTCCCGATCACCCCCGGCACGTCGTCGTTCTCGATGAGGATCATCTTCCCGCCCAGATCCACGTCGGCGTCGTACTTGTCGAATTCTACCAGGCGGTAGATGCCCGCGGCGTACACCGTTCCGGCCAGGTGAACCACGCCGGTTTCGGTGTGGAAATCGCAGGCAATCAGGTTGGTGTAGCTGGTGAGGGGCTGGTCTTTGCGGGTAATTTCGATATTGATCCCTTTCTCCCGGGCAATTGCCAGGGAGTTGACCATGTTCAGCAGCTCGACCGCGTGGGTGGCTTCGGCAGTGCCCCCGGAGCGCAGCGCCCCGGCCATCAGGTGGGAGGCGATGGGCGCATCCGGGAGCTCGGTGATTTTGCCGTAGAAGCGGATCGCCACTTCTTTCAGCCGCCCGGTGCGAATCTGGCTGAACAGGGCGCCCAATTTTTCCGCCAGGACGAAATAGGGCGCAATCATTGGCTGAATTTTTTCGTCGATAGAAATATAGTTGACCGCGTTGAGAGCCACGTTCTTGCGCGCGAATTCCACGATCTGGGCCATGATCTGGTCCGCCACTTTAGTCTGCGCTTCCTCGGTTTGGGCGCCCAAGTGCGGGGTGGACACCACCTTGGGATGCTTGGCCAGTTCCCAGTAAGTCGGCGGCTCGCTTTCATAAACGTCCACCGCGGCTGCGGCCACTTTGCCGGAGTTGAGCGCGTCCACCAGGTCATGTTCATTAACGATCCCGCCCCGGGCGCAGTTGATGATCAACACCCCGTTCTTGCAGGTTTTGAGGTTTTCAGCGTTGATCATGTTTTTGGTTTCGGCAATCTTCGGCGCGTGAATGGTGATGATGTCGGACTGCTTCAGCAAATCTTTCAACGAAACCAGCTCCACCCCTAAGCGGTCGGCCATTTCTTTGGTCAGAATGGGGTCGTAGCCGATGATCCGGGCGTTGAAGGCGGCTAAGCGTTTGGCCACTTCGCGCCCGATTTTGCCCAGCCCCACCACCCCGACGGTTTTTTCGAAGATTTCGTGCCCCATGTAGGTCTTGCGGTCCCACTTTTCCGAGCGGATGGAGGCGTTTGCGGAGGGAATCTGGCGCAGGGCCGCCAGCATCAGGGCAATGGTGTGCTCCGTGGCCGCAATGGTGTTCCCCCCGGGGGTGTTCATGACGATAATGCCCCGGTGGGTGGCTTCCGGCGCGTCGATATTGTCCACCCCCGCGCCGGCCCGCCCGATGAGCTTCAGGTTGGGGCCTTTTTCCATGATCTCTTTGGTAACTTTGGTGCGGCTGCGCACCACCAGCGCATCGTAGCGCGGCAGAATTTCCATCAACTCTTCGGCAGAAATTCCGGCTTTGTTGTCCACCGAAATATCTTCCAGGCTGTTGTAGCGTTCCAGCACCGCAGCCGGAAGAGAGTCGGCAATCAGTACTTTGAACATGGCGCTGCTCCTTTGGTTTGGCTATGAAATAAAAATTGCATCGTTCCTCTCCTCCCCCAAATTTGGCACTCTCCATTCACCCTTAAGCCCACTCCCCCGTTTCCGTTATAAGTTCGCGCTTTTTTTACCGCCAAACAATGACTTTGGTTAGGTTTAAAGATGATTTATGTCAAGTTTTGAGTTTCAAGTTTCGAGTTGTGAGTTCAGGGTTGCAGGGGTCGAGTTTAGCTCAGGAGTCGAAAAATCTGGCCCCGGCTCAGGCTGATTTTCTGGCCCTGAAGCTTAAAACCCTTTCGCAACGCCTTCGCGAGGGAAGCCGGGGATTTGTTATCGAACCGTCCGGGATGCGCCCGGAAAAAAAACAGCGCCGGCCTCCGAAGAGGCCGACGCTGGGGGTTTGGTGGGAGGGGGAGAGGAGATGAATGAGACCGACTCGAGGTCTCATGCTTTCGATTTCACGCCTCACGCTTCACGTGTTACATCCCGCAATACGTGAAACGTGACTCGTGAAAATAAATCATTCCGAATTATTGAATAGATAGCACCTCGATGGATTTGAAGCGCACCGGGTTGCCGTTATAAGTCGCCGGTTTGAAGCGGTATTTCTTGAAGGCCTCGGCCGCCAGCCGGTTCAGACGCTCATCATCTGCCGGGGAAATAAGGCTCACGGTTTCAACCTGCCCGTCGGCGCCTACAATACACTCGCCTAAGATCATGGTCATTTCTTTGGATTTATAATCCGCCGGAAGCTGGATCTTTTCGCGATGGAGATATTCTTTCTTACCCCCGTCTAAGAGGGTCTCCTCCACCGGTTTGGACGGTTCTGAAGAGGGTGAGACGCTGCCGCCCAGGGATACCAGGGAAATTCCCAGCTCCTCTTCCCACTTCGATCCGGCATTGGCCGGGGAAGGCCCCAGTCCCGCGGAGACTGCGGTGATTTGCGGCTGGCCGGCCGGGTTACCCTGTTTTACGGTAGCGTTTTCCGGCGTTCCCTGGTTGAGCGTTTCGATCTGCCGGGAAATTTCTTTGAGCTTGGTCCGCTCCTGCTGAATCTGGTTTTTGAGGCGGTATTTTTCCCGCTGGAGATTTTTCAGCTCGCTTTTAGCGGCTTCCAACCCGCTCATGTCGTCGAGCATTCCGTAAACGTATTTCAACTTCAAGGCCCGGTCCAGGGCGTTTGCCACCACGGGATCGCCGGGTTTGACGGCCAGGATATTCTGGTAGAACGTGACCGCCGCGTCGTACTGGTCCCCATCGAAGGCTATTTCCGCCTGCTGGTAGAAATGATCTAACATGCGGTTGCGCAATTCCATCGCGGGGGTAAAGCCGGGATCGTTTTGCAGAATTTCGACAATGTAATGATTAGCATTATCCTCCGCCGGCTCCAGGTAACGCCCGGAGTTGAAAGCATCCGCGGCTTTTTTCATCAGATCGTAGAGAAAAATCTGTTTTTCAAGACGCTCCCGGTCCAGCGCCCGGATGTGCTCCATGCGCTCCTTCACCAGGGAAATCTCCGCGCCGCGGGGAAATTGTTTTTCATATTGAAAGTAAAGCGCCCTGGCCGCGTCGTATTGCGAGGCGTTGAATAACACCTCGGCGCGGGAGAGCAGGGATTTTCTCTGGAAATCCGGGTAGTATAGCGTGTATCCGGCCGCCGCTGCCGCAATCAGCAGCAGCGCCGCGACTATGACATAGACCCCGGAACGCCGCCCGGCGCGGGCCGGTTTCTCGATCCCCGGCCGGAACGGTTTTGCAGACCCGGGTATTTTCTGATCCCGGAGCGGGGCAGCGGGGGGCGTCTGGGCTTTTGCGGTGGCCTTTGCGCGCCGCTCTTTCCGGGCCGTGCGCCATAAATCAAGCTCTTTTTCGATCAACGCCATCAACGACCCGACCTGCCGCGGGGGAGATTTCTTCGCTTTGGCTGCTATCGGAGAAGCCGGGTTCGCGGATTTCTCCGGCTGCGGGCGCCGGGGCGGCTCTTCCGGGCGGCTGGCGGCCGCGGCAGGAGCGGAACCATTTTTACCCGCCGCGGGGGATGAATTCGTCCCCGGTTGCAGCAACTCGGAAAGCCGTTTCAAGTCGATTTCCGGCGCTGCCGGGGGTTTCTGGGCCGCGGGGGTGGGCGGTTTTAACGATTCCGGGGCCGGTTTCAGGGGAGGTTTCTGGCCCGGCTGCCGGAACGCCGGCGATTGGAGCGAATCAACCTTTTGTTGAGCAGTATTGGATACCCCCACCGGCTGCGGCGCCCTGGCAGTTTTACTTTTCAACAGATCCAGCCGGACGGTGCTTTCGATCCCGTGCATCGGGCAGATGCGCGAAGGTAATTTCCGCTTGCAGCGCTTGCAATAATATTTCGCTTGCGGTTCTGTAGAATCGGATAACAGGTTGCCACAATGAGGGCATTTCTGATATTGGTCGCTGACGTATTCTGCACACTGGCGGCAAAACATCTTTAAAACTCCCTTTGAATTATCTTTTAAAACACATCTGCTCATAACCCGCCCGGAAAAACCGGAAAAGCGCATTATTTTTACACCGAATTCGGGCGAATACGCCTTCCCTCATTCTTATCGGCCTTTACGCTGGAAAGATTAAACCATTATCCACAATGGTTAACGCGGGTTGTAACAGATCGCTTCGTCTTCCTTGATCAAACTTACATTTATTCTTAATGCAAGTAGCGTTCCAAAAATTGGCAAACGCTTCCAAAATCTTCCCCAAATACCTGAACCTGATTCCGCGTTACTCCCGGAAGCCGCACCATATCGTAAAATAGCGGGAAAAAATCTACCGAAAATTACCCTTGAAAAACGGCAGTTTCCGGCCTAACTTGGGTTCAAAAAACCACAGGGGACATCATGCGCCGGGTTTTACTCTCCATAATGTGTGCTATTTTGATACAGTTTATCGCGAGCGCCCAGGAGTATTACAAAATGTATTTCGCCGCGGAGGGGATTTACAAAGTGGCCGGTCAGGAGTTAGCCGACGCCGGGATCTCCATTTCCCAAATCCAGCCGCAAACCATCCAACTCTTCTCCGACGGGCAGAATATTCTCCCCTACTCCACCGCGGAGCCGGAACCGCAGCTTCAGGAGGTCGCGATTATCGTGGAAGACGGCGGCGACGGGCAGTTCGATCCCCAGGATTATTTTCAGTTTTACGGGCAATCGCTCAACCGCTTTGAGTGGGACGCCGATGCGGCGGATTACCGCTTCCGCAGCAGCCCGTACGACACCCTGGCCTGCTACTGGCTGCGCTGGAACGCGGCGCCGGGCAAGCGCATCGCTGTGAAAAACGGCTCGCCGGTAAGCGGGGACGCTATTTTGCGGGATACCTTTACGGATCACCTGCGGCTGGAAGAGGATCATTTTAACGCCCTCAAATCCGGCCTGATCTGGAGTTGGAATCTTTTCGGGCAGAATAATACCTTCCAGCACTCCATTGAATTGAGCGGCGTGGCGGGCGCCGAAGCGCTGGCCACCGCGCGGCTGGTGCGATTGGAGTTTTACTACTCCCCCCAGCCGGGCACGATGTTTCTCGCGTTGAATAATCTCGCGATGGGATCGGCCACGCAAAGTAAAACCCTGACAGGAGTAGCGCCGATTTACGAGGGAACGAACGTTTTGCAGGCCTATTACGTCCCCTCGGTTCCGCAGGATACCCTGGAGCAAAGCGGGTTCGACTGGTTAGAACTGGTCTATCCCCGTTACACCGGTCTGGCCGGAAACGAAATGCAGATATTCATCGCGCCAGCCCCGGGCATTTTCCATACGAAATACCGCAGCGGCGGCGACCCGGTGGAAATCTTCGACGTCACGGATGCCTTCAACGTGTTGCAAATTCAGACCGCCAACGATTCATTGTTTGAAGATACCCTGGCCGCGGAGCACAAAATTTACTGGCTCAATCGTGAAAATTTTGCTCACTCGCTCGCCAGCATTCAGGCGGGGCAGCGGAACATTTTCTCCCCCGCGGAGGGGGCGGATTACCTGATCATCACCCGGCGGGAAAGCGAACCGCTGCTGCAAGCATTGAAAGCGCACCGGGAAACGCACAACAATTTCACGGTGAAGATCGCGGCGGTGGAGGATATTTTCGACGAATTCGGCTTCGGGCGGGCGGATCCTACTGCCATCCGCAATTTTATCAAATTTGCCCACGCCAACTGGAATCCCCAGCCGCAATACATTCTCTTAGCCGGGAACGGATATTACGATTACCGCAATTTGAGCGGGGAGTACCCCGTGAACTGGGTTCCGGCGTTCGAGATTTCCGGGAACGATAACATTACTTCCCGGGCCGTCGATGATTTCTACGTGGACCTCAGCTTTACCGATGAGCCGGGGTTTCCGCCGTTTCCGCAGCCCTTCGAGAACGATTTTATTGCCGGGCTTTGGGAAGATCACCGCAAAAATGGAAAAGTGGATGGTTCCGAGGCAACCTTTCAGAGTTTTAACAACATCGATCCCCAAATCCCCATCGGGCGCTTTCCCGCGGATACCCCGGAAGAGCTAACCGCCCTGGTGGAAAAGACCATCCGCAGCGAAGTGAATTATGAGCCGGGCTTGTGGCGGCTGAGCGCGCTGTTGATTGCGGATGACGAATTTCGCGGTTTAGGCGGCAGCGGTATTGAATTTTTCCACTTAGAACAAGCGGATAACCTCGCCAACAACGAGTTCCCCTCAGAACTGCGAATTTACAAGCTGTATGAAAGAGAGTATCCCTTTGCCGGCAACGAAAAACCGGCCGCCACCCGGCAGTTGATCAACTGGTTCAACCTGGGAAACCGGATCGCGATGTTCTATGGCCATGGAAATGATGAACAATGGACCCATGAAAATTTGTTGAACGTGCAGCGGGATATGGTGTCTATCAGAAATGACGATAAACTATGCTTCTTTGGCGGGGCCAGCAGCCTGTATAAATTCGATGACCGGCGCGGGGGAATCTTGCAGAATTTGCTCAAACGAGAGAAATCCGGCTTAACCGCGACACTTACCGCCAACCGCCCGGCTTTTGCCTTTCAAAGTGATATATTTTTCAGACGCTTTTTTAGTCGCCTTTTTGGAGACGCCGGGGGATTTGCCGGCAAAGCGGTAATGCTGGCCAAAATCAGCGGCACCGATAATCAAAAAAGACACCTCCTCGGCGACCCGGCCCTCAACCTCTCCCTGCCGGCGGAGCGGGTTCACGTCACCGCGATCACTCCGGACGCCCTCAAGGCCCGCAGCCTGGCGCAAATCAGCGGCTACGTTGACAATCCCGCCGCAGGCGATTCTTTACTGGTCGAAGTGCGAGAGCCGGGGAAGATAAAATCTATTCCTCCTCCCTCTTTTCTCACAAGCTACGAAACCACCGGCGGCGCGCTCTTCCGCGGCTACGTTCCCCTGAACAACGGGCAGTTCACCTTTCAGTTCGTGGTTTCCGGCGACGTCCCGCAGGACTCCGCAGCCGCCCGCGGGAAGCTGCACGCCTACACCTGGAACGGGCTGAACGAGGGGATGGGATTTGTGAATTCTCTGCCGGTGGGCGGGTCGGCCGGCGGGACGGGAGACGTTACCCCGCCGCAAATCAGCCTCACCGTTAGCGGCGGGGATACCGTGGGCAGGGACGCGTACCTGGTCGCGCAAATTTCCGATGAAAGCGGGGTCAACCTCTCCCGCTTCCAGGACCATTACCCGCTGCTGTTCATCGACGGGAATCACCAGGATACCCTCAACCTCGGGGATTTCTTTTATTACCAGGCGGGAAGCTACCAATCCGGAACCCTGCGCTATCCCCTGCCCTATCTCTCCGCGGGCAGCCACACCCTCACGCTGAAGGTGCACGATACTTACAACAACGCCGCCAGCGATTCGATCTCCTTTGTGACCGCAATTACCCCGCCGCCGGGCTACCTTCCCGACCGGATCAGCCTGGCGCAGAATTATCCCAACCCCTTCAACCCGGAAACCGCCATTCCCTTCCGCGTGAGCGGGAGCAGCCGCTACCGGGTGCGCCTGGAAGTTTTCAACCTGTTAGGGCAAAAAGTGCGCACTCTGCTAAACGAAATCGTTTTAGCCGGGGAATACGAAGCCCGCTGGGACGGGCGCGACCAGCGCGGCAACCCGGTCGCCAGCGGGCTTTATATTTATCGCCTGCGGGTTTCCAGCCATTTCCCGGAAGCTTCCGGCCAGCGCGGGGGAATTTACCAGCACTCGCGGAAGATGCTGCTGATCCGGTGAGAGGGGCAGCGATGCGTGAGGCGTGACGAGTGAAACGTGAAGTGTAATTCGTAAAAGGCGTACCCCCAAAGCCTCACGTTTCACGCATCACGCCTCACGTTTTACGCTCCCCCCTCAATTATTCACCGGCGCTCCTAACCGCGCCAGCATTTCCCGGGCGTTGCGGTTTTGGGGGTCCAGTTCCAGGGATTTTTGGTAATTTTCGACCGCTAACGCTTTATCGCCGTTTTCCATGTAGGCTTCGCCGAGGCTGTCGTACACGTTGGATGACCGGGGATACTGCGCCGCGTTGAATTTGAACACCGCAATCGCCGCCGGGTAAGCCTTTCGCTGCATATAATCATAGCCCAACAGGTTGATGTTCATTTCATTCAGCAGATCCGCGTCCAACCCCTTTTGGAGTGCGGCATTAGCCAGCGTCTCCGCTTCAGCTTGCTGATTTTTTGCCAACAACTCCCCGGCGCGGTCGAGATCATCACGCAATCCCTTTAACAAGGCAATTTGCTGCGCTTCCTGCTCTCGGCGATAAGCTTCTGCGGCTTCCCGGGCTTTTTCCAGGGCGATATCCAGCGCCTGCTCCGCGGGAACTTTAATATCCGGTTCTACCCCCACGCCTTCCCAATTCGTGCCGGTGACCGGGTTGATCGCCCGGCCGGTGGGAATAAAGACGCCGAAGCGCTCGTTCAGGGGGAACATTCCCCCGGGATTGGCCCCGCCCCCGGTGGTCTCCCCGATGAGGGTGGCGCGCTTGCGGGTCTTGAAATTGTAGGCGAATTCCTCGCCCCCGGAAAAGGTAAAATCACTGGTGAGGATGAACACCGGCACCCCGGGGCGCTTTTTTCCCTCCACCTTTTCCAGGGTCCAAAATTCCTCGGTACGATCCCCTTTGCGCCGGTAAAGGCTGTTCAAATGGGTGGGGTGCTCGAAAAAATAGCTGCACAGGTATTGGATCAAATCCGGGTTGCCGCCCCCGTTCTGGCGCAGGTCGAAGATGATCGCGTCGGCGTCTTCTAAGAAATGCATGGCGCTGGCGGCCTTCTCCCGGGCGATGAACGCCGGGGGGAATCCCCGCAAATCCAGGTAGCCGACGTTGCCGTCGAAAATCTGCAAGTGCCGGAAGCCGCGGTTGTTCGAGGCGTTCCGGCGCAATTGCTTCAAATTGGCGATGAGCGGGTCTTCCCGTTCCTGCGCGGCCTCTTCCCGGGGCAATACCCGCACGCGCATGTGCTTATCCTTGTTGACGCTCTGCAAATCCCCGGTCAACTGCTCGGCAAACGCCAGGGGATCACTGATCTGATTGTAATCGCCGTCTTTCAGGCGCTTTTTGATATAATCCCCGCTTTGCTTTGCCACCTCGGGGAAAACATAGTTTTCCGCTAACAGGGCGTCGATCTTTTCCACCAGCGCCTCGCGCTCCCCGGCGGTGAGCGCGGGGGCATTCTCCTGCGCAAAAGCGCTTCCCGCGTCGCCGAAAAGCGCCGCCGCGAAAATAGCCGTCCACAACCAGCCGGTAAGCATCGCTCCTTTGAAATATCGTTTCCGAATTGCTGCCTTCATCTGCACTCCTTTCGTTTGAGTCAGGGGTATTTTTTCATTAAAAGATGCCCCTGATACGGAAACGGCGGCGCCGGGTTGCAGGGGATTATCCCCGCCCCGCTTCCCGGGCGATCAACTCCCAGGCCGCTTCCACGTGGCGCTGCTCCACGTGGGTCTGCCCGATCACCATACGCAGGGTATAAATATCGTTCAATTTGGTGTGGGTGAGATAGACTTTGCCGCTATCGTTCAGGCGCTCCAACAATTCGGCGTTCAGACAGTTCAACTCTTCGAGGGAGAGATTTTTGCCCGCGGGATGATAGCGGAAGCAAACCGTGTTGAGCGGAACCGGGGCGAGCAGCTCGAAATCCGGCGAATTTCGCACCTTCTGCGCGAACTGCTGCGCCAGGCGCAGGTGATAGCGGATTTTCTCCTGCAATCCCTCCACCCCGTAGCTGCGGATGACAAACCAGAGCTTGAGCGCCCGGAAGCGCCGCCCTAAGGGAATGCCCCAGTCGCGGTAATTGTTCACCCGCTCCGCCTCCCGGGTTTTCAGGTATTCCGGGAGGATCTCGAAGGTGCGGATCAGCGCTTCCTTATCCTTCACGAAATAGGCGGAGCAGTCAAAGTTGGTGAACATCCACTTGTGGGGATTGAACACGAAGCTATCCGCCAACTCGATTCCATCGGCCATTGCGCGCATTTCCGGCAAGATCAGCGCGGTACCGGCAAGCGCGGCGTCCACGTGCAGCCAGAGGCCGTATTTCCGGCAAATCTCGCCGAGCGGTTTCAGGGGATCGATGGCCGTGGAGCCGGTGGTGCCCAGGGTGGCGATGGCGCAGAGCGGTTTCAGGCCGCCGGCGAGGTCTTTGCGGATCGCTTCTTCTAACGCCGCGGGGATCATGGCGAATTTTTCGTCAACCGCCACTTTGCGGAGGTATTCCCGGCCCAGCCCGGCGATTTTCACCGCCTTCTCGATGGAGGAGTGGGTCTGGGTGGAGGAGTAAACGGTAAAACGCGGGGAATCGGAGAACCCGAGGTCATTGATTTGGTAACGTGAAAATTTTTCCCGGGCGGTCAAAATCGAGCACAGGGTGGCGGTGGAGGCGGTATCCTGGATCACCCCGCAGAAATTCCCCGGAAGCCCGGTCATCTTCGCCAGCCAGTGCATCATGCGCTCCTCCAACTCCGCCGCCGCGGGAGAGGTTTGCCAGATCATGCACTGCGCCCCGATGGCCGCGGTGAGCATCTCCGCTAACACCGAAGGGGGGCTGCTGTTGGCCGGAAAGTAGGCGTGAAAAGAGGGATGCTGCCAGTGGGTAATCCCCGGCAGGATGATGCGCCGGAAATCCTCCATGATCGCCTCGAACGGTTCGCCGCTGCCCGGCGGGCTTTCCGGCAGTTGGCCGATAATCTCCCCCGGTTTTAGGGGCGATTTGACCGGGTAGGATTCGATATTTTCCAGATAATCGGCCATCCAATCGACTAATTCGTGGGCATGTTTGCGAAAATCACGCGGGTTCATCATTCAGTCTCCCGATTTAGATGGGGCAATTTATTCCCGAAGCCGCCAGGGAACAAAGGATCTTCAACAAGGCGCCTCCCCTTCCCGCAAAGAGATTCTCACGTGTTGACACGCAGGGGCAATCTGTCTATATTATTTTTTAAATAATGAATAGCCGAAAGGGGGCTTGTATGAGTGAAAAATGGGAAGAAGTCATCACCGATCCGGAAGAAAAAAAAGTGTTTGAGGCTTTGGCGGACCCGGAATGGGACTTCCGCACCGTGGAGGGCATCCAGAGGAGCACCCACCTGCCCTACAATCGGATAGTGGAGATCCTTCAGCGGCATGATAATCTCATTCGGAAATCCGCGGTCCCAGACGGGCACGGCAGGGATTTGTACACCCTCCCGTCTAAAAAAACCCGCGGCATCGAACTATTCAACCTGTTACGGACCTTCATCTCCAAATCCCTTACTTAACGAGCAGGAGTCAGGATTCATGGATTTAATGGCGGGTTTTTTCTACGGGGTAGTCGGGGGACTATTTGCGGAATTGTTAGGGCTTTACAAACTTCGCCACCTGGCAAAAATCGAATACCCGGCGTGGATAAAAACCGTCTCGTACTGGGTGATTACCTTCGGCATGGTCGTGGGCGGGGGGGCGCTGGTTTGCATTTATTTAGCCAGCGGGGTGGACATGCAGCCGATTATTGCCGTCAATATCGGCGCTTCCGCGCCGCTGATCTTAGGAAGCCTGACCGCCCAGGTGCCCCCGGCAGGGAAAATTGATTAGTTTGAAGCAGGAGTGCAAAATTCATTTTGCACGAATTTGCAGAATAAATTCTGCACTCCTGTCCGAATTACCGCTCCCAATATTTCGGTTAAACTCAATTGATTCGCTTTCCGCGACGCCGCCCGCCGGTTGCCGCCCTTTAGCGGCTAATCTTTACCCACATCTTTTTGTGGGGAAGGGGGAAAGAGAGGGCGGCTTTCAGGCGTCCCTACGGGACTTTGCAGGTTATCAATGTCTTATGTTCCCCGATATGAATATCGGGGCTATTTTCGGTTGTCTCTCCGAGACAAATAACCTTGTTCCTGGCAAAATATCCCGTAGGGATAAATGAAAATAGCCCCGCGATTCATCGCGGGGTCTGAGGAAAGAGGTTACAAGGAGAGTCCCGTAGGGACGAATGAAAAAGATGTGGGTAAAGATTAGCTTTAGCGGGGGGCGAGGACGTCTTCGAACAATCTTACCAGTTCTTCCACGTTATACCGGGTGGTGTAGGGAACCAGCCGGGCTTCGTTATCTAACAGGATGTATCCTTCTCGCTCCCAAAGCCGGTACTGTTCCCGCAAAAATCCGGCAATTCCCTCAATATCCTCGTACGCCAGCACCTTCCCGCTGCCGGTCTCCTGCAAAATCGCTTCGGAAATGCCGGGGCGGTCGCCCACGGCCAGGATGGGCTTGCGCAGCGCCAGGTAATCGTACAATTTGGCTCCCACAATGCTCTCCGCGTAATCGATGCGCACGATGGGATTGAATAAAACCGCCACGCCCTGGCCGTATTGCATCAGCTCCCGGTAAGGCAGGTAGGGTTTGCGCTGAATATTCAAATGGCGGTACTGTTGAAAAATTTCCTCGAATCCCTCGAACACGTTGCCCACGAAGACGATCTCGGTTTTCGCCTTCAGCGCCTCCGGCAGCAAATCCACCGCCCGGAACAGCGCCCCGGGGGGCTGGTGCTTGCTCAAATGCCCGCTGAACATAATCCGGAAGGTCTCGCTGCGGTTTTTTTGGATTTCCGGAGGCTCGAAACCGTTCTGAATGATCCGGTAACGGTTCTCCGCCCTGGCGGCGAACATCTTCGCCACTCCCTCGCTGACCGTGGTAACCGCATCCGCGGCGCGCAGCACCGATTTTTCCAGGGAGAGGTCGATCCACCTCGATAGCGCGGTTTTGGGGAGGTCCTTGGCCCAAAACGCCTCGCTCCAGGGGTCGCGGAAATCGGCGATCCATTTTTTGCCGCTGCAGCGGGCCAGCTTTTTGGCGATGAGTTGCACGGTGTGGGGCGGGGAGGAGGAAAAAATCAAATCGATGGATTCGGATTGCAGAATTTCCCGCCCCGCTTTGACCGCGCCGGGAATCCAGCCGATCCGGGAATCGGGGATAAAAACGTTGCGGCGCACCCATTTGGCGAAGCGGTCTTTGAGGCTGTCCCCGCTTTTGGGGGTGAGCACATAGGTAGGCAATTTTTCATCCCGCGCTTTGCCGGTGAATTTGCGGTAGAACTGGTGCGGCTCCAGGATCGGCGTTTTATACACTTTGCATTCCGGGGGGATTTTATCCAGCAAACTCTCGTCAATCGCGGGATAATCCCCCTTTTCCACGGTCAAAACCACCGGCTGCCAGCCGAATTGGGGGAGGTAATTGACAAAGCGCAGCACCCGCTGCACCCCCGGCCCCCCCGCGGGCGGCCAGTAGTAGGCAATAATCAAAACTTTTTTCATGGTGCGCTTGCTAAATCTTTAATTCACCACAGAGGCACGGAGACACAGAGGAGATCAATCATATCCATTAATGATCCTCTTAAAGCCATCAACTAACCGGGGAACATTAAAATTGATCAGCTCTGTGGTTCAATAAAAACTTTCTAATTCGAAATCTCTTTTCTTAAAACCGTCGCTCTCCAAAAACATCCGCTTCCAGATGTAGAAGCCGGTGAGAACCCAGATATAATTGTAATGCCAGCGCATGCGCGGATGGGGCGGGGCCTCGAAAATGGCGCGGATAAAGTCGTAGTTGAAGATGCCGTCGCGCTCGAGGCGCTCCCGGGTAAGGATGCGCTCCGCGGTGGTTTTCAAATCCTTCTGGTACTGCAAATAGGGATTGAAGGTGAAGCCCCACTTTTTCTTGCGCAGAATTTCCGGGGGAAGGTGGGGCGCCATGGCCTTGCGGAGCAGGTACTTGGTGCGGTTGCCGCGCATCTTCAGGCCGGTGGGAATGGAAAATCCCAATTGCACTAAATCCAAATCTAAAAAAGGAACCCGCTCCTCCACGGAGTGCGCCATGGACATGCGGTCTTCGGTGAGCAGGTAATCATTGACCATCTTGCTGTGGAATTCCGCCCGGTACACCTGGTCCAGGGCGGTCAGGCCGCCGTTGTTGCGGAAAAAGGGTTCGAATTCGCTCAGCACCGGTTTCAGCGGCTGTTGGAGGAATTGGGGGGCGTAAATCTGCCGCCAGTAGCCGGCATCGAAATCCCAGGCGTTGCGCAAAATCAGGTAGAATTTGGCGACGTTGCCGGTCGCCAGCAGCATCTGCGCCCCGCGCCGGTATTCATCCCAGGCCATCTTCCCCAAACCGGTTTGCAGCTTGTAGCCCAGGGAGCTGAGTTTGGAGAAAACCGCCTCCTCCAGCTTGCGGGGAACCGCCCGGTGCAGGGCGTTGAAGGGGTAAATGTAACGGTGAATGTCGTAGCCCGCGAACAGCTCGTCGCCGCCTAACCCGCCCAACACCACTTTGAGGTGTTGCGAAACGAACTGCGACATCAAAAACCCTTGCAGCAGGTTGATTTTCGGCTCCTCGGCGTGCCAGACCACTTCCGGCAGCAGGCGCATGGGATTCAAATCCATGCGCAGAGTGTGATGGTCGGTCTGGTAATAATTTGCCACCAGCCGGGCGTCGTCCACCTCGTCGGTCGGCTCGTTGAAGCCCAGGGTGAAGGTGTTGATCTTCTCCACCCCCGCTTCCCGCATCATCGCCACGATGGAGCTGGAATCCATCCCCCCGGAAAGATACACCCCGATGGGCACGTCGCTGACCAGTTGGCGCTGCACCGCCTGCTTGAGGTATTGCGGGATCAGTTCCAGCCACTCCGCCTCGCTTTTCCGGTGATCGAGTTCGTATTCCAAATGGTAATAGGGGGCAATTTCTTTGATTTGCCCCCCTTCCACGATCATGTAATGCGCCGGGGGCAGGCGGTAAATGCCGACAAAGAGGGTTTCGTCGGATTGGGTGTAGCGCAGGTTGAGGTGATAGTGCAGGGACTGGCGGTTGAGCGCCCGCTCCACCCGGGGGTGGAGCAAAATCGCTTTCTGCTCCGAGGCGAAGATGAATCGGCCCTCCCGGGCGTAGTAGTGCAGCGGTTTGACGCCGAAGTGGTCGCGCGCCAGCACCAATTTGGCTCCGCCGCCCCGTTCATCCAAAATTGCGAAGGCGAAGATGCCGTTGAGACGCCGGAAGGATTCCACCCCCTGCGCTTCATACAATTTCAGGATCACTTCCGTGTCCGATTGGGTGGCAAAGCCAAGCCCCTTTTGCCGCAGCTCCTCGCGCAGCTCGCGGTAATTGTAGATTTCCCCGTTGAAGACAATGGCCAGGGTTTTCTCCGCGTTGAACATGGGCTGGCCGCCGGTGGAGAGGTCGATGATGCTCAGCCGCCGGTGTCCCAGGCAGACCTCGCCGGATTGGTACGCGCTGGAAGCGTCCGGCCCGCGGTGGGCGAGGATTTCATTCATCCGCTCCACCAGGGCGCGGTTATCGCGATTTTTTTCATACACGCCGCAAATGCCACACATGGAGAAAATCCCTTCTCATCTCGCCGGAGGACATTGAAACCGGAATTAAGGCATCGCCCCGCCATCGCCCACCCCGCGCTGAAGCGCGGGGCTAAATAGAGACAAGGGCGCTTATATTGGTCTAATTTTCGGGCGTACTCAAGTAATTTTTAATTCCTCTTTTTTACAAAGCCCCGCAGCCGGTCGATCTCGACCGGCTCATAAAACCTCAGCAGGTACAATACAAAGGGGAAACTGAGGATCACCATACCTTTATAGATCATCCGCTCCGCCAAAGAGAAATGGTCGAACGGCAGGGTCAGCAAATACAAAGCTGCGGCGACGGCGAAGAGGATCGCCACGCGCTTGAGCTCATACTTGACCGGGTAGAACTTTTGCACCAGGTAATAGGCCGCCAGGACGGTGGCCAGGTTGGAGAGCACGTTGGCGTAAGCAGCGCCCATCATCTCAAAAGATGGGATCAGGATCAGGTTCAATGCCACGTTGAGGAGCGCAGCCCCGCCCACGATGAGGGGGATGTAGCGGGTTTTCTTAGGAATTTCCAACTGGAAGAAAAACACCCGCTGGATTCCCATCAACACCGCGCCGAGGGCCAGGAAGGGTACCACCCGGTAGGCGTCCCAATAAGCGGAATCCGCGGCGAAGAGGTGTATGATGCCTTTGGCATAGGCGCAAAGGATCAAGCTCAGCCAGAGCAGGAAAAACACAAAATAAGTGAGGGTTTTGGAAAAAAACCGTTGCGGCTGCTGGTTTTCCCGCACCACCTGCCAGCCGATGATCGGCAGCCCCAACAGGAAGGAATCAATAATAAAAACCTTGATGATATTGGTAAATTTGTAACCCAGCGAATACAATCCCACTTCCGAAAGGTCAGAAAGCCGGGTCAGCAAGAAACGGTCCCCTAAGCTTAAAACGGTTGCCGCGATGGCCGCGAACATGATCGGGTAACTGTAAGAGAGCATCTCTTTCAAATCCCGGCCTTCGAAGCGGAAGCGCATTCGCTTTAGCGAATAGGGCAGCAGCGCCGCTAACACCGCCCCGCTGCTGAGCACCTGGGCCAGTAAAACGCCCTCGATGCCCCACTTCAAGAACGCCACGAAATAGATATTCAACGCCAGGCTGACTGCAAACTGAAGCCCCACCAGAACGGCAAACCGGAACGACTTCTCTTCGATGCGCAGCAATGTGAAAGGAATTCTTCCCAGGTTTTGAAGAATGATGGAAACCAGCAGATAGATGATATAAGCGCCATATTCCGGGGTCTCGAATAAAAACTGCGAAATATAGGCCCGCCCGGGCAGCGCCAGCAGCAAGCTGAGCAGGCTTACTCCCAACAGGAAAACTGCGAGCGTAAAAACGTAACTGCCTTTTTTGTCTTCGTTTTCCGCGAGAGCATACCAGCGAAACAGCGCGTTTTGCAACGAAAGGGATAACACGTGCCCTCCCAGTAAATCGGCCATTTCCAACAATGCCAGTATGCCGTACTGGGCGGTGGACAATTCCCGGGTATAGATGGGAAGCAGGATGAAGCCCACTAATTTGGCGCCGATTTTCCCCAGGGCAAAAATCGCGGAGTGTTTTACGGTTCGCTTGAGTTTATCGAGCATATCGGGAGGTTGCTATACTCATTGAGGGTTAATCGTTGCACCTTTCCTCATTGTGTTCAGGTGTTCTGGTGTTTTAGTGTTCTGGTGTTAGAGCGTGTTTGAAAAATCTCTTGCAGCCGTTTACTGCCAAGAGATAGAACACGGGTGACGCAGATGGCACGGATATTCGCAGATAAATCAAAGAATATTGCTAAAAAAATCTGTGTAAATCCGCGTCATCCGTGTTATCCGTGTGCCATTGGAACGATTTTGGGGTACTGAACTGAATTTTCAAACACGCTCTTAGAGTAATCTCGATACATGAGCATATGAACACATAAGCACTCGAACACCAAAACACTTGAGCACTATTCACACGGTATTTTACACGCGGGCCAGGTAATAGGCGCTCTGGCCATGGGTTTCCTGTTCGTAGAGGAAACGTTCCACCCGGAATCCGTGCTCTTGCAGCAGGGATTCAAAGTAGGATTTGTTGAAGCGCACGCAGTGCAGCGCATTGCTCCATTTGTGCCCCCGGTACCCTTCCGGGTTGACCGTTGCATCGGGCACGTTTTCCTCCACAAACGCGGTGAGGAATACCTTCCCGGAAACCGGGAGCAGGCGGCTGAACTCTTTCAGATAAATGTGCACATCCGGCGCTTCCATGTGGGAAAAAACCGAATATAAATAGATCAGGTCGAAACTCTGCGCTTCAAAGGGAAGATGAAACTCGGAAGTAATCTCCTCTCCGGCGGGGTTGTAGCGGCGGTTGCTCACGTCGGTATGCAGAAAATGGAAATTGGGATGTCGCTGGTGGATGTAGCGATTACACCAGTCAATCGCCGGCTTCATGACATCGATGCCCTGGTAACGCCGGATTTCCCCGATCCGCTCCAAAATGCCGATGGGCAGCCTTCCGTACCCGCAGCCGAGGTCCATCACCCGGCTGTCGGCCGCCATGCCCAGGTGCCGGATCAAGCGGTCCGCCTCCGCGCGGGCGGAATTAAGAAAATATTCGTCGCTTTTGAACTCCTGCCCGCACAAGCGGAGATGTTTTGCAGGCAGCACCCGGTTTTGATACCGGGTCGTTTTAGGCCGCAATCCGGATACTGCTCTTTTAACCAGCGATTTCATAGAGTTCCTCATCCAAAAAAGTTTTTTAAAGGCGCTCAATATAACTTCTCCCGCGGCGAAAAATTACCGGAGAAAATAGTTTTCCAGACCGGGTTCCTATTATCGGCAGGCAAGCCATTTTGTTTGCACACGGGGCGCTAAAATTATTAACGCAACTTTTCAAGCCCGGCTCAAAGCGCCCTCTGCAGCAGCCAGACCGCGCACACCAGCGCGGTTTCCAGCCGCGCGCTCCAGCAGCATATTGAGTTGGGCGGTTTTTTGATTGATTTCCCGGTTCAGGCGGGCGATTTCCGTTTCTTCTCGGGTAATACCCCGGCGTTCCCGCAGTTCTTCGA
>CAZFVV010000028.1:27557-49972 GCA_964522165.1 uncultured Calditrichaceae bacterium
CGGGCGATTTCCGTTTCTTCTCGGGTAATACCCCGGCGTTCCCGCAGTTCTTCGAGCTCTTTTTTCAATCTAACCTCGTCAGGCACAATCCCGGCGTTTTTCAGCAGGCTGAAGGCCATGCGCAGGTGCGCGGGGGCAGCGAAATAATTGCGCAGGTCGTGGGGCTTCCCCCTGCCGGGCAGGTTATCGAATTCGCCGTTCTCCATCGCTGCTTTGATTTTTTCTTCGGCAATTTTTTCAATAATATCCACGCGCCGCTCTCCACTATGCGCATGCCTATGCGCTATGCGCTCTGCCCTCTGCCCCCAGCGGCAAAACCACCGTAAACACGCTCCCCTTCCCCTCCGCGCTCTCCAGCAGGATTCTGCCGCCGTGCTTCTGAATGATATTGTAGCTGATGCTCAATCCTAACCCGGTGCCCTTGCCCACCGCCTTGGTGGTAAAAAACGGGTCGAAAATCTTACTGCGAATGCTTTCCGGAATCCCCTTTCCGCTATCGCGAATTTCGATTTCCACCTCCGCGCCGTTTTGCCGGGTGGCAATCCAGATGTCCCCTTTCCCGGGGATGGCCTGGGCGGCGTTTAACAGCAGATTCATGAACACCTGGTTGATCTGCCCGGGATTGCAATGCACTTTGGGTAATTTTCCATAATTTTTGTGCACCTCGATGCGGTTTTTCAGCTCATTGTTCAGCAGCAGCAGGGTGGATTCCAAACCGTCGTGCAAATCCACGGCCTTATATTCCGCTTCATCCAGGCGGGAAAAATTGCGCAGGTTCTGCACCACGTCCTTCACCCGCTGGCTGCCCACCAGGGACTCCCCGATCAAATTGTCGATGTCTTTCTGAATGAACGCCAGGTCGTATTTTTGATCCAGCTCCGCCAGCTTCTCCTGCAACTGCTGCTGAAATTCTTTGTGGGAGAAACTTCCACTCAAGGTTTCTAACAGTTCGCTGATGGCCCGGGTGTATTGCTGAAGCTCTTTCATGTTGGCGTACACAAAACTGATGGGATTATTCAGCTCGTGGGCGATCCCGGCCACCAACTGCCCCAGGGCGGCCATTTTCTCGCTCTGGATGAGCTGGGTTTGGGTATCCTGCAGTTCCCGGAAGAGACGCTCCAGGCTCTGGTTCTTGGTTTCCAATTCCGCCACGTACTGCTCCCGCACTTCCGCCGCGGTGAGTTTCTGCGCCAGGGTTTTGCTCTCTTCGATATACAAATTATTTTCGATGGCAATCGCCGCCTGGCGAACCAGAATTTCCAGGATTCCCAGGTCTTCTCCCACAAAATCTCGCCCGTTTTCCCGCTCGCCCAACAGCAGCAAGGCAAACAGTTTTTCTTTGCGCGCCAGGGACAACACCAGGCGGGGCCTGCCCCCGGCCAGGGCAAAGGAGGCATTTTCGGCGGACGAAACGTTGATCACCGCTTCTTGCACCAGCCGATTTAGTAATTCCTGCGAGAGCGCCATGCGGGCCGGTTCATCCTTCCAGTTGCCGGCCGCGGTTTTGAAACAGGCGACGGCTCCCGGCGCCGCCGCGCTATTCGCCCCAGGCTCGATATTTTTTACCTCCAGGGCGCAACAATAATCCACCTTCATGGAGCGCTGGATGGCCGCGGTTATTTCCCGGTAAAGCTCATCGTTATTTTTAATGAAAATCAACTGCTGGGAAAATTCTTGCAGCAGTTGCCGGTACCCATAGCGTTGCGCTTCCAGGCGCTGGATTTTCTCGTTGAACCCGCTGATGAGGATCATGAAGGTGAGCAGCGCGCCAAGCTGCGCCAGCAGAATGAGCCAGGTCGGGTAGCCGGACAACAGCAGGAACAGCAAATACCCCAGCGCGATGGCGCCGATGAGGAACAAGGCAGTCTGGTTATTTTGCCAGTGGTAGCGGCGGATGGAAAAAATGATGAAACCGCTGATCAATCCCACCACCATCAAAAACAGCAGCGCGTTCAGCCAGAACCCTTCCCGCAATACGATCAGGGAAAGGTGCTGGAAGGTGCGCAGGAACGTTTTGCGGATTCCCCCGGTTTCCGAGACCTGGTACACCTTCCCGGGGAGCAGGTTTTGCAGGGAAATTTCCTTGCCGGAGGGGAAACGCACCCGGGCGTTATACAACTCCCCCGCGGCGGCTCCGAAGTGGGCGACCAGTTCGCTGGCAGACAGATAACCGGCGCTGCTGCCGATCTCGCGGTATCCCGCCAGGCTCGCCGGTTTTCCCGAAGCGGCGGCGCGGTAGAGCCAGATTTTCGCGCCCACGGCGTTGCGGTTACTCTTCACACCTTCCAACCGGAAGCGCAGGAAATTGACGTTATCCAGGGGGTTTTGATAGAGCACGCTCAGGGTGTCTTTATTGGCCACGAACAGGTCCAGGTCGCCGTCGTTATCCATGTCCGCGACTGCGGCGCCGGTACTGTAGAGCACGCTGGCGGTTTGCGGGGGAACGGTTTCGGCGTAGGCCAGCCGGAATTTCCCCGAATCGGAATTCAGGAACAGCAAATTCGGGCCGATGTTGGCGAAGAAAATATCCTGCCAGCCGTCGTTGTTGAAATCCGCGATGACGCTGCTGTAAGCGGGGTAGGGATTGCGAATGCCGGCCGGTTCGGTAACGTCGGTGAATTCCCAGGCGCGGGAGTGAGGGAGAAGTTCATTGCGATAGAGCCGGGTGGAGCCGTCGCGGTCGGCCACGATCAGGTCCAGGTCGCCGTCGTTATCGAGGTCGCCGAAACTGGCGCTGTTGCTGTTCAACGCCAGTTGGGTATGGGGCAGGGACAACTCCACCGGCTCGAAGCGCACGCCGCCCACGTTGCGGTAAAAAACGTCCGCGGCGAACCAGTTGCAGACGTACAGATCCGGGTAATCGTCCCCGTCCACGTCCGCAGAGGCGGCGCCCTGGCTTGTGGCTTGCAGATTCAGGTTGTAATCCACGCTTTTATACACGAACCGCCGCGCTTCTTTATTGATAAAAAAACGGTTCTGGTAATGCTCGTCGGTGATAAACAAGTCCAACTTGCCGTCGCGGTTGACGTCCGCCCAAATGCCGGCGTTGCCGTCGAGGGGGAAATAATCCTCAGCAAAGGGGATTTTCGCCGGAAAATTCAGATTGCCGCGCTGCTCGAACAGGTAAGTGGTCAGCCCCCACCCGACGATGAGAATATCTTCTTTGCCGTCGTTGTTGAAATCTGCTGATGACGCGCCCAGTTCCAAATTCTGCTTCCCGGAGGCCATCAGGTTGCCGCCTAATCCGGAGGGAATGGTAAAATCCAGGAACGCCGCATCCCGCCCCTGGTTGATGAACAACCGGTTCAGATCCCGGAAACGCACCACGTAGAGGTCCGCCAGCTCGTCGCGATTCAAATCCCGGAAGACCACCCCGTAGCTATCGTTGAATTCCGGGAGGTAAATTCTATCGACCGGAACCCGGAACATCTCCCGCGCCCAGGCCGGTTCGGAAAATGGCCGCGGAACCGGGGTTTGCCCGGGCAGGGGGGAAATCCAGCACAGCAGCGTTAGAAGCGCCGCGGCGGAACGAACGGATTTGGCGATGGTAAAACCCATGTGTCTCCGCGGTTCAGAGTGGCTTGGTGATCGATACTCGGTGCTTGATGCTCGATGGGGGTTCGTTTTCATCGAGCAACTCCGAGAGGACCAGCCGGCATCGGGAAAAACAATTTAGAGGGGTAGTGAAGGGGATTCAAGGGAAATCTCGCAGGTGCGCAGGTGCGACGCACTTCGGAAGCGCCTCGCACCTGCGGGAAAATAACCCGTTTGGGTTATTTCTTTTGACGGCGCAAATCGTAGTTTTATATTGCCTGCAAAGTAGCAGAAGGTTATCAGTTCTGTTAATTGGCGCTTGCGAATGGGCAGTGAACAATGACATTGAAACATTTCAAACATTTTGGGGTTATGTTTTCTCATAAACCGGAGGGTAAAATGTGGTTCACCCGGATTTTTTCGATCCTGATCGCCTTGTGTATCTGCCAAAGCCAGATCGCTTATGGCTTTGGCAAAAACAAGGTTCAGTATAAATCCTTCCAGTGGAAGTATATTCAATCCGAGCACTTCGATATCTATTTTTACGAAGGGGGGCTGGAGATTGCGGAATTCACGGCCGCGGCGGCGGAGAGCGCCTACGTGCAACTCCGGCGGGATTTTAATTACGATATCAAAGAGCGCATCGTCTGGATCGTTTACAACTCTCACCATGATTTCCGGCAGAGCAACGTGATCGATCCCTACTATGATGAATTCACCAAGGGGGTTACCGAGCTCTACAAAAACCGCGTCACGCTCCCATTCGAGGGCGATTACGCCTTTTTCCGCCGCGTGATCCACCATGAGCTGGTGCACGCGGTTATGAACGATCTTCTATATGGCGGCTCGGTTCAGTCATTAATAATGGGGGAAGCGGTGCAGCCGCCATTGTGGGTTTCCGAGGGGCTGGCGGAATTCCAGGCCGTGGGCTGGAATACGGATTTGGACATGGCGGTGCGCGACGCCACCCTGAACAATTCCCTTCCCCCGATTCAGTACCTGGAATATTATTCACCCTACCAGGGCGGGGCGTCGGTATTCAAGTTCATCGCCGATACCTATGGGCGCAAAAAAATCGGCGAGATATTGCTCAAATCCCGCGGCAAGGTCTCTTTTGAAGGGGTAATCCGCTCTTCCCTGGGCATCGGCTATGAGGAACTGACCCGGCGCTGGCATAATTATTTGAAGAAACAGTACTGGCCGGAAGTGGTGAACCGCAAAGAACCGGCTGAAATTGCCCGGCAGCTTACCGACCATACCCGGAATTCCAGTAATCTCAACACCGTGCCGGCCATTTCGCCGCAGGGGGATAAAATCGCTTTCCTGTCCGACCGGAGCGGTTATATCAACATTTACCTGGCCTCCGCGGTGGACGGGCGGATGCTCAAGACCCTGGTGAAGGGTAATCGCTCCGAGAATTTAGAAGAAATCCACGTCACCCGGCCGGGTATGAGCTTCAGCCCCGATGGGAAAAAATTAGTATTTGCCGCCAAAAGCGGGGCGCGGGACGCCATTTCCATCGTGGACGTCAAATCCGGGAAGATCAAGCAGTATTCCCTCAAAAACCTGGAAGGCGCTTACACCACCGCCTGGTCGCCGGACGGCGGCGCCATCGCGTTTGTGGGCAATAGGGAGGGGCAGAGCGACCTCTACCTTTTGAATCTGAAATCCGGCGAGGTCGCCCAGCTTACCGATGACATTTTCACCGATACCTCGCCTTCCTGGTCGGCGGACGGGCGCAAACTCCTCTTTGTGTCCGACCGGGGCGATTTCCTGGGTGGGTCGCGCCTGCCGGATGATTTGCGCATGAGCCGGCACGACTACGAGCAGCGGGATATTTACCTGCTTGACCTGGCCACCCGCGCCATGGAGCGCGTTACCGCCACTCCCTGGAAAGAAGCCAGCCCGCTGTTTTCCCCCGATGGTAAAATGATCGCTTACACATCCACCCGCAACGGGATTTCCAATTTGTACCTCTACAAGCTGGAAACCGGGGAAACCTACCCGGTCACCGACGTGATCTCCGGGATTCACAACATCCAATGGGACCGCAACGCCAATAAACTGGTTTTCAGCAGCTTGTACCGCGGGGGATATGATATTTTCGTATTGAACAATCCCCTGGAGTTGTCTGCAATGCAATTGAGCGATACCCGTTTCATCCGCGAGATGCAAGAAGAATCGCTGCCGGTATATGCCCGGGATTGGAAATCGGCTGCTGCGGAATCCGCACCTGACAAAGAGAGCAAACTGGCAGGCTCCGCCCCTTTTGACTTTCGCAGCTATATATTTAATGAAAACCGGCAGCAGAAACCACTCACCGAAAAGCAGCCGGTGACGCTGGCAGAAAAAACGTATTTAGATAACGAAGGGAATTACAAAATCCGCCGCTACAAGTTGAAATTCAGCCCCGACGTGGTTACCGGAACCGCGGGGTATGATATTTTCTTCGGATTTGCGGGATATACCTTTTTCGCCTTCAGCGACCTGTTAGGCGACCACAAGATTTATTTGAACCTCAACCTGGTCTCGGACTTGAAGAACAGCGGCTTGAACGCGTTCTATCTCAACCAGAAACGGCGCTTGAATTTCGGCATCGGCGGGTACCACCAGGCCTGGTATTTCAGCAATTTCGGAAACAATTACCAGCGGTACCGCAATTTCGGGGCAAACTTCCTCCTGGCCTACCCTTTCAGCAAGTTCAATCGCTTAGAAATGGGGTTGAACTGGTACAACGTGGTATTGGAATACCTCACCTTCAATCTTCCCGATGAGCGGGTGAGCACCATCATGCCCTCCCTGTCTTACGTGCACGACTCGGTGCTGTGGGGCTATACCGGCCCGGTGGACGGCAGCCGCTACGCCTTCAGCGTGCTGGTCAGCCCCAAATATGAGAAACAGAGCTTAGACTTCCAGACCGTTTCGTTCGATTACCGCAAATATTTCATGCTCAACCGCGACTACAACTTCGCGATTCGTTTAGGCGGGGGGGCCAGTTTCGGGGAGAACCCGGAACACTTTTTCTTAGGCGGAATCGACAACTGGATCAACTACAAATCCAGCCTCAACCGGTTGCGCACCGATAACATCAACGATATTTTCTTCTCCCGCTTTGTGACCCCGCTGCGGGGAGCCTATTTTTATGAGATGGAAGGAACCCGCTACCTGCTCAGCAACCTGGAGTTCCGCTTCCCGCTGATCCAGTTTTTGGGATTGGGGTTTCCGCCGCTGCGCCTGTTCAACATCCGCGGGACCATGTTTTACGACATCGGCACTGCCTTTTACCCGGGAGATAAGTGGTATAACAGCCCGACCTGGCGGTTCAGCAAAGTCAACGAGGCCGGCCAGCGGGTATTCGACGACGTGGTGAGCGGCTACGGGGTGGGGGCGCGGGTATATTTTCTGTTTTTCTTGATGCGCATCGACGTGGCCTGGCAGCAGAACTTTCAAGGCGGTTCCAGCAAACCGATCTGGTATTTTTCGTTGGGCGGGGATTTGTGAGGACGAATTGCGTAATGCGTAAAACGTGATGCGTAATGGTATTGCGTATTTCGTATTCCGTGGCTCGTGTTACGTTACGTTTTTACGCATTACGTTTTACGTCCCCCGCTTCTCATGTCCAAATCCTGTCGTTTTTTCATTCCTCAAAAAAGTGAACAAAAATACACTTTTAAAAAATATCTCTTGTTTTTTTCGAGGAAATCGCTTAGAATATAAGTGTATTTTTGTATATCTTATTTAACTTAAACTCAATTTCAAAGGAGATATATTATGGTAACCCACGCCATCAGCTGGTTCGAGATACCGGCCCAAAATTTTGACCGGGCAGTGAAGTTTTACAGCGAGATTCTGGGAATTAAAATGGAGAAGTCTAAGATGATGGGCTTCGACATGGGTTTCTTCCCCTACCAGGCGGAAAGCGTTTCCGGCGCGGTAGTGGCCGGCGATGGTTGTATCCCCGGTGATAAGGGAACCCTGATCTACCTCAACGGCGGCGAGGATCTGAATACTGCGCTGTCCAAAGTCGAGAAAGCCGGCGGCAATGTACTGGTTCCTAAAACCCAGATCAGCGAAGAAATCGGCTATTTTGCAATTTTTATGGACACCGAAGGCAACCGGATCGGGCTTCATTCCCGCAAATAAGCCCAAAAGTAGTGCTCCGGTAAAAAAACCGCCCCCGCAAAACAATCAAAAAAGCGGCATTTTTAGCCCTGGTGTAATCCGCCGGGGTTAAAAATGCCATGATACAAAGGGCAACAGCCAACCCCGGCGAAGGCGCGGGTTCGGCCGGCCCTGTGGAATAGATGAGGAGCTAACCGGATGAGAAAAAAATTCCCTGTTTCGCTGCTTAAATTTATTGTCATCGGGCTGCTTTGCATCGCCGCGGCGCCGGAATGCCAAACCGGAGAATCGCGGTTGCGGGCTGAAGAGGAGCAAGCCGGCGATTCAGTTCCGGATTTCGAAAAGCTGAGCTGGCTGGAAGGAGCCTGGATCTCAGAGCCTCCCGCGGGGGAAGAGAGCGGGGATTCTAACGTAGTCTCCGAGGAAAGCTGGAAGCGCATTGATGCCCGCACCCTGGAAGGGCACAGCTACACGATTAAGCAGGGGGACACGGTTTTCACCGAAAAATTGCGATTGGAGCAGAACGAAGAAGGCATTTTTTACATTGCTACGGTTCCCCACAATCCCGGCCCGGTCTATTTCAAATCAATCCGGATCGAGGAAGATGAAGCGGTCTTCGAGAACCCGGCGCACGACTTCCCGAACCGGATCATCTACCGGCGAGAGCGCGGCGAAGTGGATACGCTCCACGCCCGGATCGAGGGAATGCGAAAGGGAAGGGAAAGCGCGGTAGATTTCTGGTTTACCAGGCGATGTATATAGATCTTATGGGAATTCCTGCGGAAGAATTAGATGGTTGAATGGCTGAATGGTTAGATAGTTGTACAACCATTCAACCATCTAACCATCCAGCAAGTCTTCAAACTGTACCTTGCCGGAACTGACTCCGCTCGGCTTACCCCTGCAAAAATATGTAGCGCAGTACGAACAACGCCGCAAAAAGGGAAATCAGCCAGGGCACTTCGCGGAATTTTCCCCGCACGGTTTTCAACAGGGTGTAAGAAATGAATCCGAAGGAAATCCCCTCGGTAATGCTGAAGGTGAGCGGCATCATAATCATGGTGAGGAAGGCGGGGATGGCTTCGCTGAATTCCTCCCAGGGGATCAGCCTCACGTTTTTCAGCATGAACACCCCCACCGCCACTAACGCCGGGGCAATGACCGGGTAGAGGCGCATTCCTTCCCCGAATTCCATCCCCCCACCTACCATGCGCAGCAGCGGGGCGAAAAAGATCGCCAGCAAAAACAGCAACCCGGTAACGATATTGGCGAAACCGGTGCGCGCCCCCGCGCTCACCCCCGCGGCGCTCTCGATGTAGCTGGTGATGGTGGAAGTGCCTATCCCCGCCCCGATGACCGTACCCACCGCGTCGGAGATCAGCGCCTCCCGGGCGCGCGGCAGGGTTCCGTCGGGCTGCAATAAACCGGCCTGCTGGCTTACCCCCACCAGGGTTCCCACGGTATCGAACAGCGCCAGGAAGAAGAAAATGAAGATGATTGCAATCATATCCGGCTGCAGCGCCCCGGCGATGTCGAGCTTCAGAAAAGTGGGTTGAAGCGAGGGCACCGCGCCGACGACTCCCTGGTAGGTTATCATCCCGGTTGCCAGCCCGATCGCCAGGTTCAGCAGAATGCCGATCATGATGGCGGCTTTCACCCCCAGGGTGAGCAGGATGATTATAACCGTCAACCCGAACAGCGAGAGCAGCACCGGCGGGGAGGAGAAATCACCCAGCCCCACCAGAGTGCCGGGGTTATCCACCACCACCCCGCTCCATTGCAATCCCACCATGGCAATCAGCAGCCCGATGCCCACCGCAATGGCGTGCTTGAGGGAATTGGGCAGGGCGTTGATCAGTCTTTCTCGAAACCCCACGGTAGAGAGCAAAATGAACAGGCTCCCGGCGATGAAAATCGCTCCCAGGGCCTGCTGCCAGGTGTAGCCCAGCTCCAGCACCACGGTGTAGGTGAAGAAAAAATTGTGCCCCATGGCCGGGGCCAGGGCGATGGGATAATTGGCGAACACGCCCATAATAAAGGTGGCCAGGGCGCTGGACAGGCAGGTGGCCACCAACACCGCTTCCAAATCCATTCCCGCGGCGTGCATTACCACCGGCTGCACGAAGATAATGTAGGCCATGGTCATAAAGGTGGTCACGCCCCCGGCGACTTCCCGCCGCAGGGTGGTCCGGTTTTCCTGAAATTTGAAGAAGCGTGCTAACATGGGTACTCCTCTTTATTAACCCTCAAGCCTCCGAGGTTTCGGAAACCTCGGAGGTTTTTTGTTTTTTTACCTCCTTCTAACCGCTTGGGAATTCAGCAAACCGGCGATATATTAGCAACTTTTCGAGAGTTTTGACAGGATTTCGTTTAAAAAACCGGGCCGCGATGAAGCTGAAAGATTCCTACCTCCCCCTGCTGATGCTGATGACCATCCTGTTCGGCCTGACCTTTATTTCCGTGAAGGCGGCGCTGCAAGGATTGGGGGTTTTCCAACTGGTGTTCGGGCGCTACGCCATCGCCTTCCTGGTGTTGACCCTGGTTTTTCACAAGAGCCTGCGCCGCTTCCGCTTAGAGCGGCGGGATTGGAAGTATTTTCTGCTGCTCACCGCGGTGGAGCCGGTGGGATATTTCATCTTCGAGACCTACGGGCTGCGCTACACCTCCCCGGCCGGCGCTTCCCTGATCATCGCCACCATCCCGATCTTCTCGCTGGTATTCGCCGGCTTCATTTTAAATGAGAAACCCGCCTGGCCGGGCATCGCCGGGGTGCTGATCTGTTTCGCAGGGGTATATTTGATTGTGCGGATGCAAGAATCCACGGCCCTGGCTCCTGCCCCGCTGTTGGGAAACAGCCTGGTGCTGTTGGCGGCCATGTCCGCGGGATTTTATAACTGTTTCGCCCGGAAACTCTCCTTCAACCATGCGCCCCTCACCATTACCTATTACCAGACCCTGGCCGGCGCTGGGGTTTTCATGCCCCTGGCGTTGTGGGAATATTTCCGGGAAGATTCCTTTTACTTGAACTGGGCGATTGCCGGGCATGTGCTCTATCTCGCGTTGGGCGGTTCCGTTCTGGCTTATTTCCTGCTCAACTACGCCCTCTCGCGATTGGAGGCGGCAAAAGTGGCGGTATTTTCCAACCTGATTCCGGTGGTAACGATTACCGCCTCCTACCTGTTCTTCGGGGAGGTGTTGCAGCCGATGCAGTTTGTCGGGGCGGCGCTGGTGATCGGGGGGATTTACTTGACTTATGTGCGCAGGGCGCGGAGGGGGAAGGGTAAGGGTGAAACGTGATGCGTGAAACGTGAAGCGGGGAGCGGGGAGCGAGGTAAATCAGTTGTTGCTTCCTTCAAACTCTCCTTCGTTCACTGCTCCTCGCTCCACGTTTCACGCCTTTTCCCAGGGAATCTCCATATTCAGCTTTTCTAACTTCTCCTCGCACTCCTGGCGTTCGCGGTTGCGTTTCAAGGGAGCAGCGGGGTCTTCCGCTATCCATTTATTGCGAACGGCCAGCAGGCGGGCGTTCTCGCGCTTGCCGGCGGCGATTTCGCGGATGATTTCGATTTCCAGCCCCGAGAGGGAGAGGGCGTTCAGACGGTAATCCTGAAACGCTTCCCAGACCAGGGGGCACCAGTGGCTGAGGATTTCCTTTCCGATGATCTCCGCGTAGCTGCGGATTTCATACTGGGCATTTGCTTCCATGCGCAGTTCCAGGAAGTGCAGCAGGTTGTGGAGGTCGATCTTCCAGTAAGCTTCCGTGTAGGTGGAAAGGGGCAGATCTTTGCGGGCTTGCTCCCGGGCGATGCCGGCGGCAAGGCGCTCCTCGTAAATTTCTCGGCTGCGCCGGTGCAGCTCCGCTTCCTGCCGGGAAAAATTCTCCCCGCTCTCCGCATCCAAAAACCCGGCGCTCCCCTGGCGGTTGCCTTCGGACTGATAGCGCCATTCCCCCGGCGCGGTAGCCTGCGCCGCGTCGATGGCAATGGAATAGCGAGTGCTATATTCGTTCACATTGGCCATTCTGTGCCGGATCCACTGCCGCCAGCAGTCCATCGGTACCCGAACGTGCAGCTTGATCTCGCACATCTCGAACGGTGTGGTATGGCGGTGGCGCATCAGGTAGCGGATCAATCCCCGGTCTTCATGCACTTTTTTGGTGCCCGCCCCGTAGGAAACCCGGGCGGCCTGCACCACCGCGGCGTCATCGCCCAGGTAATCGATCACCCGGATGAACCCGTCGTCTAACACCTTGAAGGGTTTCCCCAGAATTTCTTCCATCGCCGCTATCCGGGGGCGGTTCAATTTTTGAAGCTCTTCCGTGGGCATACTTTCCCCTTTTCTGCTAATGGCTGCTTTTCGGGCAAGAATATACTGTGAATATGGCCGGGATTCTACTGCTAATCCAATTTTCCGAACCGGTTTGCAGAAAATTTTCCGGTACTTTATCTTTATCGCGCTTTAAAAGATGAAAATCCACCATTGCAAACAAAGTGAGGCGGTGATGTTCAAAGAGAAAATTTTACAAGACCAGGTTGCCATTATCACCGGGGGCGGCACCGGGTTGGGAAAGGAAATTGCCAGACAGTACGCCCGGCAGGGGGCAAAGATCGTGATCTGCAGCCGCAGCGCGGAACATTTAGAGATCGGCAAGGCGGAGATCGAGCAGGAAGGGCAGGAGGTAATGAGCTATCCCTTGGACGTGCGGGAGCCGCTACAGGTCAAAAAATTCACCGAAGAAGTGTTCAATCGCTTCGGGCGCATTGACATTTTGGTGAACAACGCCGCGGGAAATTTCATTTACCCCGCGGAAAAATTGCCCCTGGGAGGATGGAAATCGGTGATCGACATCGTGCTCAACGGCAGTTTTTACTGTTCACAGATCATCGGCAAGCGGATGATTTCGCAGCAGCACGGGCAAATCCTGAACGTTCTGGCGACTTACGCCTGGACCGGGGGGCCGGGCACCATTCACAGCGCCTGCGCCAAGGCCGGGGTGCTGGCGATGACCCGCACCTTAGCGGTAGAATGGGCGCGTTACGGCGTGCGGGTAAACGCCATTGCCCCGGGGCCGTTCGATACCGAGGGCGCGCGCACCCGCCTGTGGCCCACCGCAGAAATGCAGCAGGCCATCACCCGGGAAATCCCCTTGCAGCGTTTCGCCTCTCTGGAAGAAGTGGCGCAAGCGGCGCTGTACCTGGTTTCTCCTTACGCTGCTTACGTTACCGGGGAGTGCATCACCATCGACGGCGGGGGCTGGCTGGGAAAGGGCATCGGGAAACTGGCGGAGAATCTGGATAAGTTTATGGAATTACGGGAAGCGGGGAAAAAGCAGCGCGAGCGGTAGAGGGGGCAGGAACAGGATATAATTGGCAATTAGCAATTGGCAATTAGCAATTATAGGGGCAGGGGCGGGGGAAATTCCGACTGTTCCGGAAGGTGAATTACGTATTTCTGAAGAAATTTTCCGCAGCCTGTTTGTTTATTATTCAAAAAGGGATAAATTCGGGCTTACCAATTTACCGTTACGCCGACAGGGTACAATAATATCCGGAGAAGGCGAGTAAGACAATCTCCCATCAATCCCAATGCAGGAGGCCATTATGAAAGTACCCCAAATCCTCATCGTTTTTTCCCTCGCTACGATTGTGTTCCTGGCGCAGGGCTGTTATACCCTGAACCAGGTGGGCACTCCCGTCGATGAAGCTATCGAAATTACCAACATTCAGCAGGCCGCTGCGGTTCAGCATTTCACCCGCACCAAAACCATCAACCATTTCGTTTATGGCCTGATCAGCCCGGATGACGCCGGCATCGAGAAAGTAGTATCCGACGCGGTGAAACAGCACGGGGGAACCCGGGCGGTGAACGTGAAGATGAAGTACCGCCAAACCTTCATCAACGGCCTGGTGGGAGGGCTAACGCTGGGAATTTATACCCCTTTTACCCTGACGATTGAAGGGGATATTGTGAAGTGACCTCTCCCGCAGGCTGCTGCAAGGCGGTCTCGTTGTCCGACAACCGCTACCGGGGGTATAGCAGGTTTCCGCCCCCGATGGCAATTTTTACGCTGTTTTACGTAGTCTTCACCGGGAAGGCAGGCAACAGCGCAGATATTCTTAGAATATCTATCTCTGTAAACCCTCCATCTCATCCAGCAAACGAGCCATTAATTTCGTGGTGGCTTCAATCGGCGCCGGGGAGGTCATGTCCACCCCGGCGTCTTTCAGCAGATTGATGGAATAATCGGAGCTGCCGCGGGAGAGGAAGTGCAGGTAGGCGTCGCGGGCGGCGGCATCGCCTTCCAAAATCTTTATCGACAGCGCGGCGGCGGCGGAAAAGCCGGTCACGTATTGGTACACGTAGAAACCATAATAAAAATGGGGAATGCGGCACCAATTGACGTCGTATTCCGGGTTCATCGCAAACTCCGGCCCTAAGTAACGAAGATACAGATCCCGGGTTAAGCCGCTGAGCAACTCCGCGGTGAGCGCTTCCCCGGCCTCCGCCCTCTCGTGGATGGTCTTTTCGAATTCCGCAAAGAGCGCCTGCATATACACGGTGCCGCGTATCTGGTCGATGTACTGGTTCAGCAGGTAGAGCTTCTTTTGCGAATCATCGGTATGTTTGAGCAGGTAATCGACCAGGAGGTTTTCATTCAGGGTCGAAGCCACTTCCGCTACAAATGTAGTGTAGCGGCTGTAGTGATAGGGCTGCTCCCCCTGGGTAAAATGGGAGTGCAGGGCGTGCCCCAACTCGTGGGCGATGGTGAATACGTTATCCAGGGTATCGTTGTAATTGAGCAGGATATAGGGGTGCACCCCGTAGGTTGACCAGGAATACGCCCCGGAGCGCTTTCCCTGGTTTTCGTACACGTCGATCCAGCCCTCCGACAAACTTTCCCCTAACACCGAAAGATAATTTTCCCCCAGCGGTTTCAATCCCGCGCGGATGATTTCCAGCGCCTCCCGGTAAGGAATCTCGAATTTGACTTCGCTGACCAGCGGCACGGAGAGGTCCCAGGGGTGCAGTTCCTCCAACCCCAGGATGCTTTTGCGCATTTTCATGTAGCGGTGCAGAGGTTCCAGGTTGCGCTGAACGGTATCGAGCACATTCTCATATACGGACAGGGGGATATTGTCCTCGTCAAGGGCGGCGGCGAGGGCGGAGGTGTAATTTCTCGCCCGGGCATAGAAAATATTGGTTTTGACCGCGCCGGAAAGGGCCGCGGCCAGGGTGTTGATCCACTTTCCGTAGCTGCCGTACATGGCGAAAAAGGCGTCCCGGCGCACCCGGCGGTCGCGCGACTCCATCAGGCGGGCGTAGCGGCCTTTGGTAACCTCGATCTCCTTCCCTTTTTCATCGCGGATGGGGGGAAATTTGATGTCGGCGTTGTTGAACATGGAAAAGATGTTGTAGGGCCCCTGGGCGATTTCCCCGGACATGGCTAACAAGCGCTCCTGTTCCGGGGGAAGCACGTGCGCCCGGGAGCGCAGCAAATCCTCGAAAAAATGGCGGTAGGCGCTTAATTCCTCATTCGCATCCAGAAACGAATAGAGTTTTGCTTCCGGTATGGCGAGAATTTCCGGCTGAATGAAAGAAACGGCCTGGTTGACGCGCACCCGCAGAGAGGCGGATTTATCGGTGTAAGCCTGGTATTGGGAGACCCGGGTGTCCTGGTCGCTTTTCAGGCCGGCGTAGAGAGACAGCCGCCCTAACTCTTCCTGCACCCGGTCGCGCAGTTGCAGGCAATTCAGGAGATTTTGCGCGGATTGGTCCAGCTTTCCCTGGAAGGCGGCGAATTCCGGGACTCTCTTTTCAATGCGGGCAAAGGCTTCTTCCCAGCGGACGTCGCTCTCAAAAATGTCGTCCAATCGCCACTGGTATTCCGCGGCGAGTTGCGAGCGCTCCGGGAGCGCGTCTATCGTCGATGTGGTTTCTGTTTCGCTAAAAAACCGGTCTTCAGGTTTCATTTTTCTGGCTCCTGTATAAGAACTCAAGGCATACTTTCCTCTAAAAATCGAAGCCAAAAATAATGAAAAAGCCCGCCGATTTCATAGGGTATTTGGAAAAAAATGAAAACCGTTATCACCATTGCTTATAATGGCAAACAATTGGCAATTATTGACAAAATTTAACCCCCCGGTAACCCAAAGGTTATCCGTACAACTCGTAGCTCTCCCCGCTCATGGCGCTTTTTTCGATCAGGCTGTTATAAAAGATGCCTAACAGCAGCCCGAAGATGAAGCCGTAAACAAAGCTCCAGATAACGCCGAGCAAAATTCCGGTAAAAGCGCCGAGCGAAAAACCGGGATAAATCAGCTCGAAAAAGCCCAATGCGGTGGCCGCCCCGGAAGCCGCGACGATGAAAGAGATGAGCAGGAACATGATCGCCCAGGCAAAGGCAATCGCCAACCCGATACGCAGGGTATCCAGCAGTTTGCCCTGCACCAGGATGCGATTGCTGAAAAACATATCCGTGGGAGGGGGGTCGGTTCCTTTAGTGCTTTCGGGGGTAAATTGGATAAAAATATCGCCATTCATGGTTTGCGCCTCCTTTACGGTTAGAGGATTTTACAGGCGTTGTTTAAAACGTTTATCGGATCGAAATCGGTAATAAGAGAACGCTCATGTAGAATACTGTGGAAAACGTGAGGCAGAGCCTCAGCGGTTGCGTCACAACGCAGAGCATTGTGACGGGCAAAAGGAGCGCCCTTCCCTCTTTACCGGTAGTCGCCGTTCACAATAAAGGCAGCCCAGCGATGGGGATGGGGAAACCGGAACTGCGTATCCTGCGGCATGTCGCGGATGATTTTCAGCTGCGCTTCCCGGAGCGCCAACGCTTTGGGCATCTTGTTTTGCAGCCAGTTGGCGTAGAATTCCTCCATCAATATTGCGGTATATTGGTCATCTATATCCCACAAAGTGGTGATAACCGTGGAGCTCCCGGCAGCCATGAAGGCCCGGGTCAAACCGACCACCCCCTCTCCCCGGTATAATTTGCCGGCGGCGGTTTTACAGGCGGAAAGCGTTACTAACCGCGATTGGGGCAGTAAGAGATCGAATATCTCATAAGCCATCAACAGGTCATCCTTCGCCATTGCTTTGTGAATGGAGCGGTACGGGCTAATTTGCGGATTCAAATAGGACTCCCGCCCCAGGATAAGGTAGGAGTACAGGGGGCTTTTCTCATCGATGATGGCGTGAGTTGCAAAGTGCAGCACCTCATATTCCTGTTTTAAATGTTGCAGCACCTCTGCTTCCCGGACTTCGGCGCCGGCCAGGGTAGCCGAATGTGAGAACAGTTTGGCAATATTCTCGACTTCTCTTTCCGCGTGGGGAAGATCCGCAAGCGGGTTTGCCACGGCAAAGAGTTTCAACCGGGCAGGCGCAAGCGCCGGTTTGCGGTGGTCCAACGAATACTTCAGGATGGCAGCGCCGGGCGCATAGCTGATCGTATATTGTTGTATGAGAAACACCGGATCGTTTTGCGCGGGCGGCGCCAGGGCTGCAAACGGCAGGTAGAACAAAACCTCATCCGGCACGACACAGAGCATTTTCCCCGGCGCCAGCAGCTTTTCCAGCGGCTGAAGAAGAAGCTGGTAAAGCTCCCCGGCCAGGCTTAACTCCTCCCGGTAGAGTTGCGACGGATTTTCTGCTAATTTTTTCGAAAAATCAGCCGGATCATCCGCACCGATGGTTTTCCGGAATTGAAAGACCAGCTCGTTCAGGCGCTGGCGGGATACCGGGCTTTCGACTGCCCTGAGGTGGTTTTTGTCCAGCACAAATATTAGCAGCTTATCCCGGGTCAGCTTATATTCCACCAATTGCAGGTCATCACTAAAAGACGCCTGAATTTCCGGGAGAGGGAAGGGTTGAACGCTATCGAGCTTCTCTTTCGCGGAAGCGTTCAGCAGATTTTCCAGGAATGAGCGGGCGCGAGACCGTTCCGAAAAATGAAAGGCCGCCTCATAATCGGATTTGCGGTACTGCAACAAGATCATCTCATCATACATATCCTGAATCGTGGCAAAATAGGTGATTTTTTCCAGCCCTTCGATGTTACCCCGGGCGCTCTCCACAATGCGGATCGCACGGGCAAGGGAAGCCTCGGCGTCGCCAATGGTTTTCTGATCGCGGTAAACCAGGCCGGTTGCATAATAGGCGTTGGATTCTAACAAGGGGTTTTGGAGCGCCGCGGCCACCTGCTGCGCTTCGGCCAGGTTCTGCAGGGCTTTCCGAAAGTCCCCCTCTTCCCGGTAGAGGTTGCCGGCCCGGGTCAAAGCATGCGTAATACCTTCCCGGAATTCGATATCGTAAAAATTGCGCCCGGCCTGCCGGTAGGATTCCAGGGCCAGGTTCGGGCTTCCATTTTCCCGGTAAATATCGCCGATATTTAGCAGAATTTCCGATTGCAGGCGTTTAGAGCGCCGGGCGCCCGCTTTTTCGCCTTCCATGATGGTCTGCTGCGCCAGTTGATATTGCCCCAGGGCCGGCTCCCATTCTCCCTGGTCGCGGTAAACGTCACCGGCAATTTTTAAAGCGGCGGCGCGGTAGAAAGGGTTGTCGAGGGCTTTGAATAATTCCGCCGCTTTAAAAAGACTATCCAGAGCAGATTCGTACATGCCCAAAATTCGGTGCAACTCTCCCAAATTCAACACCGCCACGGCTTCCGCTTCCTCCGGCTCCCCGGCCGATTTGACCAGTTGCATGGCTTCCCGGTAATCTTTTTCCGCCTGGCTGTAGTTTCCCATGCTCTGGTAAACGTTTCCACGATCAATATAAATTCGGCTTTCCTGAACCGGATTCCCGCTCAGGTTCCGGTTCAATTCAATCGCCTGATTCAGCGCTTTCAGCGCTTCTGGATATTCTCCTAACAGCCAGAGGGGAATTCCCCTTCGCCAGGTAATGCTCAATTGGCAGTTGCGATCCCTCAACGCTTCGGCAATTTCCAACCCGGCATCCAGTTCCTGCAGCGCTTCGCGGAACTGGCCTAACTCGATGCGCGCGTTTCCGATGTCATAGAGCAGCCAGGCCTCCCGGGGGCGATAGTGAATCTCCCGGGCGATGTTCAGGGCGCCGGAGGCGGCTTGCAGCGCCTGCTGGTTATAATCTTGTTTATAGAGAATGGTTTGAATCTGCACCAGGTGATCGACCTCCCGCCGCAGGTCGCCGATCTCGCGGCAGAGCGCCAGGGAGTTTTGGTAGATGAACTGCGCCGAGTCATACTCCAGGCGCGACTGGAAGCCGTAAGCCCGGTGATAAAGGGAATCCAGCCGGATTTTCTTGCCCAGCCGCTCTCCGGCAAGCCCGGCGCAAAAATCGAATTCTTTCCTTAGAAACGGGTCGTTGAGCTTTTCTTGATAAATTTTCGCAATCTCGAACGCGATTTCCATCTGCTCCTCCGCACTGTCGGCTCGGTTATGAAAGCGCTGCCGAAGCCCGGATTTGACGGCGTCATCGAAAATCTTACGAAACTCGAATGGATGGGCGATCACCGTATCCTCCGCCGCCTGCTCTTGCTTTTGGCGGAGTTCGACAAATTTCTCTAATAAATCCGGTTCTTTTTGAGCGCCGCAATTCCAGGCCATCGAGCATCCCACCACCCCCAACACAAGTTTAAGCGCGAGGTTTTTCCCCGGTAAGATCATCAGTGGGCTGCTTTCTTTTCAACTTCGATAACGGAGCGATAAAAATGTTCTTCAGGATATTTAAAGAGCTGCGCAACAAACTGCGAACGTCCAAATCAAAATAGTGCGCGTTGATGGCCGCCTTTTGATCGTTCACCCATTGCCGGTGAATGCGTTCAAAATTGGGCATATAAGTTTCCTGGAAAATCTTGATGTCCTCCAGGGTATCCCGGCGCATCGCTGCGTTTAATATTTCAGCGCCGTGGGCGTCTGCCGCCGGTTTGCCGATGCTTTTTTCCACCAGGGTTGAAAATTTTTCTCTGCCGCGCACCCGCCGGTATTTAAGCGATTCCAGTTTTTTTAGAACGTCATCCGGTATATTCTTCTTTTTAAAATTGGTAAAAGCATGATCTCCCAACGTACACTGGGTAATGTCCGCATATTTCAGGATAACATCTTTATACTCCTGGAAATCATCGCTTCCGAGCAGATTTTTTAGCATTTCCAGGAATGCGTTTTCCCCATGGTACAGTTCCCCGACTTTCGTTTGCAATTTGGACATGACGGCATCCGGCATCTGGGGCTTTGCAGCGGCGACGTTCGAAATGGTTTCCGCGGTAATTCTATAGCAATCTTCATGCTCCGGTTCCGGGTAGTAGCGGTCGTAAAAAGCCTGGTTCAGCAGCCCTTCGTACCGGATCAGCAATGCCGGCGTCAAACCGCGGCGGCGGTGCTCCGGGTCTTCTAACAAGGCTTTTCGCAATTTGGGATGAAAAGGGGTCATGCGCTTCCTCCAATGCGATTGCATGGTTGATTAGAGCGAACGCGCTCAGGGCCGGTCGGTTGAAGCGGCGGAGCGCTCCATCTTGGCCATGATGCGGTCGTACATGAAATCGAATATCAGCCGGTCGAACTCGTAATCATAATAAGCCAGGTCCATGGTGCAGGAAACATGCGGCGACCTTTTTTCCGGCACATATGAAGTCCAATTCGCTTCTTTATCGCGGCGATGGCGGTCAGAATAGTACGGGGTAAGCTCTTCCCCGGTTAACCCGTATTTGGCAAACAGCGTGGGAACCGGGTTGGTTTCATCGCCGCGGGATAATTTATTGACAGCGAATTCCAGGCCGCTGAGAATCTCGTCAACGTATTCATCCAGGATGGGACCGTTGTGTACCGAGGACATGGCGTGGGCAAACTCGTGCATGGGGGTTCTCAAGCGGTCATCCCAGGCGGAGATGGCCGCCACCCCGGGCAAATTGGCTCTCAGGGGATGGCGCCGGACCACCGGCGAGGCCGCAGAAAGGCCGACCAGTTGAAATTCTTTGCCGCTCAAATTATCCTGCGCTTCCTCGCTAAACCGGGCGGAGGAGCGGGTGAGCTCTTCGGAGCCGGAAATAAGGAAAATCACGTCTGCGGTAACGCCGCGGGCTTTTAGATAGGAATCTACCCGGTTCAAATCTTCCCGCGGTGCGACGACGTTGGTGACGCGCTCGAATGCTTCGCACAGGGCGTGGGTATCGGTTACCTCAAAACTTTTATCATATACCGCCACAATTTTCAAGCGGCTGGAGATCTCCGGCAGCCGGAGCAAATCGTTCTCTGCGATACTTTTCAGGCACCTCAGCGCCGCTTTGGCAAATAACGCTTCATCGCGAATGGCCGGGTCTTCCTCGAAACGGTTTTCTGCCGGAATGTAAATGACCGGGTTGGCCACAATGGCCAGGGTATAGGGGATTGCGCCCACGCCTTCTTGAATGATGGAAACCGGGCCGGCCTGGAAGTCAAACTCTGCCAGGGGACTTTCTTCAGCCTCTTTCTGGATCCGCTTTTTGACCAGGAACACGTAAAAGTAGGCGATCCCGAATCCCAGCGCGTAGCCGTACAGGAATCCCCATAATATTCCTGCAATAAGCCCGCCCAGCCCTACCCCGTACCCAAAGAATAAGGCTTCGAAAAGATCGATGAATGCGCCCCGCTGCCCGCTGGCAATACCGACCAGGGTGATGAGAAAGACAAAAATCGCCCCTAAGAACCCCGCCGCAATTCCGAGCACGTCCGGCCTCAGCAGCAAAATTTTACGGAATGCATATACTTTCATAAGCGCTTTCCTCCGGTAATATTCGTCCTCGATGAAGAGACAAATGCTCTTCCGAAATTCGGGTATATTCTCAATATAACAGATGTATGTGGAATGTCGTTAAACTCTTTTGCTATTTCTTCTAGCGCCGGCGTTTCGGAAACGGTGGTAATATATCCAACCCAAACTTAATATCAAAATTGCGCCGATTAAAAACAGCACTATGGAAATGGTTGGCAGGCCGGCGCGGGCAACCCCGGGATCGCCGAACAGGGTGAAACATCCCCAGTACAGGGGATGCTGGTAAAAAAGCGGCGCACCTTCGTTGGCGCGATTGAGGATAATGCGCCGCGCTTCCGCCAGGGCGTCGGCTTTGGGTAATTTTTCCTTGAGAAACTGGTAGTAAAATTCCTGCATCAATCGGGAGGTAAACAGGTCATCCACTTTCCAGAGGGTCATAAGCACGGAATTCGCGCCGGTGCCCAGCAGCAGGCGCGGCAGGCCCAGAACGCCTTCCCCGCTCACTAACTTTCCGCGGCCGGTCTCGCAGGCGCTCAGGGTAATCAAATCGCAATCCAGTTTTATCCCGGATAGCTCATAGCCCATCAGGCAGCCGTCGTCGGTGGAATCTTCGCCCATGGCCAAAACCAGCCCGGAGAAATCTTCGAAAGTAGTATCGATTATGCCATGGGTGGCCAGGTGCAATACCTGGTACTTTGCCGCGTTAGCGAAAAAATTTGCCTTGTTTGCCTTATCCAGGTAATACGTTTTGGTAGATGGATATAACGTCTTGATGCTTTCCGCTTCGTCTTGCGAATAGGGAAGGGGAGGAAAATACCAATCCTCAACGCCGCGAAGCCCGTTGCGGGCATCGGCAAAGGCAAAATTAAAATTAAAGGGATTCGCCAGCGCCAGTAACCGGGTTCCGCCCAATAACCCTCCCCGGGAAGGCTTTTGCGTCATCCGGGTACTGGGGCTGTAAACAATAGCATAGCGGTGTTGCAAAAAATACCCGGCATAAACCGCCGTATCCCTGGGAGTGTACTCCGCCT
>CAZFVV010000029.1:0-33339 GCA_964522165.1 uncultured Calditrichaceae bacterium
GGGTGGTTACCGGCCAAATCAACGTGGCCGCGGGCCAGGCCAGCGGCCATATCGTTACTCACTATTTTGACGACCAGGGCGTCTTCTTCCAACCCGATCCTGCGGAGCATTCCCAGGAATATACCGTGGCGGACACCACCATTGCAGTCGTAGAATCGCACGGCGGCAAAATCTACGAGTTGGAAGTGGAAGGAAAATCCGCCGGCTCTACGAGCTTCAAGATTCTGCTGCGGCACGCCGGCAACCCGGAATTCGAAACCCCCGACATTCCCGTCCTGGTGGCGCCATGAGACTTTTCAAGTTCACGCTTAAAAGCGATTTTAAAAGTTGCCACAAAGGCCCTAAGAATCTAAGATTCACTAAAAAATATTTAAAATTCCTGGTGAAACTTTGTGATTTTGTGGCTTCGTGGCCTAAATCGGGATTCTTAAAACACCTTTTTAGAAAAACGATCCCCTGGAGCGGGATCGCTTTTCTGCTTTTGATTAGCCCGCTCTGCGCCGATGAAGCCGAAAGCCTTTCCGGGAATTTCCCGGAGAACGGGGCGCTGTTCGGCAAAATTGTGGACGCGGAAAGCGGGGAAGGATTAGGATGGACGCAACTGTTGATCGAGGAATTGAATCGCTCCCTTTCCGCCCACGGCGACGGAAGTTTTCACTTCTTCAACCTTCCCCCCGGCGGTTATACCTTGAAAGCCTTCCGGGTGGGCTACCGCGACGGGGCGTTCCGGGTACGGGTTTCTCCCGGCGATACCACTGAGATTCTCATCCGGCTGTCCCCTTCCCCGGTAGTATCGCAGGAGGTGCTGATAGAAGCGCAGCGCAATGAGGCGTTCTCCGAAATCGCCCAACCGGAGCTCGATATCAGCGGTAAAAAATTGCGCCAAAACCTGGGACGAACCATTGCCGAAACCATTGATTACGAACCGGGTATTTCCCAGCGAACCCTGGGCCCCGCCCCCGCCCGGCCGGTGCTGCGCGGGCTGGGCGGCGACCGCTTGTTGATCGTGGAAGACGGGGAACGCACCGGGGATCTCTCTGCAACCTCTTCCGACCACGCGGTGGTGATCGAGCCGCTGACTTCCGAACGTATCGAGGTCATCCGCGGGCCGGAGGCGTTCCTCTACGGCTCCAATACCCTGGGCGGGGTGATCAACGTGGAGCGGGGCTACGTGCCGGCCGGCCCGGTTCACCACGTTACCGGCTCGGTGAGCCTTCAGGGGGAAACCGTGAACCGCGGGTATTCCGGGGGCGCCTCCGTGGCCGCGCCGCTGGGATCGTTTGCCTTGCACCTCGACGGCAGTTATCGCGATGCGGAGGATATTTCCACCCCGCAAGGAGATCTGCCGAATACCGCCATCAACACCCTGAACGGTTCCGCCGGCCTCAGCTTCGTAAGTTCCCGGGGCTACATCGGCGCTGCCGGCAGTTATTACGAGTCGGAATACGGCATTCCCCCGGACCCGCTGGCCGGGCATCCCGGCGGGGTAAGGGTGGAGGTAGATCGCCGCCACATCGAGGAGAAGGCGGAATTTTATCCTGCCGCAAAACGGCTGCGCAGGATCGAGCTGCGCCACTCTTTTACCCGCTACCGGCACTCGGAAATCGAATACAGCGAACTGTTGCAGCGCGAGATTGCCGGAACCGGCTTCGACGTGCTCACCCATCACCTTTCCGGCGCGGCGCGCTTAAACCAAAACGGGCTTTTGCGCAACGGGGTAATCGGCCTCTGGGGCGAATTCCGCGACCATAGCACCCCTGCCGGGCGCAACCTCACCCCCCGCTCCCGGGAGTATTCCGGCGCGGCATACGCCTATCAGGAGGCTTATTTCGGAAAATTTGCCCTGAACGGGGCGCTGCGCTTCGACGCCAAACAAGTCGATCCCCTGGAGAACGTGGGTAGAAACACCGAAGCCGGGCTGGTTCGCCAACGCCAATTTGCCGGATTTTCCGGCGCGGTTTCCGGTCTCTATAAGCTAAACGGCGTATTTTCCTTAGGCGCAACTCTCCTTCGCACTCTTCGCGCTCCCGGCATCGAGGAGCTTTTTTCCGAGGGGCCGCATCTGGCGGTTTATACCTACGAGATCGGAAACGCCGACCTGGGATTGGAGCAGGGATGGGGAACGGAAGTACTCATTAAGGTCAACCATCCCCGGGGAAAGTTTCACCTGGCCGCGTTCCGCAACGACATTGACAACTATATCTTTCCGCAAAATACCGGGCAGCGGAGCGGACGAATTTTTTCGCTCTTCGAATATCGTTTTACCGGGCAGAATGCGCTCATGGCCGGGATAGAAGCCGCCCTGGAATGGCAGTTTTTTAATCATTGGTACGCCGGCAGCACCTTCAGTTACGTTCGGGGAGAGCTAAGCGAGAGCAATGAACCCCTGCCGCGCATCCCGCCGCTGGAAGGCCGGCTGAACCTTCGTTACCAGTCCGGCCAAATAAGCGCCGGCGGGGGAATCAGGGCGGCGGCGGAGCAGAATCGCTGCGGCGAATTCGAGCAACCGACCGCCGGCTACGTGGTATTCGACCTTTCCGGGCAATATAATTTTAGCACCGGCGGGGTGCTGCATACCTTCTCGCTCGCCATTGACAATTTACTCGATACGGAATATCGCAAACACCTCAACTGGGTCAAGCACATCATGCCGGAGCCGGGGCGGAATGCTAAATTATTATACAAAGTCTATTTTTAGATTCTAATTTAGGCCGGTGGAGGCCGGCAGAGATTAAAACCTGTTTGATTCCCGCACATTTATTTTTAGTTTTGTCACTCTCCGGAAGAGGGAAGGGAAATTCGGCAGAATTTTATCGCTGTCTATGGAAAAAAGACGCATTACCGAAATAGAACCCGCTGAAGCCCCGGCCCCGGCGGTCAGCGTTGAGGCGGGCGTAAAAGCCCCCGGTATTCCCCGGTCGCAATTTCTACTGGCAGGGGTGGGAATTCTCCTCACCATGCTGCCGGTGACCATGATCGTGCCGGTGCTGAAAGAGCTGGTGAGCGAGCGCTTTCAAATCGCCCCTTTCTGGGCGCACGCCTTCATGTCCACCAGCCTGGCCGGTTCCATCCTGCTCGCGCCATTCGCCGGGATTCTAATCGACCGCAGCCGCAGCCGGCGGCGCATTATCTTCTTCGCCCTGTTTGGCGAGGCGCTTTGCTTTGTGGCCATGGCCCTGGCGCCCTCGTTCTTGATATTGATGCTGGCGCGGTTTATCGAGGGCGGGATGCACATCGCCGCCCTGTCCGCCTGGCTGGCCGCGGGGGCGGATTTGAGCGCCGGCCCCGAAACCGCCGGCCCGGGGCGCACCCGCGCCGGCCGGGTGATGGGCGCCCTGGGCGGGGTATTGATGTTAGGTATCTCCATCGGGGTGCCGCTGGGCGGGGTGATTGCCAAAACCGACTCCCTGCGAGTATTATGGGCGGCGGCGCTGGTGGCCGGAATCACCGCCCTGTTGGCCCTGGCGCTGGCCCCGGGGCGCAAACAACCCAATCCTTCCTTCGGGCTGCGGGAATTCGTCGCGGTGTTGAAACAGAATCACTGGCTGGCGCTTCCTTACGCCTATTCGTTCATCGACCGCCTCTGCATTGGGGTGGTGGTTTCCACCCTCACGCTCTACATGACCGATATTTTGCGCTTCGATCCCGCCCAACGGGGGATGGAGCTGGCGTTTTTCCTGCTGCCCTTCGCGGGGCTGAGTTATTTCGTGGGACGCCTGTCGGACCGCATCGGGCGGGTCTGGCTGATGGCCAGCGGCAGTCTCTTGTTCGGAGTCGTATTCATGAGTTACGGCTACCTGAACGGCGCGGGAATGACCATCGCCATGATCGCCAGCGGGGTGCTCAGTGCGGTGATGTTCGCGCCCAACCTGGCAATGTGCAAGGACCTCTCCACGGCGGAGAACCACGGCACCGCTTTCGCGGGCTATAACGTGGCCGGATCCCTGGGATTTATGGCCGGGCCGCTGTTAGGCGGGGGGCTGTTCGCGGGATTCAGCGCCCTGCTCGAACCCCTGGAAGCCTTTCGCTATACCTTCCTGGTCGCCGGCTCCTTCGAGGTGCTCTGCGCCTTCATCTCCCTGCCCTTCCTGGCGCGTTTGCGAAAGAGCAAGAGAGTGTTATAGTGTTTTAGTGTTCCGGTGTTTTAGTGGTTAAGTAGGGAGTACCCAAAAAACCCGGGCGCCAGAGCACTTGAAAACCATAACACTAAAACACTTGAACACTATAACACCCGAACACCATAACACGATATTTATGCGCTACTATTTCTTAGGAATCGCCGGAACCGCCATGGCCTCCCTGGCGGCGCTGCTGAAACAGAAGGGGCACGAGGTGTGGGGCAGCGACCAGGGGATTTATCCCCCCATGAGCGATTTTTTGGCCGAACAGGGCATCCCGGTGTGGAGCGGCTACGCGGAGGCGCACCTGGAGCAGCCCTTCGACCGGGTGGTGATCGGCAACGCCCTCTCGCGCGGCAACGTGGAGGTGGAGGCAATCCTCAACCGCCGTTTGCCCTTCGTCTCCCTGCCGGAGCTGATTCGCCGGGAATTCATCGACAGCCACCGCAACATTGTTATTACCGGCACGCACGGGAAAACCACCACCACCGCGCTGATGTGCTGGATATTGGAAACCGCGGGGCTTTCCCCCACCTTCCTGATCGGCGGCATCGCCCGCAATTTCGATTCATCCATCGGGTTAGGCACGGGCAAGTATTTCGTGGTCGAGGGCGACGAATACGACTGCGCCTTCTTCGACAAGCGCCCCAAGTTCGCGCACTACTTCCCCGATTACCTGATCATCAACAACATCGAATTCGACCACGCCGATATTTACCCCAACTTAGAGACGATCCAGGACGTGTTCCGCAAGCTGCTGCGTATTGTGCCTGGCCAGGGGTTGGTGGTCGCCAATGCGGAAAGCGCCGCGGTTCGGGAGGTCCTCCAACCGGCGTATTCGCGCTTGCAGCGCTTCGGGAGCGCGCCGGAAAACGCGTGGTCTTACCGCATTCTGGACAAAACCGCGCAGGAGACCCGCTTTGAAATCCGGGAGAAGGAAAAATCCGCGGGAGAATTCCGCTTTCCCTTTCCCGGGGAGTACCAGTTGGAAAACGCCCTGGCGGCAAGCGCGGTGGCGCGCGATTTGGGCGTCAGTTGGGAAACCATCGGGCAGGCGCTGGCCACGTTCCGGGGGGTGAAGCGCCGCCTGGAGTACCGGGGCAGGCTGCACGGAGCGGAAGTGTACGACGATTTCGCGCACCATCCCACCGCCATCCGGGTTACTCTGAACGCGATGAAGGAGAAATTACCCGCCAGCCGCCTGGTGGCGCTGTTCGAGCCGCGCACCAACACCATGGTGCGGAAGGTCTTTCAGAATGTGCTTTGCGAGGCCCTGGCCATCGCCGATGTGGTGATCCTCACCCCCATCTTCCGCTTAGAGCGCCTCCCGGAAGGGGAGCGCCTCTCCCTGGAAAAACTGCTGCAAGACCTGCGCGGGCAGGGTAAAACCGTTCTCGTTCTCACAGATTACGCGCAAATCCCGGAAACCCTGAGCCAAACCCTCCGGGAAGGAGACGTTTTAGTGTTGCTCACCAACGGCAGCTTAGGAGGGGAATACCAGCGCCTGTGCGAGGCGCTGGGGGCGGCGGGGCAAGCGTAAAAGACCTCAAAGGTTTTGGAAACCTTTGAGGTCTTTACACACTCCGGGCAATATTATGCTTCGGGGCTGCGCGGGGGAAGCTGGCGGTGGCGCAGCGCCCATTTGAGCTGCGCATAGGCGGCCTGGTAGCGGCCTTGCGGGTAGGTTTCGATCAGGTTGGGCAGGAACATCTCCAACTCATCCCACATCTGTAACTCCATGTAGCCGCGGCAGAGGAAAAAGGCCAGGGTTTCCTTGTCGTAAAAATCCGCGTCGAGGTGCAGGATTTTGTCGCACACGTCTAAAAGGGCGGGGTACTCTTTACGTTCGTAAAACAGGTGCGCCAGCCCGAAATAGCCGGGCGCCTGGCTCTTGAGATCCGGCGCTTTTTCAATGTATTCCCGGAACAGCTTCTCCGCCCCGCCGGGGTCGCCCTCGAAAAAAGCGATGAAACCTAAGTAATAGAGGCTAGTTTGCAAGTATTCCCGATCCCCCCCGGGGGATTCCCCCGCGCCGAAGAGCTGCCGGGCTTTGAGCAGGGGTGCTTTGGCTTCCGCAAGGCGGCGCTGTGCGAAGCATATTTTCCCCAACTCGAAATAGGTATAGCGTTTCAACGCCTCATCCATATCCTGCGCCAGCGCATCCTGCAGAAAGGCGCATGCTTTTTCGGGGTCGCCGGAAAATTCATGGGAAAACCCGCTCAGGCGCAGGCAATCGAAGCGCTGGGTGGGGTTGAGCCCGGGGCTTTGCAGCGCCTTCGCGAAGTAGCGGATCGCGTCGGGGTACTCCTGCAAGAGGTAGTGGCTCCAACCGATCTCGATCTGGATCACCGGCAAATTTTCCGGGTCGTCTTGAATGTGCCGTTCCACCCACTGGTAGCGCGCCAGCGCCAGCCGGTATTCCTGCTTTGCAAACGCGGCCTGGGCTTCTTCCAGGGTTCTCAGCAGCTCTTCCGGGGTCGGGGAATTCATAAATTTTCCTTGATATATTTTCTAAGTTATGTGTACTATGTTCGCGGCTGTCGCCGGCGCGTTATCGAGTTGTACGCGCCCAATGTACGGCCAACCGGCGCTGAAAAAGGAGTGCAAAATTTATTTTGCACAAAAAAGGAGTGCTCCGCAGGAGCGTTTACCCCTTTGGGGCTTTGCCACAATGCACTGGCGGCTGGCCCTGCGCTTCGAACTCATCGAAATCCACGCAACCCCAACCCGCAACCTCCAGGAGGTCTTATGCCTGTCTTTCAACCGATTACCATGCTCTCCGAAGAAGAACAGATGTTCCGCGACGCGGTAAGCGATTTTGCCCGGGAACAGATTGCACCTTACGTGAAAGAGATGGACGCTAAAGGAGAATTCCGCAAGGATATTATTCCCCAATTTTTTGAGCTGGGATTGATGGGCATCGAAGTGCCGGAAATCTACGGCGGCACCGGGGGCAATTTTTTTATGGGCATTTTAGCGATCGAGGCGCTGGCGCAGGTGGACGCCTCCGCGGCCATCTACGTGGACGTACAAAATACCTTAGTGAACAACGCCTTTATGAAATGGGGCAACGAGGCGCTCAAACAAAAATACCTGCCCCAGCTTACCACGAAAAAATTAGGCGCCTACGCCCTCTCCGAACCCGGCTCCGGCAGCGACGCTTTCGGCCTTAAAACCCGGGCGGAGGAAAAGAGCGATCATTTCCTGCTCAACGGCGCGAAACTGTGGATCACCAACGCCGGGGAAGCGGATATTTTCATCGTCTTCGCCAACTTGAACCCGGAATTAGGCTACAAGGGCATTACCGCGTTTGTCATCGAGCGGGGATTCCCGGGCTTCACCGTGGGCAAAAAAGAGGACAAATTAGGCATCCGCGCCAGCAGCACCTGCGAGCTGATTTTGCAGGATTGCATGGTGCCGAAGGAAAACGTGTTAGGCGAGATCGGCAAGGGCTACAAGGTGGCCATCGAGACCCTCAACGAGGGGCGCATCGGCATCGGGGCGCAGATGTTAGGGGTGATGCAGGGGGCCATGGACGCGGGCATCCAGTACGCCCTGGAGCGCAGCCAGTTCGGCAAACCGATTGCCCAGTTCCAGGGCATCCAGTTCCAGATCGCCGAGGCGGCTACCCTGTTGGAAGCCTCCCGCACCCTGGTTTACAACGCCGCCCGCCTGAAGGACGCCGGGCAGAGTTTTATGAAAGAAGCGGCCATGGCCAAACTTTTTTCCTCCGTGAACGCCGAGAAAGTGACCTCCCGGATGCTGGAAATCTTCGGTGGATACGGCTACACCAAAGATTACCCGGTGGAGAAATTCTACCGCGACGCCAAAATCGGCCTCATCTACGAAGGCACCTCCAACATGCAGTTGGAAACCATCGCGAAGTATCTGCTGTTCAAGCGCTGAGACGGTGTTATGGTGTTATCGTGTTTGGGTGTTTTGTCGGTGAGCGGCAGCGGGGGTATTGCGTATTTCGTTTTTTACGCAATACGCAATACGCAATACGTTCCCCGTTTTTGAAAACCGGTTCAGGAATCTTTGACCTGCAATACATCCCGCGGAATTGTTTTTCTCATTTTGGTTTCCGGCTTTTTCTATTTCCGGAATTCACATCAAATTGAGAGGAACAAGGTGTCGCAAAACCATATCAACGCCGGGATCGAAGCGCTCCTGGAGCAGATTGAAGACGCGGTGAATGAGTTGAATGAGGAGGGTGCAAAAGCGTTTCAGCAAGGCGACTACAACCGGGCGCGGGGATTTTTGCGCGACGCGGAACGGGTTTCCGATTTCCGCTCTAAAGTGAAAGGGCTGCAAAAAGAGTGGTCGGACCTGTTCTACCGTCCCCGCAACCTGCCCGCCGCCGCGGAAAAGGAACCGCCAAACCTGGCGCAGCATTTTCGCGGCCTGCGCACCCCGGAAGAAGCGTTTCGCCGGCCGCTGCTGGAAAGCCTTCAGGAGTTAGGCGGCTTCGCTACCCTGGCCAAACTCCTGGAAACCACGGGCTTGAAAGTAAAGAATACCCTGAACGACTACGACCGCCAGCCTCTGCCCTCTTCACCGGCGGCGCCCCGCTGGCATAACACCGTGCGCTGGTGTTTATACACCCTATCCGGCGAAGAATTGGCCAGAAACGATTCTTCCCGAGGCATATGGGAAATTCTGGAAAAAGGCCGGCTGGCGCTCAAAAACCCGCTAAACAACGCTCCCGGCGGCAAAGAGACGCTCAATGCCGGGCATGCTGCCCCGCCCATCCCTGAATTTCAGGAAAAAGAGAAAACCGTCAAACGCTTTGCGTGAAACGGTGCGATAGATTTCCCATCCCCCGCGATGAATAATACTGCCGGCGAATTCGGAGCTAATAAATAGCCACGGCTTTTAAGTCGTGGCTAACAGGAAGAGTAGCTGAAAAGAACAGGGGTTTTATACTGTACGCGGGCATAAATTGAGGTTTTTATACTGCGAACAGTCAAAAACTTAATTTTTTTCGCAAAGCCGCCCGCGAAGCGGCTCCTTCGGAGAAAGCCCGCAAAGAAATGCTCCATCCTATAGATACTTTGCGGTCTTAGCGTCTTTGCGAGAGATAAAAAAGCGCAATTAATGACCGTTTCCAGTATAAACTCCGCGGGTTGAAATTCGGCCTGGCTCGGCGCCTATGCCCGTTTCCCCCGCCATTTATTTCAGCAGCACCATCCGCCGCACCGTGCGATAATCCCCCGCTTCCATACGGTAGAGGTACACCCCGCTGGCGAGGGCCTGGCCCTGCTCGTTCAGGCCGTTCCATACCGCTTCATAATAGCCCGCCTCCAACCGTTCATTGATTAGCGTGCGCACTTTTTGGCCCAATACGTTATAGATGGTCAACGTAACGGCCTGCGCGGAAGGCAGTTGGAATTTGATCCGGGTATCGGGGTTGAAGGGATTGGGATAGTTCTGCTGCAAAGCAAATTCCCGGGGTATTTCCCCCCCGGCCAGCGGCGCGATTCCCACCAGGGGAATCACCGTCACGATAATATCTTCCGAGGCGGATGCGTTTCCCGCGTCGGTCACGGTAATCTCCAGCAGCGCATCGCCCCCAAAATTGCCCAGCGCCATTAGCGCAAGGGCGCCGTTGAGGGGGTTGAAGCTGTAGATCAGGGAATCGCTGGAGACCGCAAAGGTAAAGCTCAGCAGGGAGTCGGACGTCTCCACGTCTTCCACGAAATCCCACAGGTTTAGGGTTGCGGAAGTATCGGCGGTGAAGGAAAGGGAATCCGGCAGCCCGCTGAACACCGGGGGATCGTTTACCGGCAGCACGTCGAAGGCGACAGTATCGACGTCGCAGGCGCCGGCGGGATCGCAGACCGAAAAGCGGATCAACTGCCCGGAGAAGCTGAAATTCGGCGCAGGAATAAATAAAATTTCATTGCTGAAGGGATCGTGCAGCACCTGGATGCTGTCGCTCACCGGGGGATTGCTCAGCAGATCCACCTGCCATCCCAGGGCGGGAAGCGGATCATCCGGGTCCGCCGCCAAAGTATCCAGGTCGAATGAGAGGGTATCGTCTTCCGGAATGGTGTAAGCGGGGGCTAAGTTGATGATCGCCGGGGGATCATTCACCGGGGTGATGGTAACCGCAAAGGTGTCGCTGATGCTGAACACCCCGTCGTCCGCGCTGACGATGGCGGTTCCGTTACCGAAATAGTTCAGGGTTGCATCCACCCACAAGCTGTCGTTCTGAATCAGCACCTGGATATCCGGGTTATCCGACTGCGCCGTGAACACAAAAGCGCTGCCCGGATCGGGATCGAAAAACACGGTATTGAGGTCGGCGGCCGCCAGGTGCGGCCCGCTGTCTTCCGGAAAGCTGAGATCCGGGATGGGATTGACCACGAAGGGCGGGTCGTTGGTCCCGGTGACGGTGGCCAGCATGGTGTCAATATCCCCCAATCCCGCCGGGTCGCTGACGGAAAATTCTACCGTGAAGACGCCGGTGCTGTCGAGCGTGGCGGTGAAGGTAGCCAGGCGGGTAAGGGGGTCGATGCTCACCTGCAAATCGCTGGTATCCACCTCGATTCCGCCGGGGGCGGATTGCGGATTGAAAATTGAAAATTGAAAATTGACGGATTTTGCGCCGGGGGAATTCGTTCCCTGCGCCGCGATCACCTGCGCCGACCAGGAAAGCTCGCTATCGCCGTTATCCACGTCGCTGACCCACTCATCCAGGTCGAGAGAGTAGCTGCTGTCTTCCGGGAAGGTGACGTTGGGAATGTTGCTGATCACCGGGGGGTCGTTCACCGGGGTAATGGTAACCGCAAAGGTATCGCTGACGATAGTGCGGGTTCCGTCGCCGGCGGAGACGATCACGTTGCCGGCGCCGAAGAAGTTCAGGGAAGAAGAGACCGCCAGGCCGGCCCCCTGCACTTCCGGCAGAATATCGGGATTATCCGAAACGGCGCTGAAAGAGAACACCGTGCCGGGATCCGGATCGGAGAACACCTCGTGGAGGTTCGCCGCGGCGATGGCCGGCCCGCTGTCTTCCGCAAACTCCAGATCCGCAATGGGATTGGCCACGAAGGGGGGGTCGCCCACCGCGGTAACCGTCACGGTAATGGTGTCGCTGTCCGAAAGTCCGCCGGGATCGCTGAGGGTGAACACCACCGTAAAAACCCCGCTGCTGTCGAGCGTGGCGGAGAAGGCAGCGACGCCGGTGGCCGGGTCGATGACGATCTGCAAATCCTCCGGATCGACCTCGGTCGAAGATTGAAGATTGAACATTGAAGATTGAAGATTGGGGGAACTCTTCTCGTTCCGATCCCGGAACGCGGGGACGGAACGGGCTATAGTACGAAGCTCCGCTTCGTAGTTCGGAAGAGCGTTCCGCTGCGTTGCGCTCAGAAACTGCGCTGCAATCACCTGGGCGCTCCAGCTTAACTCTTCCACGCTGTTATCCACGTCGCTGGCGTAGGGGGTGAGGTTCAGCGTGGCGCTGCTGTCTTCCGGAAAGCTGACCTCCGGCAGCGGGCTGCTGATCACCGGGGGATCGTTCACCGGGAGCACCGTAATCCGCACCGTGGCGGTATCACTGCCGCCGTAACCATCGATCACGAAATAACGGAAAGAATCCGCCCCGAAGAAATTCAGCGCCGGGAGATAGCTGAGCGTGCTGTCCCCGGTCTGGGCAGCCTCGCCGTGCTGCGGCTGGGTGAAGCCGGAGATGCTCAGGATATCCCCGTCGCCGTCGCTGTCATTCGCCAGCACGTTGATATTCAGGGCCACGTCTTCATCGGTGCTTACATTATCATCATTGGCGGAGGGAACGATGTTGGTGCGGATGGTGTGCAGAAGCACCCCGGAAGGGGTGTAATCCGCCGTGAAAGTAACTCCCCCGGTCGGATGGGTAATCCCGGAGAAAACGCCGTTGCGAATCCCGTAGGTTAGCACCGTAAACTCATCCCCCACGGCCGGTACAAACCCGTTGGTATAGGCCAGGTTCAACTGCCCGCCGATTTGCGCCGAATCGCTTACCGCCAGGCGGTCGTAGCCACTGCCGGGGACCAATCCCCCCAGCTCGATATTCAACTGCCCCGGGGCGTGCTGGGCATAATCGCCGATTACCGTCAGGATGCCCGGCGAGGCCCCCGGGTTGAGGCTTCCCTGGCTGCTAAATACGGCATGGGACACGTCCAGCGTGCCGCTCCCGCCAATCGTTCCGCTCGCTGCATTGAACAGGGTGCTCCAGAACGCCAGGGTTCCGTTTTGCACTTCCAAAATCCCGGAATTGTCCAGCGCGACTTCAATATTGGAGATTGCACCCCCGCCGGTTTTCCGCATGGTTCCGGCGTTGGCCACGCTGCCGCCCAGGGGCGTGGAATACTTCATCGCGGCGTTGCTCAGCATATCGAACGTGGCCCCGGCCTGGTTAAGCAGCACCGCCTGGTTGAACATTCGCAATTCCCCGTTGCCGCTCCAGGCCGCGGTTCCGGCGTTGGTGAGGGTGCGGCCGTCCAGGGATTTGAAGTTATCGCCGCTGATATTGAACAGGTTATTGACCGTGAAAGCGCCGCTGCCGGTAATGGTTCCGCGGGTCCAATTGAAAACGCCGTTCACGATGATGGGCGCAGTCCCGCTGAAAATTCCCCCGGCCAGGTTCAGAGTCAGCGGGGGAGTAAAAATCGCCCCGCTCCCGCTGACATTTACGGTGTTGCTGGTAAGCTGCACCGCGCCGCCGCCGTCGAAGGTAGCGTTCTCCAGGTTGTGAACCCCGCCGTCGAATTCCAGCACGCAGCCGGCCGCGACGTTGAAGGTTCCCCCGCTGCCGCTGCCGCCGTTGGCCAGGCGCAGGGTTCCGCTATTGACGGAAAACTCCCCGTTATTGGCATAGGGCGCGTTCAGCGTCGCTGCGCCGGCCCCGCCGCTCTTCAGCAGGGTCCCGAAGTTGCTGAGCGTGCCGCCGGGCGCTAAAAATTGGAGCGTGGCGTCGGTCTGAATGTCGAAAACCGCCCCGGCCTGGTTGACGATGGCCGCGTTGTTGGAAAGCCGCAGCCCGCCGGGGTCGATCCACTTCAGCATTCCCGCGTTGGTGAGGGTTTTTCCGTCCAAAAATTTGCTGAACGTGCCGGTCAGGTTCAAAACGCCGTTCACAGTGAATCCCCCCGAACCGGTAAGGGTTCCGCGGTCCCAGGTGAAGGTTCCGTTGATGATCACCGGCCCGCTGCCCTGCAGAATGCTGCCGGATTGGATCATGGTTAGAGCGGCGGAAGGGGCAACGGTAAGCCCGGCCCCGGAGACGTTTACCACCGCGTTGTTGATTTGAACGCTGCCGCCGCCGTCAAAAAGCGTGTTATCGAAATTGTGGACGTCCCCGCTCAGGTCTAACAAGCTGCCCGGGGCGACGGTAAAAGTCCCCCCGGCGCTGCTGCTGCCTTTCGCTAATTTGATGCTCCCGCTGTTGATCCCAAGGGTTCCGTTGTTGACCAGCAAAACGTTGATGGAAGTGGCGCCGGTCCCGGCGCTCTTGCTGAAAGCGCCTGAGTTCTGCACCGTGCCGCCGTTAGGAGTGAGGTAATTCAAAATGGCGTCGGTTTGAACGTCGAACGTGCCCCCGGCCTGGTTCAGCAGAATTCCGCTATTGCGCAGCCGCAGCTCGCCGATGCCGCTCCAGCTTCCCGATCCCGCATTGGTGAGGGTGCGCCCGTCCAGTATTTTAATCGCGTTTCCTTCGATGCTCAATACGTTGTTAGAAAAGAGCGCGCCGGTTCCGGAAATCGTCCCCCCGCTCCATCGAAACGCGCCGTTCACCGCCAGGGGGCCGTCCCCCCCCAAGAGGCCGCCTTGCAAGAGGAATGTCGCCGGGGAAGCGATGCTCGCTCCCGCCCCGCTGGTGTTGACGGTGCCGCTGGTTTGTTGCAGGAGGCCCTCCCCGGCCACCGCGGCGTTGTTCAGGGTATGCACGCCGCCGTCGAACTCCAGCACGCTGTTGGCGGCCACCTGGATGGTTCCGCCCAGGTCGCTGCCGCGGGCAAGCTTCAAAGTTCCGCTGTTGATATTCAGGATGCCGGTATTGGCCAGGGAAACGTCCAGCGTGGCAAAGGAAACGCCCCCGCTCTTGGTAAACGCGCCGGCGTTAGTGAAAATTCCGCCAACCGGGTCGATGAAATCCAGCAGCGCATCGGCCTGAAGCTCGAATATTCCCCCGGCCTGGTTGGCGAGGACCGCGTTGTTTTGCAGGCGCAAAGCCCCGCTTCCGCTCCAGGTAACGGCGCCGTGGTTGGCCAGGGAGCGCCCGTCCAAAGTTTTCGGAAACGTGCCCGCCAGCAGCAGCGATCCGTTGATGGTGAGGGAGCCGGCGCTGCCGATAATCCCGCGGTTCCAGATCAGCGTTCCGTTAATGGTAACCGGCCCGCCGCCCTGAATTTTTCCGTTCGAGCCGGACAGGTCCGCGCTCACCCCGTTCCCGACGGTAATTCCGCCGCCCAGCGCATTGATGGTCGCATCCGGAAATTGAACCGTCCCGCCCCCGGTAAAATTGACCCCGTCCAGATCGTGCGTTCCCCCGCTGAACACCAGCACGTTCCCGTTCCCGGTCTCAAAAACGCCCCCGCTGGCGCTGCCGCCGCCTTTCAACTGCAAGGTTCCGCTGAAAACGCTAACGGTTCCCTGGTTGATGAGCGGCGCGGTCAAATCCGTGGCGGCGCCCCCGGCGGTTTTGGTGAAAACGCCGGAGTTGCGGATGCTGCCGCCCCCGGTGGACATTTCTAAAATGGCATTACTTTGCAGCGCGAAGGTTGCCCCGGCGGCGGTGCTCACCACCGCCCCGTTTTTCAGGCGCAGCTTTCCGTTGCCGGACCAGCTTCCGTTGCCGGCCAGGTGCAGCACTTTGCCGTTCACTTCGATGTCAACGGCATTGGTGATGGCGAGCGCCCCCCCCGCCGCTACCATCACCGAATCGCTTCCTTCCAGCCGCCCCCCGGCCCAATTCATCGCCCCGCTGACGCGCAGCGACCCGCCGCCGGTGAGGATGCCGGCGTTGAGGATGAACCCGCCGACCTGGGCGTCGCGGTTGAGGGTGGCCGCGCCGGAATTGATGATCGCGGTATCCTGCGGGCCGGGAACGCCCGCGGGCAGCCAGCTCGCCGCGGAATCCCAATCCGCGCTGGCGGCGTTCCAGGTGTAGGTTACCTGGGCGAGCGCCGGCAGAATTGCGCTGATGAGAATAAAAAGAATGGGGATGATGGACGATTTTGAAGACCTGGCCATTTCGGAATCCCTTCCTGTGTTGGTTCTTTCTCCTTTAAAACCGTTGCCGGATGCGTCTCTCGCCGCGCGATGGCGGATCATTCTCCCAACCCTGTTCCATTGCGCTCTAATTGCAACCGGCCCGTTTGATACGCTTCAACCGTGCAATCTAAACCCGGATCGGCAGGGGCGGATGACTTATCGCACAAAGTAGGGGATTGAGAATGCATTCTTTAAACCCCGGTTTCCGAATTTCAGAAAATAATATTACCCCTTTAGACAGGGGGCAAATATGGTTATATTAGCCGTCCTTTTTTACGTTGCCGTAAAGCTCGATTATAACCCATCATTGACTGTCAAGAACCCTTAGCGGAGGAATTTAGTAATGAAAGGTGATTTTTTATTTACTTCCGAATCGGTTTCCGCAGGCCACCCGGACAAACTCTGCGATACCATTTCCGATACCATTGTTGACGCGATTTACCAAATGGAAGGCGACGTGAGCCATAACCGCGCCGCCGTGGAAACCCTGGTTACCAAGAACTTCACCGCCCTGGCCGGGGAAGTTTCCATCCCTGCCGGCGCTTCGATCGACTACCTGGCCCTGGCGCGGCAAACGATCCGGGAGATCGGCTATACCGACCCGGCCCTGGATTACGATGATAAATGCGAGATCGTCAACCGCATCCACAAACAGTCCCCGGAGATCGCCCTGGGGGTGGACAGCGGCGGCGCGGGCGACCAGGGGATGATGTTCGGTTTCGCTACCAACGAAACCGCGGAATACATGCCCTTTGCCATTACCATGGCGCACCAGATCATCCGCGCCATCGACGAGGCGCGATTGAGCAAAGAAATCCCCTTTCTGCGCCCGGACGGCAAATCCCAGGTTACGGTGCATTACCGGAACTGGAAACCGGTTTCCATCGAAAAGGTGGTGGTGGCGGTTCCCCATCACCCGGATTACACCAACGACCAGGTAAAAGAGACCATTTACCAGCAAATTATTGACCCCCTGATTCGCAAATACGGCCTGCCCTTTCAACTGTCCGGGCAGAGTTATATTCTCAACGGCACCGGGGTTTGGACCATCGGCGGGCCGGTGTCCGATACCGGGGTAACCGGGCGCAAGATTATTGTGGATACCTACGGGGGGATGGGGCGGCACGGCGGGGGCGCTTTTTCCGGCAAAGATCCCTCCAAAGTGGACCGCTCTGGGGCCTACGCCGCCCGCCACGTGGCCAAAAACCTGGTGGCTGCCGGGGTTGCCGAGCGCCTGGAAATCCAGATTGCTTACGTGATCGGCCACGCCGACCCGGTCTCGATCATGGTCGAGACTTTCGGCACCGGCAACATCGATGAAGGGGAAATTGTCGAGATCATCCGAAAGGTATTCGATCTGCGCCCGCGCAGCATTATGCGGGATCTGAAGCTGCAAACGCCCGGCTACCGGCAAACCTCCGCCTACGGCCATTTCGGGCGCTCCGAAGCGAAGTTTACCTGGGAAAAATTAGACCGGGTGGAGGATATCCGCTCGCTGCTGTAGCGAGAGGCTTTTCAGTGAACTAGGTTGTAGGCAGTAGGCGGTTAATTCTACTTAAATTCCCCTCCTTAGATAAGGAGGGGACAGATTTTCGAAGCGTCCAGCGAGAAAATCAAGGGTGGTCGCGTGAGTTGGCTGCCCCTACCGCGCTGAGCATGTCAGGCAAACAAACGGCCAAGAAGGCGCTCAACCACCATGCCGGAACGAACCAAACGAGTTCTCATCGTCGATGACGAAGAAGATTTAACCTGGAGCCTTTCCAAAAAGCTCTCCAAAGATAAGGAGCTTTTCGAGCTTACCTGCCTGAATTCCGGGCGGGAAGCCATGGAAATCCTCAACCAGGTGCCCTTCGACCTGGTAATTACCGACGTGCGCATGCCGGAAGTCTCCGGGCTGGAACTGCTGGTAAAGATCAAAGAGCTATATCCCGGAACCAAGGTGGCTATTATGACCGCCTACGGCACTTCCGACGTACAAAAAGCGGCCACCGAGCGCGGCTGTTTCAGCTACGTGGAAAAACCGTTCGAGATAAACGACCTGCGCCAGCTCATCATCGACGCGCTGAAGGAACAAAAAGGGTTCAAGGGCAGCGTGGCCGATTTTCAGCTCAGCGATATTATCCAGCTTAATTGTTTAGGGAGATTGACCTCCGCCCTGCACATCAAGGGCGAAGATGAGGAGGGAACGATCTTTTTCCAGGAGGGGAACATCATCCACGCCCAGACCGCGCACTCCCAGGGGGAGCCGGCATTTTACCACATGATGAGCTGGAAGGGGGGAGAGTTCACGGTGCTGCGCAACCAGACTCCCGAGCGGCAGACCATCTCCCGGGGCTGGCAAAGCCTGCTGTTAGAGAGCATGCGCCGGATCGACGAAAAGTCCGACTTCGCCCGGCAGGTTCAGGAAAAAGAGAAGCAGCAACGCCAGCGGCGCATTCATCAGATATTGTCGAAGATTTACAAAGCCGGGGGCGTGGAACACGCGCTCCTGCACTCCCGGGCCGGCTTTCCGTTTTTTTACGAGGGGAATTTCTCCGACCGCCCGGAAATGATCACCGAGTTAGGCAGCCAGGTCTCCGCGCTGGTCGAGGCGGTTGAAAAATCCGCCGGATTTCTAAAAGGAGCGGGTTTGAATTTTGCGGAGTTGATATTCGAAAAGCGGATCTTCATCCTCTACAAAGTCCCCGGGCAGGATGCGTATCTCTCGGTGATCGGAAAAGAGAATGTCAATAGCGGTTTTATCCGGTTGGAGATCAAGAAGAATTTGGCCTCCCTGGCGGAATTGTTATGAAACCGTTTCGGCATGGGGGACGGCCAAATCGCTCCCGAAAAATCAGGGTTTCGGCGTAAACCTTTCCACCTGGTGTTGAACCGGCGGCAGCGTCTGTAAATAGGCGTAGATCGCCCCCAGGTCTTCCTCGCTCATGCCGGCGTAAACCAGCCAGGGCATTACGGTGTTGAATTCACCGGGCATGACCGGAACGCGGCGAGCAGAGGAATCGGCGTAGGCTTTGAACCGCTCGATAAACGACCGGCGGCTCCAACTGCCGATGCCGGTAACCGGGTCCGGGGTGAGATTGCTGGAGCGAATGGTGCCAAAGGGAAGGGTAAATTCGTTGCCCCCGGCAAAGGCCATCCCCGGCAGCGGCTCACCCTTTTCCATGGGGGTGTGGCAAGCGCCGCAGGCGGCGATGTTGGCCATATACTGGCCGTAAGCGAGGGTATCGGCCGGGTCGGGCAGGAGCTGGGGATCGGCCGGGCCGGGGATGGTGCGCACGATCAGGTTAAGGGGAAAATTCAATTTCGACTCCGGCGTCTGGTTCTCCATCGGTTTTAAGCTGCGGATATAAGCCGCGATTGCATACACGTCCTCGCTGGCCATTTTACGGTAATTGGGATAGGGCATCAGGGGAAAGAGGGGTTTCCCGTTTTTGCTCACCCCGCTGGTAATGGCGCGCACCAGTTCCCCATCGCTCCAATCGGCAATAGCCGCGGGCGTGATATTATTCGCGTAGAGATTGCCTGGGAAACCGTATTCCTCCAGGAACGCTTCGCCGCCCATGCCTTCGCTGCCGGGAACGATCGGCCCTCCAAAATAATTCCAGTCCCGGTTGGAGTGGCAATCGATGCAGGCGGCCACGTGGTTAGCCAGGTAACGGCCTCGTTCCAGCCTTTCCGGGGTCGGTTCAATGGCAATATCGGCAGGCTTGGGCGCCTTGGGATAGGCGAGCATAAGATAACCCACCCCCCCGCCCACCACGGCCGCGGCCAGCACCAGCAGAATACCCAGAATCGTCAACATTCTTTTCATTATACTCTCCTTATTGGGCGATGATAGGCCACGGACGATCCCACCCAGGTTTTATTCTTATTGAAATCTACTCCCATCATCTTTCCCTTGCTCTGGCGCAACAGATTGTTGACCAGCCGCGGCTCCTCGTCCCAGACGAACATCATCCGCACCTCCGCTTTGGCGTATTCGTCGGGGGTTTTGATGAGCGGGGCGTATTCGATCTTACGCTGTAAAATATAATTATCGCGGTCTTTGATGGAGTCCAGCAACTGCCCGGTAACCTCGATCTCCACTCCCAACCCGGCGAAGGAAAAGAGCGGTTTGAGCACGTAATTTTCCAGATCGGAAGGATACTCCGTTAAATCCTGGAGATAATAACAGGGCGGGCAATATCGGCTGTGAATCAAGGGCAGGGTGAATTTGCTGATTTTGAAAAACCAGTTGGGATGCCCCACCCACTTTACATCCAGATCTTCATCCCAGCGAAAACTGGTTTGCACGTTCATGCGCAGCAGTTCATCGAAAATAAAGCGGTGATAAACGCGCTCGATGGGAATTTCCCGCCCCTCATGGCGGTAGAACAACTTCCGCCCGCGATGGATCACTTTGGTAACGCATACCGCGCGAATCCCGAAATACTCTTCGCAGAGGTAAAAGTCGATGCGGGTTTTCTGCTTTTCCGGCTGGAACTCTAACAGCACCACGTTTTCCGGGTCGCTGCCGCCCAAGAGCACTTTTCCGAAGAAGGTTTTGTAGGATTCGCTGTCCAGCCCGCTGAAAAAGGGGGTGAATCCATCCGGGATGGGGAAGTATTCGCGGATTTTGCCCTGCAAGTAGTGCTGGTAGCAGTAGAGAGAGGGAAATCCTTGCAGCTCGATCAGTTGGGGGATGAACTCCCCGCTTTCATCGCGGCAGACCGCGAAATCGATCTGCAGGAAGGTGGTATGAGCGTCTTCGTTGGCGACCGCCATGCCCGGGGGAATGGCATGTTGCGCCTTTTCCTTATAATCGCTTTGCCGGATGACCGCCATCACCTCGTAGGAGGCTTTGATCAACTGCCGGGTAAGTTTATCGGATAAAAAAAGCGGCGTCTCCGAAACCCGGAACTCCAGGCTGTTTTTGTAACTCCGGTCGATGTCCTGAATAAACGCCTCGTAGCGATGCTGGTCGAAGGCGGCGTTGAATCTTTCGCGAATTTCCGGGATCATGGCAGTCTTTTATGGGTACGTGGGGGTGTTAAAATCGTGAGTGTTCAAGTGTTTTGGTGTTATGGTATTTTAGTGCGATGCCGGCGTTCTGCGATAATACCCAAACACTAAAACACTAAAACACCCGAACACTTCTTTAATCGGGATACTTCACGTCCAGCCCGTGATGGGTCTCGTCGATGATGTAATCCACTACCTGGTTGAGGTTGTTGGACTGTTCCCAGATTTCCAGTTGCCGGTCCGCCCCGCTGCCGCGCTGCAAGATGGTGGGGATGTAGTTCATCTCGTTGCGAATTCCCAGGTCATCCACCACTTCGTCAACGAAATCGAGCAGCTCATGAATCAGGGAGCGGCAATCGACCTCCTCCTGCTTGCCAAAGTCGATCAGTTTTCCGTCCAGCCCGTAGCGGCAGGCGCGCCATTTGTTTTCTAACAGCAAGGAGCGGCGATAGACCCGGAACCCTAAGTTCTGGCTGCGCAGGCGGTACAATTTCGCCACCACGGCCTGGAACAGGGCGGCAATCGCCAGGGATTCATCCGCGCGCATGGGAATATCGCAAATGCGGAACTCCAGGGTGTCGAAATAGGGGTGCAGCCGGATGTCCCACCAGATTTTCTTGGCGTCGTCGATGCAGTGGGTTTTCACCAACAGCTTCAGGAAGTTTTCGTACACCGCGTAGCTTTCAAAATAGTCCGGGATGCCGGTGCGGGGGAAGCGGTCGAATACTTTGATGCGGTAGGATTTGAAGCCGGTATTCCGCCCCACCCAGAAGGGCGAATTGGTGGACAGCGCCAGGATATGGGGCACAAAATAGCGCGCTTCGTTCATGATCTGGATGCCGTGCTCGCGGTCGTCGATGCCGATGTGCACGTGCAGGCCGAAGATCAGGTTGGCCCGGGCGACCATCTGCATGTCTTCGATGATGGTTTTATAGCGGGGATGCTCGGTGATCTTCTGGTCTTTCCAGTGGGAAAAAGGGTGGGTGCCCGCTGCGGCGATGCGCATCCCGGAGTTGATGGCGGTCTGGGCCAGTTCGGAACGCAGGCGGTAAAGCTCCTCCCGGGCATCTTTGATGTCCGCGCAGACTTTGGTGCCCAGCTCTACTACGGACTGGTGCAGCTCCGGTTTCAACTGCTGCGCCAGGTGCGGCTCGTGGGTATCCTCGATGATCTGCTGGATATGGGATTTCAGTTCCCGGGTTGCCGGATCGATGATCTGGAACTCTTCTTCGATGCCGATGGTGAACAACTTTTTATCGCCCATAGAAAATCACTCACTTTTTATAATGAGTCAGGTCTATCTTGCTCTATTTTTTTGTTTTGCCACAAAGTCGCCAAGCGACAAAGTATCACAAAATTATTCTATTGATGCCATCTTTGATGAGTACCACGTTGAAATTGATCAGAAACCCCAGGCGTTTACCTAATAACCTTAAGTGGCTGAGCACCTGGGCTTTCCAGATTGGGTTCACTTCATCTTTTGCTTTGAGTTCACAAATAACCAAATCCTCCACCAGAACATCCAGGCGCAATGCCTCATCAAAAACGATCTCATCATAGACGATTGGAAAATCTACCTGTCGTTGATATTGTAAACCCCGCTTTGACAGTTCGTGGCAAAAGCAAGCTTCATATACTCTTTCCAGCAAACCGGGTCCTAATTTTTTGTGTTACTGTATAGGCTGCGTCCACAATTTGTTTGGCAATGTACTCTTCTCTATCAGACAAAGGTCTAAATTTCATTCGTGTACCTTTGCGATTTTGAGCCTTGGTGGCGAAAAGTTGCATCACATTTTCAACGACCGGGCGTTGGCGCGCCGGTTTTGCACCGCTTCGGTAATAAATTTCCCCCAGGTGAGGTTCATAGCCCCTTTTTTATATTTTTTAGCGCGTTCGATGGCCATGTTGGCAGCGTTTTCTACCACCCACTCGAAGTTGTCCGCTCCCACGGAGCGAACGTCCGCATCCGGCGCGGGGTTGCCGAAGTCGATGGCGTAGGGAACGCCGTCGCGAATGGCCAGCTCCACGGTGTTGAAATCGTAGCCCAGCCCGGCGCAGAGCTTGAGCACCGCGTCTTCCAACTTCTTCTTCATCTTTGCTTCGATGGGTTTGGGATTCTGCACGTATTGCTGGTGATAGGGCTGTTTGGGGTCGTATTCCATCAAGCGCACTTGGCGGCAGTCTAAACAGTAACAGCGATAGTACTCGGTAAACTGAATCTCCTCTTGCAGCATCATCACCAACTGCCCGGTCTGGTGGTATTTTTCGAAGAATTCCTCGCGGTTGTGGATTTTATAGACGTTTTTCCATCCCCCGCCGGCAAAGGGCTTGAAAAAAGCCGGAAATCCCACGTAATCGAAGATGGCGTCCCAGTCCAGCGGGTAAGCGAGGTTGCGGAACGATTTATCTTCCGTATCGTCCGGGCGGGAATGGGAAGGCAGCAGCACCGTGCGGGGAACCGCCACCCCGACCATCTCCGCTAGGGCGTTATTGAAGAATTTATCGTCGGCGCTCCACCAAAAGGGGTTGTTGATCACCGCGACCCCCGCGGAGGCGGCGTTTTTCAGGTACGCGCGGTAAAAGGGCACGTCCTGGGAGATGCGGTCGATGATCACCGCGTAATCATCCGCCACACCCTGGATTACTTTTTCGATGCGCACGAACTCGGCGCTGACGCCGGGTTCGTTTTTGGAATTCACGCGCTCCACAAACGCGGGGGGAAAGGTCTCTTCCTTTCCGAACAGTATGCCGATCTTCCTCATTCCGGGGGTCTCCTGCCTTTTCTAAAGTAGCGCCAAATATAGCGGGTTAGAGGGGTATTGTCAAAAAAAATTCTGATGGGGGTAAAACTTTTATGTGTGATTTCTTAGCGTCGCCGGGCAGACTTGCCAGATATTTGGGCAGAAAGTAGATGAGGGAGTAATGCCTTACATACATCTGGCAGGTCTAAAATGGGTTACTCACTTGAGTATCTTCAACTCCTCGCCGGGATGAATGGTATTGCTCCGCTTGCCATTCCAGCGTTTCAGGTCGCTAATGCTCACCTCGTATTCCTGGGCGATGTTCCAGAGGGTTTCCCCGGAGCGTACGGTATGGATAGTTTCCCGGCCATTCCCTCCTGCAACAGCGGAGCGCAGCGGTTCTCTCTCCGCCTGCGCCAGCAAGGCTTCCGGTTGTCTGGGCGCAGCGCCGCCCTCCGTCCTGCCGCCTTGCGGGGCGCCATCCTGCGGAAGCCAGAGAATTAGCTCCTGGCCGGGTTTGATCAGCCGGGTGTATTCCAGGCCGTTCCACTCCCGGATATCGCTCACGGTTACGCTGTGCGCCATGGCGATGTCCCACAGGGAGTCGCCTTTTTTCACGATATAAAGATGTCTTTCCCGCCCCTTCACCTCGGCAAGGGGCTGCCGGGCGGGAGCGGGCGCTTTCCGGGCCGCTGCATTGGAGGATTTCCGGGGCTGCGGTTTTTCGGAAGCGAGATATTTTTGATAATGCTCTTTCCCCTGGGGAATCGGGATCACCAGGTCGCCGCCGGCGCGGATCATGGTGCCCTTCAGGCGGTTGATGCGCTGAATCTCGGACATGCTGACGTCGTATTTGCGGGCAATGGTGGAAAGGGTCTCTCCCTGGCGGATGCGGTGATGCAGCCAGCTTACCTTCTTCTCCTTGGGAAGCGCGTCGTACTTCGCCGCGAACGTCTCCCGGGTACGGAGAGGAAGGTTCAGCACCCATTTTTCCACGTCCGGGGGCGTGCACCAGCGCAGCAAAGCGGGGTTGAGGTCTTTCAACTCCTTGAAACTGCTGCCGATGGCCTCCGCTACCACGTTCAAATCCACACACTCCCGCACCGTAACGGTATCGAATTGCAGCGGGGTTTCCGGGATAACCTCGAATCCGTACTGTTGGGGATTCTTGGCAATAGTGACTGCGGCCAGGTAGGTGGGCACGTAACTGCGGGTCTGGCGGGGAAGCCGGGGCAATTCCCAGAACTCGCTGACGTTGTACTGGTTCATGCGTTTTTCGATCTTGTTGGGATTGAAATTATATCCTGCAATGGCAAGATTCCAGTCCCCGAAACGCTGGTAGAGGTCGCGCAGATGCCGGGCGGCGGCGCGGGAGGCCTTGGCCACGTCGCGGCGGTCGTCGTACCACCAGCTCTGGTTCAGCCCGTAGGCCTTGCCGGTGCCGGCGATAAACTGCCACATGCCCACCGCCCGGGCGTAAGAGCGCGCGTTGGGATTCAGCCCGCTCTCGATCATGGCCAGGTAGAACAACTCTTCCGGCACGCCTTCTTCCCGGAGGATACTTTTGACCATGGCTTCATAACGCCCGGCGCGCCGCAGCCAGGTATTGAAAACTTTTCGCCCCTTTCCGTTGGTAAAATAACGGATGGTTTTTTCCACGGTATTATTCAGAACGATGGGAATGCTGTCGAGCGCCAGGGCCTGGAGAGAATCGGTAAAAAAAGCCGCGCTGCCGTTTTCTTCGCTGTAGATGTCGCTCAAATCCTCCATCACCATGTCGGCGGTGAGGGTGTCGCTGGTTTCCGCCGCTCCCTGGTTCAGGTAGTCATCAAAGGAGAGGGTTATCTGCCGGCGCAGCGCCGTTAGAGAGGAATCTTCACCGTAGATGGCGGAGAGGCTGTCCAGGGCTTCCAGGGCGTGCAGATAGTAGTATTCGGGGTTGAGAGAATCGCCGGCTTCGGAAGGGTTCTCCGCCAAATCCAGGTAGGATGCCGCGGTTTGCAACGCTTGCTCCGGCAATGCTTCGCTTTGTGGGGGAGGAGATTCGGGGGGCTGCTCTTTGAAAATAAGCCGGTTGCAACCCCAATTAAAGACGAGAATGATAGTCAACAACAGCAATACCAGATACTGCTTCATGCGCCTGGGTCCCTTCTGCTTAAGTGAAAATTCCCTGTTTCGTCAGCGTAACAATTTTGCGGATGATGTCGCTGGTGGAACGGTTCGGCGTTAAGGGGATGGTTACCACCCGCCCGCCGCGGCTTTCCACCGTCTCCCGGCCCACGATTTCTTGAATTTGATAATCTCCCCCCTTCACCAACAGGTCCGGCTGCAAGATTTGGATAAGCTCCCGGGGAGTATCCTCCTCGAAGACGCACACAAAATCCACCGCCGCCAGGGAGGCCAGCAAATAGGCGCGGTCTTCCTGGGGCAACAGCGGGCGGCCTTTTCCTTTCAGGCGGGCGACCGAAGCGTCGCTGTTCAGGCCCACGACGAGGGCGTCGCCCATTTCCCGCGCTTTTTGCAGGTATTCCACGTGCCCGCGGTGCAGAATATCGAAACAGCCGTTGGTAAACACCACGGTTTTGCCCTGTTCTGCTAAGTGTCGGCGCGTTTCTGCCAGCGCCTCCCGGGTTTGAATCTTATTTAAGATATCCGCAACCATCGTTTCATAGATCCGCAACAACCGAAATTTTTTTGCAAATATAGACAAGATACACAAAAAAAAGAAAATTTCAATGGGGAATTTTTATCAAGATTGGGATTTGGGGGAAATATGCGTGGCAGTCGATTGAAGGGTGTGGATGAGCGTGCGATCCTCCTCAATGCTATATTCTGAGTTTTTCAAGATGCTCACGACGGAGCCTTCCACCAGGGGTAAGTTCATTGAGCGCGAGTATCTGAAATTAGCGTTTTTTAAACGATAAATTTCTTCGCTGAAAATCCTTTATTAAATTGTGGCTGCCGCCGAACATTAGAAAGGTGGGGATGAGAGCGTGGATGATTTACGGTTTTCTTGAAAACATTTCAATCAGTTTTACAAAATTTGACTATATTTTTATCTTTCCAAATATTTCAGATAGTAACAAAAAGCATCTGCTAAAAATTTGATGTGGAGAATTCATGCATAGGAAGGGCATCTACTATCTCGGAAGGGTTGTCAAAATGGGAATGACTACCCAAGAATTAACTAGTGCGATTAAAAGGCCAACATCTATCTCAAAAAGAGAAAGTGCTTGGACTTTTATTGAAGTTGAAGAATATGGCACTGAAGACGAAAAATACTTATTTGGTCGCTTATGTAAGTATGCTCCTGACGCTGAGATAATAGCTATAGACCCAATAAAACATGCTGAAATTATTAGAGAGCAACCTAATCTCCGAATCGCAGTAAGCCCCTTTTTATTTATACCCAAATTCTCAGGTATCGCATTTCTAAACGTTTGGAATCATATTGAATATCAGGTTTTTACAAAAAGGTTTGCTGAAATTATTAAAGAAACCTTTGATAATCTATTTGTAGATGTTGCGATAGAAATGATTACGGATCTACGAACTTTTGCAATGAAATTGTCAAAACTAGAAAAAATCTTAAAAATTGATGCTGATGTTTACCCACCTAATCCACTATTCGGAGTTTTGTGGAAAAGTTTAAAGGAATATCTCGATGGAAGAAATACAGACAAGATGAAAATAGTTGAAGAAAACTCACGTGATAGTTCTATAAAAACTGATTTGCCGAAATATGTTGAGATTGTCGCGGATAAGACAGAAGATATAAAGGAAATAATCGCCAAAGAATTACCAATAGGTGATGCTGCAATTCTTATGGCTGCTGACGGTTATGGTAAAGGACTGGTCAAAGGACAACAGGGAGCTAATATAGTCGTAATAAGGACTTCGGAAACAAATAGGAATTTCTCATTTGATAAAACTCCTAACCATGAAGAACTTTATAAAGTAGTAAAAAAAATATTTGAAGACATTAATGACGAACGTTACTTAAACCACTAATGAAATGAGAAAATTTCTTGATATAATAAGAATAATCTTTGTTTCCCCAGAACTATTAATGATAATAGTTATAACGATTCTTTATGTTGAGTTCCAAAGCTATTTTTTGATGGTTGGGGAGAAACTATTATCAAACGAGTCATGGTTAAAGTATATACCGACTATTCCAGGAATGTTATTGATGTTTTCAGTGAAGTATAGTTGGAAAATATTAAAACCGTCAGGTGAAACGAATAAAATTCTATATGAATGGAAAGACTATTGGCGTTTAAAGTATAGGGTGATTATCTCAATCGGAATATGCTTTTTGTGCACATGCCTTTCTTTTTATAATTGGATATTTATAGGCGATAGTTCTAAAGCTCTTTTTGCATTACTAACAGCAATTTCAATCGTTGTAGCATTGATAGTAGTTGGCACATTACTTCTGGCTGCATTTAGAATAAATGAATTAATGAGTCGATAAGTTACAGTGCATCGCAGGTGGGTAAATAGGTTCAGTAAATCTAATTCCTATACATGAGCACCGCGTGAAAAAACTGCACAGTTGAATGTAGCCAGTGAATTGATCGTCATTGCAATGGAAGATAACCAGTTACCGAAACATGATATTCCAAGTGTTTATGAACCCCTGTAAGAGAAAAGCCAAGGACGACCAAAGGCCCCATAACCCCCAACCCTGCCGCCCCTACCCCTACTCCCGGGAAACTATTATCTCAACAAACAAACCGAAACACAAAAAACATTGGCAAACTCTACGTTTTTTCGATATTTTCACCTGGCGGATTTAATTCGGATCAAAAACAGGGGAATGCGACAGGTTATTTCTTCCATCCCTCTTGGTACGCTAAACAGGAGATTTTATGCGAAGAATAGTAAACAATCTATTTTTAACACGGGTTCTAAACTAAAGAGCAGAGGTGAGCCTAATGATTACCAAAGAAAAAATAAAAACAGAAATTGACAACCTCAAAGATGATCATTTAGAGATTTTATACCGGATCATTAAAGCGCTTGAAATGCCGGCAGGGGAAGCTGCCGAACAAACTGAGGCCATCAGTAAGCAACTTCCAAAAGAGCAGGCAGAGTGGCATAGCTTTATCCGGGAAACGTACGGTTGTTTGGCAGATGCCCCCATTGAACGCGGGAAACAGGGGGAATATGAAACACGTGAGGCGATTGGATGACTTACTTGCTGGATACCAATAGCTGCATCAAATACCTGAATGGAACATCTGAAAATATCAAGAAAAGATTGGGATCAAAACAGCCCCGGGATACAGTGGTATGCTCCATTGTTAAGGCAGAATTATTTTATGGCGCTCAAAAGAGTGCGAAACCCAGCGAAAATTTGGAGAAAGTTCATAAATTTATAGATCGATTTGTTTCACTGCCATTTGATGACAAAGCCTCAGAGAAATATGGCGAGATTCGTTCTAACTTAGAGAAGGCCGGAACTCCCATCGGACCGAATGATTTATTGATCGCATCCATCGCATTAGCCAACAACGTAATCCTGGTTACTCACAATACCCGTGAATTCAAAAGAGTCAAAGGATTAAAGACGGAAGATTGGGAAAAATAGCGTTGTGAGTAAAAGAGGATTTTTAATAAAGACCGGTTGCGACAGTCCACGTATCATAACCTTTACCGTTCAAGCAGATGACCCCAGAACTCCCCCAATCCCCCAACCCCGCCCCCACCCCGGAAAAGCCCTGCCCCTATTGCCGGGAGGCCATCCATGCGGAGGCCAAAAAATGCCGGCATTGCGGCGAGATGTTAGAAAAGTCTGCTCCCCCCAAAATCGAGACCGCCCTGAAGAAGGGGGCGATGTACATCGGCCTGTTCACCACCTTCCTGGGCCTTTTTTACACCCTGCGCGAAGGGTATTTCTTTGTCGTAGAGCGCCAGGAGCAGCGGGCGACCATCGAATCCTACAAAACCGCCGCGGCGCAGTTCGAGCAACTCGACAACCTGGACTACGCCGTGCACACCCTGGAACAGGCGCTGGCCCTCAAACCCAATGATCTGGACTTGCAGCGCCAGTATTTTCTGCTGCGCGCTCGCAGCCTGCTGCGCGAGGTGGAAGACTGGCCCATGACCGCCGACAACGAGGAAGTGCGAACAAACATTACCACCCTGACCTTAGACGGTTTCCGGCTGCTGCAATTCACTCAATCGAAAGCGGAGCGCGCCGGGGTGCTGATCACCCTCGCACGCCTGCTCCGCCAGGATATCAACTGGAAAGACGAGACGCGCCTCGCCGCATTATTCGAGGAGGCTTACCGCCTCGCCCCCGGCGACGCCGAGGTAACTTTTCGCTACGGGCAATGGTTACTAAGCGAGGATGGGCAGGCGGAAAAAGGGGGTGAACTTCTCCGCAAAGCAACGCAGCTCCAACCGGAAAATGCCTTATACTGGAGCGTGTTAGGGCAATATCTGTTAGAGAAAAAAGCCTACCAGGAAGCCCTGCCGGCCCTGCGCACCGCCATTGGCCTGCTTCCCGAACAGAATGAGAGTCAGCGCATCCGGGCGGTCAACTCCGCCGGGGGCGCCCTGGTGAGCCTGGTGCGCCGGGCCGACGCGGAGCAGGACATCACCGGCGCGGATTTTCTGGGTATGAATATGGAAGAGCGAAAGCTCCTGATCGAAGAGACGCTTTCGCTGGCAGCATCAGACCGGGAGCTGAACTTCCTGGCCGCCCGGTTTTATCACAAAACCGGCGACCACGAGCGGGCGGTCAGCGCCCTGAAAGCTTCCTTATGGGCTGAAGACCTTGACTACCGGGGTTCCTATTCCTCCGATATTCCCAAACTGGAGTTGTATGCCGCGATCTTAGAGGATTCCGGGAATGATCCCGAAACCCTGGGTCGGCTACGGACTATGTTAGAGCGGCACAAAGAAGACCAGTTATATGACGAGGTCAAAGAGATCGGTTATGAAGGCCGGCGCAAGTACAAGGTTGGATTAAAGGTACACGCCGGCGCCTCGGAAGAGGGGGTGCTGGTCGCGCGCGCCTACGAAGGCTACCCCTTTGCCAAAGCCGGGGTGCAGGAAGGGGATCGCATCACTGAATTCGCCCACCGGGAGATGAAGACCCTGCGCGACATCTGGATTCTGCTGCTGGAGTTCGCCCCCGGCACGGAACTTCCCTTCAAAGTAAAACGCGGGGAGGAGGTTTTGGACCTTACCTTAGTGGTGGAATAGCGCTCTATACTCGTTTAGGGTGATTTTTTGATGCTTTAGCATCGCTGTAAAGCTGAAGCTTTGCACTCCGGTCGATGCGAACTCAAATTCTAAACCGCAACGAGTACAACCCCCTTCAAAACCCCGGCAATTTGAACTTCATCACCACCTCGCCGGTCTCCTTGTTTACCGAGATGGCCTGCTCTTGAGCAAGCAACTCCTTGCCGGTGGCCATTTTCATCAACCCGCTGAGGAATTGCAAGCCCTGGTTCAGGGTAGTCTCCAGTTCCTGCGGTTGCACTTGCGCGGCAGCCGGTCTTTCCGCCGGGGGTTGGGCGGCGGCCGCTTCCGCGGTTACCGGCTCTGCAACCGTTGCCGCGGCGGCAACCGACTCGTCGTCTCCAAAGGGGGAGAGCGGGTCTCTGGCAGCCGGTTTTTCGCGTAGCGCCTCCGCTTCCGCTTCCCGCGCCTCCGCTTCTTCCTCCGCCGGCATTTCAAAGGGCTTCACCAACTGCTCCACCTGCTCCAGGAAGACCGAGCGCCCCTTGCGGGAGAAATCCACCTCGTCGGTGAGGTTGCCCTCGTTCAGCACCGCTTCGAAAAGCGATTCTTTCAGCACGATGCCGTCGAGAATGCGCTCCTCGATGCTCTGCCGCGCCACTAAGTTAATGGCGGTTACCTTGGAGCTTTCCTGCCCGATGCGGTGCACCCGCCCGATGCGCTGGTTCTTTTTCGCGGGGTTCCAGGGCAGCTCGAAGTTGATCACCGTGTCGGCAAATTGCAGATTCAGCCCGGTGCCGCCCGCTTCCGTGGAGAGGAATACCCGGCAGTCCGGGTTGCTGCGAAACTCATCGATCAGCTTGCCGCGGTGCTGCACCGGCACTTCGCCGCTCAATGTAACCGAGCCTAACCGGTTGGTTTTCAGCATCTTTTCGATCAGCCAGAGCATGGTTTTCCATTCCGAGAACACGATCACCTTTTTCCCCGGGCGGGTAATGTCCAATTTCTCGAAGAGAATTTCCTGCAACTCATCTAATTTGGGGGAGTAATGGGTCTCTTTGTCCACCAGGAAAGAGGAGTTGCAGACCATGCGCATGCTCATCAGCAATTGCTGGATGCGCTGCATGTCGTACACGGTTTTGTGTTTTTTCTGCAGGTAGGGCATCAGGGCGCGGGCAAACCCGGCGTGCATGTCGAGCTGGTAGGGGTGCAGTTGCACCGGCACGGTAATCTCCTGCACGTCCGGCAACTGGTCCAGCACCTCCTTTTTCTCCCGGCGGATTAACCAGGGACTTAGCCGCTCCTTCAAGCCCTGCAAGTTGTAATACCCGGTAATGCGCTCCTTCTTGGTTTTATCGAAATAGCAGTGGTTCATGGAGAACTCCCACAGCGGGGCTAAGATTTCCGGGTCCACGAAATTCATGATCGAGTAGAGGTCTCCCAACCGGTTTTCGATGGGAGTGCCGGTGATGACCAAAGCGTGTTTTTTGGGAATCGCTTTCACCGCGTAGGAGGTTTTGGTGGTGTAGTTCTTGATCCGCTGCGCCTCGTCGAGAATGATGAGGTCCGGGGGATTTTTTATGATCACGGTAATGTCGCGCATCACCGCCTCGTAATTGGTAATCAGGAAATAGGCCTCGGAAGCGCGGTAAATCTCGTGGCGATCCTTGCGCAGCCCTTCCACTACCAGGGCTTTCTCGTCGGAAAAGCGCTCGATCTCCTTCTTCCACTGGAATTTGAGGGAAGCGGGGCAGATCACTAAGACGCGTTTCAGCCCGTAGATCTCTTTTTTCAGCGCTGCGATGGAAATCGCCTGCAAGGTTTTGCCTAACCCCATCTCGTCGGCGATGATATTGCCGCTCTTGAACAGGGAGAAGCGGATACCCTCTTTCTGGTAATCGAACAGGTTCGCCTTGATTTTCCCGAAATCCGGCGCGATCTCCCTGGAGAGCCGCTGGTAAAGCTCGCGCTCGAAATATTTGTCCAATTTAAGGGGCACTTCCGGGCGCACCAGGATTTTTTTGATATTCTCCGCTTCCCGCAAAAAGTGCACGAATTGGGGGTACTGCTCCGGCAGGATGTGCCCGTTGCCTTTGAAGTGTTTTTCCAACAGGGAAGCGATCTCCACGGTCAGGCTCCCCTTGTAAAAATAGGTGACGTGGTAATCGTTCAGGGGATCGCAGTAAATCTCCACGAAGGGATAGGGCTGGGTTTCGGTGAGCTTTTTGACCGGCAGCTTCTTTTGGATTTCCCGGAAGACCGCCATCAGGTGTTTGCAGGTTCCCAATTTGTTGGTGCGGTAATCGGGGCAGGAGCAGTAGCCGGTGCGGCGGTCGAAATCGCGGATGGTGATCTCGTACACCCGCTGGGCGGCGGTTTTGAGCTGGTGCACCCCGTACACGTTATCGGCAAAGGTGATGCGGAATTCTTCCTTCCCGGCGCGCTCCTCCCGTTCCTTCAGCACTCGTTCGATCATCTCTTCGCGGGTATAGGGTTCGCCCTTTTCGGAGTACAGGGCAGCGCGATCTTTGCGGAGCTCCTCTTCCAACAATAACAATGCGGCGGCGGCGTGATGGCAGCAATCCAGCCGGGAGGCACAGGTGCACTTGTGGCCCAGGTTATCATTTTCCAGGCTGACGTCCACGGTGAAATCCTCGAAGCGGTCTTCCACCGCCGCCCGGTAATGCACGCCGTCGCTGCTGGTGAGGGTGCACATTTCCATGTCTAACAACTGCCGGGCGCGGTGGTAGGTAATATCGGAACGGATGTAATCGGATTTCAACTGCGCTAAGGTAGGAAACGGGGGGGTGAATTGCATGGCGAAGCTCTCCTTCGTGTTTTCGTAGCGGAAATTCGGCGTAAAATTACGGAACGGAAGGCAGGAGTGCAAAATTTATTTTGCACAAAACTCAGAAAATGAGGTGCAAATTGAAATTTGCACTCCTATCGCTTCTCGTGTTTTCGTCGCGGATATCGCCGTGAAATTACGGAGAGGAAGTCAGGAGTGCAAAATTTATTTTGCACAA
>CAZFVV010000029.1:33439-47556 GCA_964522165.1 uncultured Calditrichaceae bacterium
TATCGCCGTGAAATTACGGAGAGGAAGTCAGGAGTGCAAAATTTATTTTGCACAAGACTCAGAAAATGAGGTGCAAATTGAAATTTGCACTCCTATCGCTTCTCGTGTTTTCGTCGCGGATATCGCCGTGAAATTACGGAGAGGAAGTCAGGAGTGCAAAATTTATTTTGCACAAGACTCAGAAAATGAGGTGCAAATTGAAATTTGCACTCCTATATTCAGCCACTCTCTTCTGACAATATTCAAATATGAGGAAAATTACAATGCTAAAGCGGCACCCGCACAGCCCGGCGCATTTATTTCTGGATAACACGCCATATTTTATCACTGGCGCGATCTATAAAAAACGCCATTTATTGAAGCAACCCCGGGTGAAAGAATTGCTGCTTAGGAAAATCCGCGACTACTTCAATGAATTCTTCTGGGAATTGCACCACTGGGTCATTCTGGATAATCATTATCATATTCTGGGAAGAAGCCGTAAGGGATCGGACTTAACACTGATTTTCAAACGGCTGCATGGCAGCACCGCTTCCTATATTCATGAAGCAACTCGCTGCAAAAAACCGGTGTGGTGGAACTACTGGGATTATTGCCCCCGCGATGAGCGGGAATATTACATTCGTATGAATTACTTGCTATGGAACCCGGTGAAACACGGATATGTGGAGAATTTAAAGGATTACCCTTTTTCCAGCTTTCATCAGTTGTATGAAGAAATAGGCAGGGAGAAATTAGCGGAGCAGTTCCGGGAATACCCGGAATATCGCACCTATGTGCTGCGGGAAGCGGAGGAGGATGATTTTTAGGAGTGCAAATTTTAATTTGCACCAAGATTTTAAGAATACTTTTAGTGAATACTTTTAGTGCAAAATAAATTTTGCACTCCTACCTCAGCGCCCCGATCACCACTTCCAGCGCCTCCGGCGCTTTCAGCTCCGCCACCTTGCGGCGCAGGGCGTGGTTTTCCTTTAACGCCTGCGGGGAGAGGATTTTCTGCTCCTTGCGGGTGCCGGATTCGCGGATGTTGATGGCCGGGTACAACCGCCGCTCCGCGCACTCCCGGCACAAAACCAAATCCAGGTTGCCGGTTCCCTTGAATTCCTGGAAGATCACCTCATCCATCCGGCTGCCGGTGTCCACCAAAATCGTGGCCATGACGGTCAGGGAGCCGCCGTGCTCGATATTTCGCGCTGCCCCGAAAAAGCGCCGGGGCAGTTCCAGGGCGTTGGCCGCCAATCCCCCGCTGAGGGTTTTCCCGCCGGAATCCGCGTCCTTGTTGAAAGCCCGCCCCATACGGGTGAGGGAGTCGATGAGCACCAGCACGTCCTGCCCGAATTCCATGCGCCGGGTCGCCGTGTTCATGGTCAGGGAAGTGATGCGCAGGTGGCTTTCCACGTCCTGGTCCGCGGAGGAGTGGAAAACTTCCGCGCCGGGAAGGTCGCGCCGGAAATCGGTCACTTCCTCCGGGCGCTCATCCACTAACAGCATCATCACCTTCACTTCCGGGTGATTTTGCAGCACCGCCTGGGCAATGTGTTTGAGAATGGTGGTCTTCCCCGCTTTGGGGGGAGAAATGATCATCCCCCGCTGCCCCTTGCCGATGGGAATCAGCAGGTCGATCATTCGCCCGGTGAGGTCGCGGTTGTCCCGGGTAATCACCAATTTTTCTTCGGGATCTATGCTGGTGAGAGATTTGAGGTCGGAAATGGAGGGATATTGTTCAATCGGCAGGCCGTTGCAACTCACTACCCGGGCCAGCGGCGCGTTCTGCCCCGGCCTGGAGGGGCTGCCCAACTCCCCGCTGATCAGCAACCCTTCCCGCAAGTTGTGCTGGCGGATCAGTTGGGCGGAAACATAAGGATCATCGCGTGTAATATTGAAATTCTTACTGGGGTTGCGCAGAAAGCCCTGGCCTTCCGGCATCACTTCTAAAACTCCCTCGACAATATTTTTCATCTTAAAATTCCCTTTCCGGAATTCCGTTTGTAAGCCTGCCGTTGATCATTGCGTTGATTCGGATACGGTAAACTTACAAAACTATCCGGGAAAGAGGGAGTGAAAAAAAATCGCCGCAGGGGATTGGGTCTGGTTAAGGAAAAAAAAAGGTGCAAAGCAAGAGTGTAATCATACTTTTTACTTTTGCCTTCCTACTTTTGCCTTTTTACCTGAGCAGTAGAACCCCCACACCCATCCAGAAAGGAACCGCCAGCAGCAAGGCAATCATCATCCCCTTAAAAGGATCGAGACCTTCCCGGCGGCAGGATTCTTGAGCGGGAACGCTTACGGATTCCCGGGTTTTTTCCCGCGAAGGGCAGGTTAATGCTTCCCAGCCGGCCACATAAATCGCCGGATTGGCGGCCATCGTTTCGGCTACTCCTGTTTCAAATTCCGGATACTGCATCATCTGTTTTCTCCTTGTGATTTTTTTGCGGTCAATCCGCTGCATTTCTTTCATTGTTAATTCTGATCATTTACAGCGGTAAAATAACCGGGCGATATTGATTCCTGCTTGAGGCGGTGTTGCAAAGCTGTTAAATCTGGAATAAGAAGGGATAAATACCGGCGATGATCGAAGACCAGGCCGGTTAAGGCAGAGGAGAAGCAGGGCGTGGCGCGGAACCTTGCCCTGCCTGGAGATGGAATATGGATGCGAGAGATAAAAGAGGGTTGAGAAAAACAGAGGGGTTGCCGGATACTTCGCTAATCAACGGGTTAAAAATATGGTGGGAGATGAGAATCTCCCGATTCTTTAACTCCCACCGACGATCCTCATTAGCCTTTGCAGAGGATCACTAAGTGTTTCATCTTCCAAAATTCTTCCGGCTTCACGATCTCCAGAAGGGTTTCGTCTCCTTCCCGTTCCAGCAGGTGATAAGACTCTGCCGGGTGGGGCGAGAGAATATTGACCTTGTCAATCCGGCGATAAATCGGGATGCTGCCCACGCTGGCTGCATTTGCCCGGGTAAAATATTCCGGTTGTAAATTATCCGCTAATTTCGTGGTCTTTCCGATCCCCAAAAAACCGCCTGTTTTTTCGACGATCCCCTTTTCTTTAAGCTCGTCTTCCGTTCCAATGACGTAGAAAACCGTATTCAGCCTCTGGCCCTGTACTTCCAGCATTTCCTCTTTCTGCAAAAGTTGTTCTTCTACCTGGGCTACTTTGACATTCAACTGCTCTACTTGCTGCCGTAACTCAGCAATCTGCTGTTCTTTTTGCAGGATGGTTTGATTGAGGCTCTCCACCATTTTCTCCAGTTCCGCGGTTTTCAATTGCGATGCCTTCAATTTCCCCTGCAACTCCCGCAAATTCTTTTTGCTCTTTTGCAAATAGGCGTCGATGCTGCTGATATTGCTCAGGATCTTCTCCTTTACCGCCACGTCGCCTTTGGTTTCCAGGTCCTGTGAAAAACTGACGATATAGCCTTCCCGTTCGCGGATTTTCTCCAGGTTTTCATAAACCTGGTTGATGGTGCTGGTATATTCGCGGATAAATTCATCTTTCGCGCTCGTTTCCTGGCGCAGTTGATCGTAATCCGCCGCCAATTGGGTATTCTGTTCCTGCAATTGGGCGACTTTCTCCTTATCGGCGCATCCCGCCAGCGCCAGCAGGGCAAGCAACACAAAAGCATATTTCATCATTCATTCTCCTTTATTTTCCCGGGAATGTTGGACACTCCTGTTAGTTGAGTTATCTAAACGGACAGCCTTTCTTCGATTCTGCCCGGAATCTGTCATCATCACGATGAACAAGCTTATGTTGAGGAATGATTCCCTGTCATCAATACGTCGCGCGGAAAACGGGCAGCCTGCGCGGCGTTATTTTAAGGTAAAAAAGAAGGCAAATGAAATACCAAATCTTCTTTTTGACGGTTATCAATGCAAAATTTCTGACGATATGTTAATACATCGGCCTGGAGAGCGTCCTTCCCGGCCTGCTTAAACGGGGAAGTGGAGAGACGAATCACAGGGGAAGCGCGGCAAGCTCTGCAATTATGTGCATAATTTATACACCTCTTCCAACCGGCGCAGGTTTTATGGTATAGAAATAACCCGGGGAAAGCGCCCCGGGATTTAAGGGCACAAGTCAAAATTTCACTGTAATTTAAGACAAAAACTTCTTATATTAATGCCGTCAATTTGTTTAACGGTTTCCCGGAAGGGAGCGCTAATTCGGATTCAGCGCAACAGCGCACGTATCGCTTCAGAAGAACCAGGAGAATCGTTTTTTTCTACATGATTTACTTTCCCAAACCAGACGCCTCGAGATGATGATCGAGAACCTTTACAATCCCGGCAATTGTTTTGAGAATGAATGACGGTTTGATAACGGTTCATTTGTCTGGCTTTTCCCGTCTGTTTTAGAGACAGCCAACGAGATAGAAAAACAGGATCGCCCCTATGGAAGCCATGGTCAATTTCGCCCTGATTCAAAGCGGGATTATGTTTATTCGCCTTTTGGCCCTTTTTGGCCTTGTTATGATTTTGATAATGTTGTACAATCTTTTCTTCAAAGGGAACTATCTTTTATTATTCATTTTCCCCGCACAATTGTTAGTGCCCGTTGCTTCCGCGGCCTATTTCGTAAGTTTTATTTATAGAACTGCTACGTACGTCAGAAGTTATTCTGACGTCTGGTTCACCGGCTCAGCATTTTTTATCAGCTTTTTGGCGGCCATGTTTTTACAGAAATCCTATGAGAGAATTGTAAAAGGAAGCCCGAAGCCCTACGACGCCGGGCTAATTATTATCTGCGCATTTTTGACCTTCGCTTTTGCCGTCTATTTACTATATGCGGTATTGGGCTATAATTTTCTGGACCTGGTCAACGAGCTTTTCCGGAATATTTTTCAGTGGCTCGGCCTCTATACGCCGGAAACCCCCGGCGGCTACCGGGGCCGGCCCTGAATCTGGCCAGCTCAAACCCTTATATTCTATCGATGAAATACTGGAAGCGGGCATGATGTGCGATTTTTTAGGGTATAGGGCACTTATACCTTATTCCCCATTCCCCCGTATCGCCAAAATAAAAACGTCAAGTTATACCCTTGCACAATAAAAGAGAATCCCTTTCGCCGATAACCAAGGAGACGTTCCCATGAGCAAGCTTCAGTTACCTGCCGGAGTAGAGGTCAAAGGAAAATTGCACGAGCAGTTCGAAGATATTCTCACTCCGGACGCCTTAACATTCATCGCCAAACTGCAGCGGGAGTTCAACCCCCGCCGCCTGGAATTACTCCGGAAACGCATCGAGCGGCAGAGAGAGATCGACGCCGGCAAACTGCCCGATTTCCTGCCGGAAACCCGGCAGGTCCGGGAATATCCCGCCTGGCGGGTAGGTTCCATCCCCGCGGATTTGCAGAACCGCCATGTGGAAATAACCGGCCCGGTGGAGCGCAAAATGATGATCAACGCTCTCAACTCCGGGGCCGCCGTGTTCATGGCCGATTTCGAGGACGCCAATTCCCCCACTTGGTATAACGTGATCCAGGGGCACCTCAATTTGCGCGACGCGATCGATCGCACCATCACCTTTGCCAGCCCGGAGGGCAAGCGCTACGAGCTAAACCCGAAGGTGGCGGTGCTGATGGTGCGCCCGCGCGGCTGGCATTTGGAAGATAAGCAAGTGCGCATCGACGGCGAACCGGTCTCCGGCTCGCTGCTCGACTTCGGACTGTACTTCTTCCATAACGCCAAAAAACTGCTGGGCAAGGGCAGCGGCCCCTATTTTTACCTTCCCAAGTTGGAAAGCCACTTAGAGGCGCGGCTGTGGAACGAGGTCTTCAACCGGGCGCAGGATGCGTTGAACATCCCCCGCGGCAGCATTAAAGTGACGGTGCTGGTGGAAACCATCCTGGCCGCCTTCGAGATGGAAGAGATTTTGTACGAGCTGCGCGACCACATCGCCGGGCTGAACGCCGGGCGCTGGGATTACATGTTCAGCATCATCAAAAAATTCCGCAACCGCCCAGATTTCCTGCTCCCCGACCGCGCCCAGGTGACCATGACGGTTCCCTTCATGCGCGCTTATACGGAACTGCTGGTAAAAACCTGCCATCGCCGGGGGGCCCACGCCATCGGCGGGATGGCGGCCTTCATCCCCAGCCGCAAGGACGCAGAGGTGAACCGGGTGGCGCTGGAAAAGGTGCGGGAAGACAAGGTGCGCGAATCCGGCGACGGCTTCGACGGCACCTGGGTGGCGCACCCGGACCTGGTTCCCCACGTAAAAAAGGTGTTCGACGGTATTTTGGACGACAAACCGCACCAGAAGGAGCGGCTGCGCGAAGAAGTGCGGGTGAGCGCCAAAGATTTATTGAATTTCCAGGTGCCGGGAGGCCAGATTACCGAGGCGGGGTTGCGCCTGAACATCAACGTGGGGATTTTGTATATCGAATCCTGGCTGCAAGGCAACGGCGCGGCGGCGCTCTACAACCTGATGGAAGACACTGCCACCGCGGAGATATCCCGGGCGCAAATCTGGCAGTGGATCAACCATCCCGGCGCGGCGCTGGAAGATGGGCGCAAGGTTTCCGCAGCGATGTACCGCGCCATGGTGCCCGAGGAGTTGGAGAAGATCAAAGGATTATTCGGGGAGAAACTCTACCAGAGCCGCAAATTCGAGCTGGCCGCCAAAATCATGGAAAATCTGTCCTGCAGCAAGGAATTCACCGACTTCCTGACCCTGGCGGCGTACCAGTACCTGGACTAAACCTTCAGGATTTGGCCGGCGCGGGAAGCGCTTCAAAAATTTCATCCACCGGCAATTCAAAGCCGGGCAGCAGCCCCGGGGCGGTTAAGCGGTCGCGAACGGAGTATTTCCGCTCCGCGGTGCACACCAGCACCTCCCGGGTATTGGGAATGACCAGCCAGACCAGTTGGGTTCCCGCGGAAAGGTATTCATCCACTTTCTCCATTACCTTGAAGAAACTATCGTCAGGGGAGATGATTTCGACCGCTGAATCCGGGGCCAGGGCCCGGAAGCGGTAGAGGTCTTCCGGCAGGCGCTCTTTTTTGATAAATGCGATATCCGGAATCCGCGACTCCCGGGGACGATCCTGCCAGAGCCGGAAATTGGTTTCGGACATCGCGTAACCGATTCTATTTTTCTCTAAGTATATGCTGATCCTTGCACCGATAAGTGATTGAATAATCCCATGCGCCAGATTTGCCATTTTATACACCACTTTTCCGTTATACAATTCCGCCGGGTAGGGCAGCGACAGGCGCTCCAGTTCATCCACGGTAACGTCGCTGCGCTTCTCGAGGGGAACCGGTTTGGCGGTGGTTTTTTTCTTTTGGGAAGTTTTAACCTTTGCGGATTTCAAGGCATCGGCCATATCTAACTCCTTCCGGGAATTTTTTTTCGCGTGAGAGAACTGTAAGGGATTTTATCACCAATATCAACCACTCTTTGGATGAATTTTCTGCCCTAGGGGCGGCGTCTCCGACCCCCGTGAACAGTTGGCCAGCGTCAAACTAACCTTCCAAAAAGATAGATAGCCAGGGCATTTCGGCAACGAGAATTACGATGCAGGGCGTCGCCCCCATCGCGCGCCGATCCCGGCCTTCGGCATGGGCGTTAACCTTAGCGCCTGAAGATCACCAATCGGGGTTAAAACCCCTTGATTTTAAAGGGATTTCGTACCCCCGCGATAAATCGCGGGGCTATTCATCAATTGCCCCGACATTTATATCGGGGAAAAGATAAGTTCTTAAAAAACAGGGGGGGGGTAACCCCGATTCTTGTACACAAAATCGCTAAGGTTAACGCCCATGCGGCCTTCGGGGATCGGCGCGAGCGGTCAGATCAGTTTTTGAACTTCTATTTCGCCTTCAACTCGTACACCCCGTCCCACTCCTCGCCCGGGGGGGTTTTCAGGAATTCCCGGCAGCGCTCGATGTAGAGGCGGGAAGGGCCGTCCGCCGGGTTGATCTGCAGGGCGCTCTCGAACTGGCTGATGGCGTGCTGCCAGTTCCGGGAGAGGTAATTTTCGTATCCCTGCTGAAAATACTCCAGCGTCTCGCGGATTTTTCCATCCGGCGCGTTTCCCTTCAGGGACAGCAATTCATACACTTTTACCGGTGCCTGCTTTCCCTTTACCCGCAGCAAATCCAGTTGCCGCACAACTACTTCATCCTGCACCAACCGGTGCGTTTCCTCGCTGATCATAATCCCGGTACCGTAAAACTTGTTCGCCCCTTCCAGGCGGGCGCCTAAGTTCACGGAATCGCCGATGGCGGTATAATCGAAGCGGATATTCGAACCCATGTTGCCGATCACCATCGGCCCGCTGTTGACGCCGATGCGCTGGTGCAGGTCCGGCAGGCCGCGTTTCTTCCAATCCTCGCGGATTTTCTCCAACCCTTCCTGCATCAGCAGCGCGGTGGCGCAGGCTTTCAGGGCGTGGTTTTCCACGTCGATGGGCGCGCCGAAAATGGCCATAATCGCGTCGCCGATATATTTATCGAGGGTTCCCTGGTTCTTCAAAACGATGTGGGTCATCTCGTTGAGGTATTCGTTGAGCAGTTTGACCAGATCTTCCGGCGGGGTGGCTTCGGAGAGGTTGGTAAACCCGGCCAGGTCGGAGAACAGCACGCTGCAGAGCTTTTTCTCCCCGCCCAACTTTACCAGCTCCGGCTTTTTCAGGAGCTCATCCACCACGTTGGAAGAAACGTAGTGGGTGAAAATGCGCTTGATCTCGCGCTTGTCGTGCTCCTCCACCCGGTAGCGGTAAGCGTAGTGAATGGCGTAGGTGAACAGCACGGCCAAAAAGGGCGCGATGACCGGGAGCCAGAGGAATTTCAGGGCAAACGCCAGCCACGCGGTCAAAAAGGCCAGCCCGTACACCGCCACGCTGGCCACCACCCCGCCCACCGGGCGCAGGAAGGCGAATACCAGCCCGGCAAACACCCCGATTAACAGGATGAACAGAAATTGCCCGCCTTTGGACATCTCCCGGATGAAGTGATTATTGAGAATCTGCCAGAAGACGTTCGCGTGAACCTCCACGCCCGGGAAGCTGGGCTGCCAGGGGGTGGAGCGGAAGTCGCCCAGGCCCGGCGCGGAAGCGCCGATGAAGACCACTTTGCCGGCGAAAAATTCCAGGGGCACTTCTTCTTTGAATAGATTATAAAAGGAGATGTAGCGAAAGGTCTTGAAGGGACCGTGGTAATAGACCAGGGTTTTGCTCTTCTCGTCCGTGGGAATGCGCACCGAGAAGCCCGAGGGGGTCAGCAGCTCCATTTCCCGGCGCTCCGGGCGCCAGAGCAGCTGCTCCACCTCCAATTCCCGCATGGCCATGGCCACCGCCAGGGTGGGATAAACGTGGTCGTTAAAGCGCAGGAAGAGGGGAACCCGGCGGGAGATGCCGTCTTTATCCGGGGAGAGGTTCACCGCGCCGATCCCGGCGCTGGCGTTGTGCAACTCCGGAAATTCCGGCTCCATGCGGTCGATGGCGTCTAAGCGGAAAATCAGTTCATCGGGCACCTCCAGGCGGAAACGGTCGGCCTGAAAACCGGCCGGCTCGGAAGCCATGGCCTCTAAAAAGTTATCCACGTCCATGGGCGTCAATACAAAGGCGGTGAAGACGTTCCCGTGCGCCCGCGCCGCCTCCACAAAGCGGCCGTCCTCTTCCGGGAAGCGGTTGCTGCGGTCGAAGAGCACGTCCATGGCCACCATGCGGGCGTTAGCGCGTTTCAGGGTTTCCAGAATTTGCGCCCAGTAGGTGCGCGGCCACTGGCTGAAGGAGCCTAACTCTTTCAGGGTGCGCCCGTCGATGTCGAGGATGATGATATCTTCGATGGGATTCTGCGGCGGTTCGATGATCTTGCGCACCCGGTAGTCGTAGGTGGCGGCCTCGAATTTGTAGAAAAATTCTCCTAAAGCCCCGAAAGTGGTCATGATCCACACTCCCAGGCTCGCCACCGCGCCCGATCCCAGCCCCATCCAGAGCTTCCGCAGAAATCTCTTTTTGCGCATGCCTTCCCTTTCGCCAGAAATTGACGGCCTAAATTTAGGCAGGCAAAGCGGATTAGCAAGGTAAAAAACTTTTAAAACTGCTTCTATTATATAGAACAGGAAGGGCGGTAAATATTGGCAAATTATATTTAGAAATGTAGCGTTGTAATTGCCAGAACTTCTCCTCCTCGTTCCGCGCGAACAACTCCCCAATGCAATCCGTTGCCAGATCGGTATCGCCGCCGCTCAAATTTTCGATAACGAGGTTTCGATAGCGCGAATTCCTGGGGTTCCGGATCCGGGCGCGGGACGTCTTCATACAAATTGGCGCTTCTTTATGAAAACAGGGCTTCCCGATGGTTTTCCCGCCCCGGGAAGCCCTGTTTTATATCCATCGCAATTTACTTCATCAACATCATTTTCCGGCTCTGCACCTTATCGCCGGTAATCAAACGATAGAAATAGGCCCCGCTGGGAAGGTTTTCAGCGGTCCAGGTCAGGCGGTAGGTGCCGGCCGCCATTCTTTGCTGGCTTACCAGCCGTTCCACTTCCTGCCCCAGGGAGTTGTAAACGATCAACGAAACATTCTCCGCCGCGGGAAGCGAAAATTCGATGGTGGTAGAGGGGTTGAAGGGATTGGGATAGTTCTGCTTCAGGGCATATTCTGCCGGAACTGCCGGATCCAACACCAGGTCGATGCCGCTGACGCCGGAGAGGGTCAGGTCGTCAACCAGGAAGAAAGTTCCGGCAGTGCCTCCGATGGTTCCGGTGGTATCCCCGGCAAAGATTTCGATATAACAGTTATCGGGCACCTCGCCGCTTATGTATTGGATGGGAATGTCAAAAGAAGCATAACCGGAAGTGGCGGGGGGGAGATAAGAGTAGCCAGCGCCGACGCCGATACTATCCTTATACATAACTACCCAGGCAAACATTGCATCCGTACCCTGGGGGGAGAACTGGTAGTGCCCGCTAAAATTTGCGTAACGCTGGGAAACCGGAAATCCCTGCGCGGTGTCTCCGGCGATCATATAGGGAGGAAAGAGAAAGCCGGAGAAATCCACCACGTCCCCCCGGGCGGCGGAACTGCCGGAGTGGCTACTGGCTGATTGGGTGATGGGTGTAAAAAAACCCGGCACATTGGGGGTTAACCAGCCATTCGGATTCCCCGCGGTCCAATCTTCGAACCCGCCGTTAGGAACCTGCGCCTGGCTTCCCAGGGTGAGAAAGAGCACCGCCAACATACTCATCAAAAATCCGAACCGATTATACATAATATTTCTCCTTCGCAATATTAAGGTGGGTTAATTAACCTCCCGAAGGGATTCGAGCCTTCGGGAGGTAGAATTGAAAGAATTCGGGCTTAACGCGCTAACAACATTTTCTTTACTTCTCTAAAGCTTCCCGCTTCGATCCGGTAGAAATAGACGCCGCTGCCCAACTGGCTGGCGTCGAAATCCACCTGGTATTTTCCGGCGGCCAGCGGTTCATCCACCAGGGTGGCGACCAACTGTCCCAAAACGTTATATACTAACAGCTTGACCGGCCCGGCCTGGGAAATGGCAAAGCGGATGTTGGTGCTGGGGTTGAAGGGATTGGGGAAGTTTTGCTCCAGCTCGTAGCTTGCCGGCACCTGCGGGTCTATCGGCTCAATGCCGCTGATGACGCCCTGCACCGCCGCCAGGGCATTCACCCGGCCGTAGCCCCACTCGTAGTTGGGAGTGGTCCCGGTCCAACCGTCCACCCGGGCGGTGGCGGTGAGGATATTCAGCACCGTCTGGGGAGTGAGCCTGTGATTCTTTTGCAGCATCAGCGCCACCACCCCGGTGATGTGCGGCGAGGCCATGCTGGTACCCTGCTGTTTCTGGTGCTTGCCGCCCAAAAGGATGTTCTGCGGCTGCACCCCGGTCCCGATGGTCAAATCGCTGGAAAGAGGCGCGAGGATGGCTTCCCCGGGAGCGGTAATCTGCGGTTTCAGCCGCCCGTCGCGGGTGGGCCCGTGGCTGCTGAAGTAGGAGAGCTGGCCGACCGTGGGCACGACAGGCCCGCCGGGGCCGGGATTCTGCTGCTGCTGGGTCTGGCCGTTCACGTCGATCCACTGGTTCTTGGTCACGTAAGAGCCGACGGTAATAATCTGGTTGGCCGTTCCCGGCATGCCTACGGATTTGTCGTTGTTCCCGGGGCGAATCCAGGTGCCGGAGTCGATGGTAAAGAAACCGCCTGTCACCACCCACATATCAAAGCTGGGGTTGCCGGTGCTGCTGAAGGTGTAGAGAGACCAGAACACCGTGTTGATGGGCAGGGCGCCGTTGTTGCTATCGATGAGCACCAGCACCCGGCGGGCGTTGTTATTGGGATCGTTCAGAGTCGTCGCGTCGATAGTTATTAACCCGTAAGTGGTGCCGCCGACCGTGAAGGGCAGGTTTTGCACGCTCTGGCCGGGCGCAACCGGGTTGGTCCAGCCGAGTAGTTGAGCATTTTGATCGTAGGCGGCGATACCGACCGAAATGTTGCCGGTGTTATACCACATATCCGCTAACGTAACGGCGCTGCTGCCGTCGGCAATCCAGATGGTTTCCAGGGCGTCGTTGTAGCTGCTGCCCGGCTCGGTGGCATACCCGCCGTGAATGAGATCGGATCCTTCGTTCCCGGCCGCCGCCACAACAATTTTACTCGGCCCGGTGAGGTTGTCCAGCGCCTGTTCGTAGAGGCTGGTGCCGTCGTGAGCGCCAAAATGCCCGCCTAAGCTCAGGTTCACCGCCGCGGCTTTGCCCATGCCTATCGCTTTGGAGAAGGTGTAAGCTACCCCGTCAACCACGTCGGTATCGGCAAAACCGCCGTTACTGTTGTGGTCGCGAATGCCTTTCACAAAAATAATGTCCGACTGGGGGGCCATGCCGATATACCCCGCCTGGGCGCGGCCGCTGCCCGCGGCAGTGCCGGCCACGTGGGTGCCATGGCCGCCGCCGCCGTTGCCGTCGATTTCAAGGCACTGGCCGGCGTCGATCTGCGCCTTGGTGTATTCCCGCCCGTAGTTGTAGCCGGAAGGGGGATTGCTGGTGCCGGACATATCCCAGAGGTATTGGATGCGGGTAGTGCCGTCGTTCCAATCGAAATCGTCGTGTTTCCAGTCGATGCCGCTATCCAGCACGCCCACCACCACCCCGGCGCCGTTATAGGGCTGGGGAAGCCCCACCCCGTTATGAACGTCGTCGGCGTTGATTTCAACCCGGCTGACGTCGATCAGCGCTTTGGATTTGCCGCTGATCTGCAGGGAATGGATGGCGCCGTCTTTGGCCAGGCTTTCCACCGCGGCAACCGGCAGGGCTGCGGTAAGAATATCCCCCGCCACCGTAGAAACCGTCCCGCCCGCGGCTTCGATCGACGCAATCGCCGCGTCCGCATTGTAAGTCTTTACGAACACCGCTACCGTATATTCGCCGGAAACGTTCTGCTCTACCCGGGCGATTTCAGAGAGTTTCCGGGCCGCAGCCTGCTTTTGAAGTGCGGTACCGCTGTCCCGGAAATTGCGGATCACGTAGCGCAGCAGGGGATCGATCTTCCCCGCGGTTTCATCGCCGGTAACCACCGGCCCGGAAATCGCTTTAGACGGGTCCGCCGGGAATTGCTTCTCGATTCCCACCGCTTTGCCGCGCTCCCGGGCAACGGCAAAACCGGAAAAAAACACTGCCACACAAAGTGCGGCCACAATAGACTTGAACATCGCTATTCCTCCTGGAGTTTTATGGTATAGTGTTTGGCGCTTATGCGCCGGCGCCGACATTTTTTTGTCGATGTTGGGATTGACAGATCGACGGAGCATTGAAAAAACGGCTAACAGCAATTCATTAATTCAATACTCCAATCCTCTATTTAATAGATTCTTCATCGCGAAATCCGAGAGTTTGTCGCTAACTTTTTATAGCACACGGATGACGCGGATGACACAGATTTTCACCGATCAACCGTCATTAAAACATACCCGTGTGAATCCGTGTCATCTGTGTTATCCGTGTTCTATAAATTTCAAGTATTTCTGGTTAGACTTTATGGGAAATAATTTTTTGACAGGATATACAGGATTTACAAGATAATCGAGTACTGATTTACCCGTAGTGCTAGTTGATGTTAAAAATTCGCTTAAAATAGACGTTTTCCC
>CAZFVV010000030.1:0-30224 GCA_964522165.1 uncultured Calditrichaceae bacterium
TGTATTCATCTTCAGTTAAATCGAAATAGAGTTTCATCTATTCGCCCGTTGCTAACTTGACAATGTCACATTTAACCGCAGAGGCCGCAAAGAACGCTGAGAAATATAGTTTTTTTTATAAATATCTCTCTGCGAACTCCGCGTTCTCTGCGGTAAAACCTGAAATGTGACATTGTCGAACTAAACAGAGTTTAGCAACGGGAGTTAATGCTCCTGCTCCTATAATTGCCAATTGGCAATTGCTAATTGGCAATTTTATCCTGCTCCTGCTATAACACCCGCTCCTCCCCCACCCTGCCGGCAAAGCGGGCATAGATCAGCAGCGCCAGCAACACCAGGCTCATCAGGCAGATCGCCAGGGCGGAGCCAAACGGCCAATCCCGCGCCTGGAAAAACTGGTTCTGGATCAAATTGCCCACCATCAGGGAGTTAGCCCCGCCCAGCAGGTCCGGGGTGATGAAAGCGCCTAACGCGGGAACGAATACTAAAATACTCCCCACCAGCACCCCGGCAATGCCCTGGGGGAAAATGATTCGCCACAGGGTTTGCCAGCGGTTGGCCCCCAAATCCCGCGCCGCTTCGATCAGGCGGCGGTCCAGGCGCTCCAGCGCGGCGTAGATCGGCAGCACCATGAAGGGCAGGTAGGTGTGCACCAGCCCGACCAGCACCGCCGGCTCGTTGAACATCAACGAGAGCGGTTCATCGATGACCCCGGCGGCCAGCAGCACGGTGTTGAGCAGCCCCTGGCGGCGCAAAATCACCATCCAGGCGTAATTTTTGATCAGCAGGTTCATCCAGGAGGGGATGATCACCAGCATCAGGAAAATAAATTGGCGTTTACCGGCCATTTGGCTGATGGAAAGCGCTACCGGGTAGCCGATCAGCAGGGAAAAGAGCGTGGTCAGCAGCGCTAATTTAAGGGAGCGCAGCAAAACGGAGAGGTAGAGCGGATCGAGAATATTGCCATAATTTTCCAGGGAAAATGTGAATTGAATCTCCCCGTAGGCTCCCCGGCTAAGGAAGCTGTACACCAGGATGATGAGCAGCGGCGCCAGGAAGAACACGCTGAGAAAGGCCAGCGCCGGCCCCACGGCCAGGGAAACGTTTTGGAGATTTTTTTTCGTCATGCTGGATGGCATTTCCATTGAAAAGCGCCCCGACTGCATTCCTGCTAACTGCCCCTGCCGTCTGCTCCTGTTAACTCCCGGCCGGGCAGGTACACAATATCCGCCGGGTCGATATGCACGTAAACCCGCTCTCCCTCCAACAGACTCTCCGGCTCCCCCCGCCCGATGGCCTGCGCCAGTAATTTCGTCTCCCCTATCTGCACGTCGCACTCTAATTCCGGCCCGGCGTAGCGCAGCCGGGTGAGCACGCCCTCGAAGACGTTGGTATCATGCTGCGGGCGATGGCGGTGCAGGGCGATCTTTTCCGGGCGCACCAGGTAGGTAACTTTCTCCCGGTTTCGTGGGAAATTATTTTCCGCTACTTGAAGGGTCAAGGAATGGTTCAACAGGATGCGCAAAGAAGCACGGTCAACTGCGGTCGCTTCCACGATGTTGGAGAATCCCAGGAATTCCGCTACAAAACGGTTTACCGGTCGATTGTACACTTCCTGCGGGGGGCCGACCTGCTCGAAGACGCCTTCGTTCATCACCACTAAGCGATCGGACATTACCAGCGCCTCGGTCTGGTCGTGGGTGACGTGCAGAAAAGTGATCCCTACTTCGCGCTGGATTTTGCGCAGTTCATCCTGCATGGCCAGGCGTAAATTCTTATCCAGCGCCGCCAGGGGTTCATCCAACAGCAGAATGGCGGGGCGGTTGACGATGGCGCGCGCCAGCGCCACCCGCTGCTGCTGCCCGCCGGAAAGCTGGCGGGGATAGCGATCCCCCTCTTTTGCCAAACCGACCAGTTCCAGCGCCTCCCCGGCCCGGCGGCGGATTTCATCCGCGGGCGTTTTCTTCATTTTCAAGCCGAAAGCCACGTTGTTATAAACGGTCAGGTGCGGGAAGAGGGCGTAGCTCTGGAACACCGTATTCACGTTGCGGCGCTCCGGCTCCACATTCTTCAGGCTTTTCCCCTGCAGGAGGATCTCCCCGGCATCCGGCTTCTCGAACCCGGCAATGAGGCGCAGAAAGGTGCTCTTTCCGCACCCGGAAGGCCCCAGGATGCAGATGAACTCACCCTTACGAAAGGTTTCGCTGACGTTCCGCACCGCCACGACTTCGCCGAATTCCTTTGTGAGGCCGGAGACGGTCAGGATATCCGGGGAGTTGCTTGTGCTCATAGGGTTATTTTGTATTGCGTATTGCGTATTTCGTAATGCGTAAAACGTAATTTCTCGTTCTCTACGCAATACGAATTACGCCCGGGTCTTCTAATCAGAGTTATGCCGTTCCGCCTCTCCCTCGTCCGCTCTCAAAAATTAGCTTTGAAATAAAAGCGGGAAATTTTACTTTCCCCCTGCCCCGGAAGCAAGCGTTTTTCTTCTACTTTGGCAATCCGGGAAAAATATGTTGAGATATTTGCAAATAATCCAACACTGACGGAATATACCGGAGGAGGCCATGCGAAACCGTTTTACTCACACAGGAGGCTATATGCGTTTTACCATGCGGTTTTTTATCAGCGTGTTGGCGATGTTTGCAATATTGGCGTCTTGCCGCGGCGGCGGAGACTATTCTGCGCCTGCACCTTTTGGCGAGGGGGCGCCGAAGGCGGCGGATCGTTACACCTCTTTGAAAACGGAATCACCCGAGCCGACTGCTTCGTCTGAAACTCAATTGGACCTGCCCGGAGGCCAGACGGAGCAGGAGCGGATGGTCATTAAAACCGCCACCCTGCGGGGAGAGGTTGAAAAGTACGATCCCTGGATGGGGCAGGTGAAAGAATTGATTGCTCGTTACCGGGGATATATCGTTCACACCAGCACTCGCCGGGATTACGACGAGATGCTGAGCGGCCAGACTACCATCCGGGTGCCGCAAAATCACTTCGATAACATGCTGGCCGACCTCAAAAAAAATCTTCGAAAAATCGAAGGGGAAGAGATCAGCGGGCAGGACATCACCGAGGAATTTTTCGACCTGGCCGCCCGGCTGGAAAACCAGAAGCGCGCCGAAGAGCGCCTGCGGGAAATCCTGCGCTCCGCCAAATCGGTGCAGGACGTGCTGCAAGTGGAACAGGAATTGACCAGGGTGCGGGAGAATATCGAGCGCATGGAGGGGCGCAAAAAGTATTTGCAGGACCAGGTCAGCTACTCCACCATCACCGTGGAGTGGCACGAACCCTATCCCCTGGTGGCCGGGCGGCAGGGCCGGGGCTTCTGGGGAATGATCCTGCGGGGATTCGAAGAAGGCATCGAGGGATTTGCCGGGGCGTTGAGCGGGTTGATTACCTTCCTGATCGCCGGTTTCCCCATCTACGGGTTCATGATCCTGGTGATCTGGCTGGCGGTCTGGGCGACCCGGCGGGGCTTTCTCAAGTTCCGTAAATCACGCCCGGTCGGTTTCAAACCCGGCGAGACGCCGAACAAGAACAAATCCTGAAATTCTTTTTTACGCAATACGTAATGCGTATTGCGTAATGTGAATAAACTTTCCACTATTAACGGGCAATGTCGAATATGCTCAAGCTTAGCAACGTTCTGAAGCGGAAGAAAAAAAGGACTCCCTGGGGCCGGCTGTTTTTGGCGCTTTTCTTTTCCGTCATCTTCATCATTCCCTTTCTGAAGTGGCATGAATGGGTGGCTTACCTGGGGTTGGACAGCAAGGCGCAATCCATGCTGTTTGCTTATTACACCCTGGGAATCATTATTTGCCTTTCCCTGGCGTATGTGTTGAATGCCCTGATCGATATTTTCGTCTGGCAGGGATATTTCGAAAAGCGGCTGGACCAGCGCGTTCCCATGCTGCTCAGGACCATCACTTCAGCAATCATCCTGCTGGCCGCGGTCGCCGGGATCATCGGGCTGGTGTTCGAAAAATCTTTTACGTTTATCCTCGCCACCGCTGGCGGCTTGAGTTTTGTGATCGGTTTTGCGGTGAAGGACATGTTCACGGATTTCTTTGCCGGCATCGCCCTGAACCTGGAGCGCCCCTTCAAAGTAGGCGATATTCTGCGCCTCAACAGCGGCGACGAGGGCGCGGTGGTGGAAATGAACTGGCGCTCCACTCACATCCGCACCTTCAGCAACCAGGTAATCATCGTTCCCAACAGCCTGATGAGCTCTACGATTTTGACCAATTATTACAAAGCCGGCTCCTATTTCCGGAACAGCTTTGAATTTTACCTGGACTTTACGGTGCCGCCGGAGCGGGCTTTGCGCATCCTGAACGCCGCAGTGAAAACCATTGCCGTGCCCCTGGAGGCGGATGACGAGTATCCGAATCCTTTCGCGGGGCGAGAGTTAGAATCGGACGCCCAGGCGCTGGCGATTACGGAATTCGGCATCCGCTACCGGGTGCGCTATTGGGTGCCGAATTTCGTGGCCCTGAACCCCACCCGCAATAAAATGATCGGGGTGATCATGGAACAATTGAAAATGGCCGGCATCACCCCGGTGTTCCTGAAGCAGGATTTTATGGCCGTGGAGCCGGAAGCGCCGGTCATCAACGAGGCGGCGCAGAAGCTGGCCCTGCTGAGCAAAATCGATTTCTTCGAATCTTTGCAAGAAGCGGAACGGCAGGCGTTGATCGACAAGCTGAAACCGCGCTTTTTCCCTGGCGAGTCGGCCATTGTCAACCAGGGAGACGCGGGAGATTCCATGTACATCATCTCCGAAGGGCTGGTGTACGTGTATGTTTATTTCCCGGAACAGTCCGAAAGCACCAGGGTAGCGCAACTGGGCACCGGCCAGTACTTCGGGGAGATGTGCTTGCTCACCGGCGCGCCCCGGGCGGCCACCGTGGCGGCTGCAACAGATGTGCTGGTATATGAAATTACCAAGGGGGATTTCGCGGAGCTGCTGCAAAACCGCCCTAAAATCGCCGAAAAAATCTCCCAAATCATCGTTGCCCGCCAAAAAACCACCCTGGAAGCAAAAGAAAGGCTCCTTTCCGAAGAAACGGAAGAAGACGCCGGGAATCTCTTCGATAAGATCATAAGCTTCTTCGGGATCAATCGTTAGGTAAGTGAGAAGTTGCAAGTGAGAAGTGGAGAGTAAGAAAACCTGCCACTTCTTACTTGCAACCTCTCACTCAATCACCGAGAAAAAGGATGAAAACCTTCCCCACCCTTACCACGCCGCGCCTGCTGCTGCGGGCGTTTACCCTTGAAGACGCGCCGGACGTGCAGCGCCTGGCCGGAGACAGGGAGATTGCCTCCACCACCCTGAGCATTCCCCACCCATATAAAGACGGGGTTGCGGAAACGTGGATTTCCAGCCATTTGGAGAAATTCGAGCAGGGCAAAGAAATCGTCTTCGCGCTGGAACTCCGAAGCAGCCAATCCCTGGTTGGAGCCATCGATTTGCGGATTAGACTCGCCCATGATTGTGCAGAAATCGGCTACTGGGTGGGAAAGCCCTACTGGAACCGCGGTTATTGCAGCGAGGCGGCCGCGGCGGTATTGGCATACGGCTTCGGCGCCCTGGGTCTAAACCGCATCATGGCTCACCATCTTACCCGCAATCCCGCCTCCGGTCGGGTAATGCAAAAGATCGGGATGCGCCATGAGGGCCGCCTGCGGCAGCATACCAAAAAGTGGGAGGTTTACGAAGATATTGAGATTTATGGGATTTTGCGCAGTGAGTACTTAAATCTCACACAACCAGGGCCGCAAGGGTGAGATGAAAACCATTCGATTTAGGGATTTGGAAAAAAATAAAGTGCCAGTAAAACAGGAGTGTTTGAATAATGGAAAGCAGGAATTTTGCTGTATAGCCATACCTTGTTCCAAAACTCCATTATTTCAGATCTACAATTGGTACATTATTTTTTTCCTCGTCCCTTACTAAACATGCGCTCGAGCAATGCCGGGAACGCGGCGCTACCGAGGAAGAAGTGCGGGAAGCGATTGAGCAAGGTTCACGCGAAGCGGCAAGTCGGGAAGGCAATTGTGCCGCTTCAATTTTCTTTATGGGCAATTGTGGCAGGGTAAGAAGTACGCGATAAAACAAGTCGCGCCGGTCATCAAAGAAGAACCTCACGAAATTGTTGTCATTACTGTTTACACATTTTATTTTTAGAAGGAGGTGTCGATATGAAAATCAGTTATGACGCGGAAATTGATGCTCTTTACATTCGCTTAATCGAAGGCGATTATGAATGCCGGGCAGTGCGTCTGAATGAGGAGATTGCTCTTAATATTGGCCCGGGGGAGATACTGGTTGGTATCGAGATACTGGATGCCAAACAGGTTCTGGGGCAGGGGCAATTACCGGCAGTGATGCTGGAAAATATTCCCCTGGCAGGAGTTTCGTAAATCCTCTACTCCAGGGAACGCTTGTATTCATTATCAATATGACTCTCGAACAACTGCTCGACTATCTCAAAAACCGGCGGGAATTCATGGAAAACGTGACCCGCTGGGAAGTAATACCCGCCCGGGAAGGGCAATTCGAAGATTTTTCCGCCTGCCCCGGCATAAACGAGCGCTTGCAGAACGCTTTGCGCCAAAAAGGTATCCCCCAACTTTACACCCACCAGGCCGAGACGTTCCGGCACATCGCCGAGGGGAAAAACGTGGCGCTGGTAACGCCCACCGCCTCCGGGAAAACCCTGGGCTACAACCTGCCGGTATTGAACCAGGTTCTCTCGGATCACGAGTCGCGGGCGCTCTACCTCTTCCCCACCAAGGCGCTCTCCCAGGATCAGTACGCGGAGCTGCACGGCCTGATCACCCGCTTAGGTGAAGACATCCGCACCTACACCTTCGACGGCGACACCCCGGTCTCCGCCCGCCAGGCCATCCGCCGCGCCGGGCACATCGTCATCACCAACCCGGACATGCTCCACCAGGGCATCCTGCCCCACCATACCATCTGGCTGAAGCTGTTCGAGAACCTGCGCTACGTGGTCATCGACGAGCTGCACCACTACCGCGGGGTGTTCGGCAGCCACCTCGCCAACGTGATTCGCCGCCTGAAGCGCATCGCCCGGTTTTATAACAGCAATCCCCGCTTCATTTGCTGCTCCGCCACCATCTCCAATCCCAAAGAGCTGGCGGAGAAGATCGTGGAGGAGCCGTTCGAGCTGGTGGATAACAACGGCGCGCCCCGGGGGCGCAAACACTTCATTCTCTACAATCCCCCGATCGTGAACCGGGAATTAGGCATCCGCCGCTCGGTGCTGAACGAGGTGAACCGCATTTCCAAAAATTTCCTGGAAACCGGGGTGCAGTCGATTGTGTTTGCCCGCAGCCGGGTGCGGGTGGAAGTGCTTACCCGCTATTTGAAGGAGCAGGCCCGGAGTTTGAAGATCCCGGAAAAGCGCATTCGCGGTTACCGCGGCGGCTACCTGCCCCTGGAACGGCGGGAGATCGAGCAGGGGCTGCGCTCGGGGGAAATTTTAGGCGTTATCAGCACCAACGCGCTGGAGTTAGGCATCGACATCGGGCAGTTGGACGTGGCGCTGTTGGCCGGCTATCCCGGCTCCATCGCCAGCGCCTGGCAGCAGGCCGGTCGCGCCGGGCGGCGCAGCAAAACCTCCGCGGCGATCATGATCGCCTCCAGCTCTCCGCTGGATCAGTATATCATCAATCACCCGGAATATTTTTTCGAGAAGTCCCCGGAAAACGGGATCGTGGACCCCAACAACCTCTTGATCCTGATGAGCCACCTCAAATGCGCCGCTTTCGAGCTTCCCTTCCTGGAAGATGAAATCTTCAGCCCCGTGGCCACCGGGGAGATTCTCGATTACCTGGCGGATAATAAAGTGCTGCACAAATCCGGGGGACGATACCACTGGATGAGCGAGATCTATCCCGCCGAGGAAGTGAGCCTGCGCAGCGCCTCCCCGGATAACGTGGTAATCATCGACGCCACGGATGAAGAAAGAGTGATCGGGGAGACCGATCTCTTCAGCGCCCAGATGTTGGTGCACCAGGAGGCGATCTATATGCACGAAAGCCGCCAGTACCACGTGGATACGCTGGACTGGGAGCGCAAAAAAGCCTACGTTCGGCAGGTGGAGGTGGATTACTACACCGACGCCATCACCAAAACCGACATCAAAGTGCTGAACGTGGACGAAGAAAAACTCTATGGGGGAATCGGGCTGGCTTACGGCGAGATCAACGTCAACAACGTGACCACGGGCTACAAAAAGATCAAACTGTTTACCCATGAGAACGTGGGCGCCGGGCGGGTGTACCTGCCGGAGCAGGAGATGGCCACCACCGCGGCCTGGCTGGAATTTCCCGCGGACGTCGCCGCGCTCCTCTCCCTGCCCGCCAGCGATCTAAGCAGCGCCCTGCAGGCGGTCGCCAACCTGCTGCACCAGATCGCCCCGGTGTATTTGATGTGCGACCCCGCGGACCTCCGCGCCGCGCCGATGGCGCGCTCCCCCTTCTCCGAAAAACCCACCGTGTATTTGTACGACAACTACCCCGGCGGGGTGGGGCTGAGCTTCAAGCTGTTCAACGATCCCGAGCCCTCCCTGCGCGGGGCGTTAGAGCAGGTAGAGCGCTGCGAGTGCGAATCCGGCTGCCCCTCCTGCACTGGCCCGGCGCTGGAGACCGGGGAAAACGCCAAAGCCAACGCGGCGCGGCTGCTGCGGTTTGTTTTGGGTTAGGCCTGCCAGGTCTCTTCTACAACGCTATGCTTTTCTTTACTGCTGCTAAAAGACCTACGGGTCTAAAGGCTAAATTCTCAAAACCCTTTGCCGGCTATCTTTTCGATATTAATTTGCAGTCGCTTGATAATCTGAAGGAAAGTAACCATGACGACGTTTAAAATTAGTCTGCCTGAGAATAGCCTGGAAAAGTTAAAAGAAATTGCCAGCCGATATAAAGTCGCCCCGGAAGAATTGGTGCTCGCCAGCATTGAAGAATTGCTTACCCGCCCTGGAGCCGAGTTTCAACGGGTATTGGAGTATGTGTTAAATAAGAATGCGGAACTTTATCGGCGGTTGGCTTAATGCGTTACCTGACCGTTAGAAATTTCTCCGTTTGATTAAAACCAACGCAAAGGAGACTGTCAATGTCGAAAGCGATTGCAGGATTGAAGCCCGAACGGGTGTGGCACTATTTTGCGGAAATTTCCCGCATTCCCCGCGGTTCCAAAAACGAGACCGCGATTTCCAAATACGTGCTCGAAACCGCTAAAAAAATGGGCCTGGAAGCGAAGCAGGACCGCTTCGGCAACGTGGTGGTGAGAAAACCTGCCTCCCCGGGGCGGGAAAAAGCCCCCCGAATCTGCCTGCAAGGGCACTTAGACATGGTCTGCGAGAAAAACGCCGGCAAAAAACACGACTTCAGCAAAGACCCCATCGAGTTGGTGCGCAAGGGCAACGTGTTGATGGCCGACGGGACCACCTTAGGCGCGGATAACGGCATTGCCGTGGCCGCCAACTTAGCCATTATGGAAGACAAAAAGCTGGAGCACGGCCCCCTGGAATTCCTTTTCACGGTGGACGAGGAAACCGGCCTGACCGGGGCAAATAACCTGCAAGCGGGCTTTTTAGAGAGCAAAACCCTCATCAACCTCGATTCGGAAGAAGAAGGGGCGCTCTACGTGGGCTGCTCCGGCGGGCGGGATACCACCGGAACCTGGAAAGTGGATTTCGAAGACGCCCCGGCAAATACCGTCGCCGTGCAGGTAAACGTCGCCGGGTTGCGGGGCGGGCACTCCGGGCTGGAGATCGACAAGGGGCGCGGCAACGCCATCAAGATTATGAACCGGGTGCTGATTGCGTTGGGGAACCTGGGTGCGCGCTTATCGCGCATCGACGGGGGCAACAAGCGCAACGCCATCCCCCGGGAGTGCGAGGCGCTGTTCTTCATTCCCCAAAAGAAGCTGCAAGAGGCGCTCGATACGGTCGCCCAATTCCATGAGACCAGCAAAGCGGAGCTGGCCACGGTGGAGCCGGATTTGCGCATTACCGCGGAGAAGGCGAAGGGAGTGAAAAAGGGGAAGGTGATCAAAAAATCGCAGCAGAAGAAGATTGCGCAGGCTATTTCCGGCATGCCGCACGGGGTGATCAAGATGAGCGCGGATATTTCCTGGCTGGTAGAAACCTCCACCAACGTGGCGGTGATCAATACCGGCAAGAAGGCGATCTCCCTGGCCACCAGCCAGCGCAGCTCCGTGGCCTCGGAGTTGGACGAGATCTGCCAGACGGTGCGCAACATTTTCGAATTAAGCGGCGCGGAAGCGGCGCAAAGCGACGGCTACCCGGGCTGGAAGCCCAACCTCGATTCCCCGGTATTGAAAAAGGCTATCGCCACTTACAAATCTCTCTACGGTAAAAAACCGGAAGTGAAAGCGATCCACGCCGGCCTGGAGTGCGGCATTATCGGCGAGAAATACCCCGGCATGGACATGCTCTCCTTCGGCCCCACCCTGGAAGGGGTGCACTCCCCGGATGAGAAAATCCATATCGACACCGTGGAACGCTTCTGGAGCTTCCTGTTAGCGTTGATCAAGAACGCGGCTTAAGAGGGTTTTAAGACAGTAGGCAGGAGCAGGTGGCGGGGACAGGGGCAGGTTAGAGAAAGCAGTAGGCAGTAAGCAACTGGTAGTTGGCAGTTTGAAACTTCGCTCCTGCCCCTGCCACCTGCTCCTGCCCCTCCTCCTGCCTTCCCGCTCACTTCAATTCCACCCCTTCCGCGCGGGCGATATACGCGGCGCAGGTAATATCCCCGGTCACGTTCAGCACCGTGCGGCACATATCTAAAATCCGGTCCACTCCCAGGATAATGGCAATTCCCTCCGCCGGTACCCCTACCATTCCCAACACAATGATCATTAACGGAATTGCGCCCGAGGGCACCCCTGCGGCGCCTACCGCGGTAACCACGCTCATAATCACCACGATAATCTGCTGCGAGAGGGAGAGATCCACCCCAAAAACCTGCGCCAGGAACAGCACCGTAACCCCTTCGAACAGGGCGGTTCCGTTCATATTCATGGTCGCGCCCAGGGGCAGCACAAACCCGCTGATTTTGGGAGGGATGCCTAAGTTCTCCTGGGAGACGGTAATGGTGGTGGGCAGGGTGGCGTTACTGGAACTGGTGGAAAAGGCGGTCAGCATCACCGTTTCCACCTTGCGGAAAAATCTCAAGGGGTTGTAACGGGCGAAAATGCGCACCAGGATGGAAAACACCCCGAAAAAGTGCAGAGTGAACCCTAACAGAACGGTGATCACGTACATGCCCAGCGCAATGAGCAGATCGTAACCGAACCGCGAAGTCACGCTGAAAATCAGCGCCGCTACTCCGTAGGGCGCTAACTTCATGGCAATGTTGATAATCGCTACCGTCACATCGTTGATCCCTTCCAGAACCCGAACGAATGACTGCACGCGCTCTTTATTCACCAGGGTAATCCCAATCCCGACCATTAAGGCCACGAAAATTAACGCCAGCATATCGGGATTGGGGCGGGCAATGGCGGCCATGGGATTGCGAGGAACGACGTTGACCAGCAACTGGATTCCGAAGTCGGTTTTCTCTGCGGTATCTTTAAGCTCCGAGGCCTGGGCGCTGTATGTTGCCAGGAGCCGGGTTTTGGTTTCTTCCGGAAGATAGTCGCCGGGGCGGATGCTGTTCACCAGGGCCAGGCCGATAGTAACCGCCAGGGTGGTAACCAGCAGAAAATACATTGCGGTGCGCAGGCCGATGCGGCCCAGGTGTTTCAAATCCCCGATCTGCGCCACTCCCAGGGAAAGGCTGGCAAATACCAGCGGGATCACCATCATAATCAGCATATTCAAAAAAATTTTTCCCAACGGGTCGCTCAGGTATTTCTGAACCGTGGCCAGAAGCGGTGTTCCCACTAAGAAAGTGTTGCTGAGAACGCCAGCGACGGCCCCCACAAGGAGGCCGATGAAAATTTTGGTATGGCGCGCCATAAGAATCTCTCTACAGTTTTAGAGGGTGTATGAAAAATCTCTTGCAACTGAGGTTCCGGCACTCCGCTTCGCTGCGGCCGGAATGACACGAGAAGAGGTCTGTCATTGCGGTTTTCGCAGGACGCGAAATACCGCAATCTCCGGATTGCCCGCCATTCACGGGAGAACGGAGATGGTGTCCTGCCAGATTCAGGATGATCGGCTACTTAGTGAATTCGCTTTAGATGAACAAGGGCGCCAAAACCAGGGTGATGGTGCTGAGCAGTTTGATCACCACGTGGAGGGAGGGGCCGGCGGTGTCTTTGAAAGGATCCCCCACCGTGTCGCCCACCACGGCAGCCTTGTGAGTATCGGAGCCTTTTCCGCCCAACTGCCCGGTCTCGATGAACTTTTTCGCGTTATCCCAGGCGCCTCCACCGTTGTTCAGCATGGTCGCCACCAGGATGCCGCTCATGGTTCCCACCATCAGCAGGGCAGCGACCGCCTCTGCTCCGAGGCCGAGTCCCTTGAAAATTATCCCCACCAGGATGGGCAGGGCCACGGTGATCATGCCCGGCAGCACCATCTCCTTCAACGCCCCGGTGGTGACGATATCCACGCACTGGCGGTAAGAAGGCTGGGCGGTTCCGGCAAGGATCCCGGGATTTTCGCGGAACTGGCGGCGCACTTCGTTGATGACGTAAAACGCGGCTTTCCCCACGGCGCGGATCGCCAGGGATGCAAACAAAAAGATCAGCATGGCGCCCAACAACCCGGCGATGAAAATTTCCGGCTTGGCAATGTCCACCGAGGGCTGGAAACCAGGATCGTAATGCCGAACTTCATCAAGATAAGCAGAGAAAAGCAGGAAAGCCGCCAGCGCCGCGCTGCCGATCGCGTATCCCTTGGTCAGCGCCTTGGTGGTGTTTCCCACCGCATCCAGGCGATCGGTTTTTCGGCGCACTTCTTCCGGCTGCTGGCTCATTTCGATAATTCCGCCGGCGTTATCGGCAATCGGGCCGAAGGTGTCCATCGCCAGAATATAAGCGGCGGTTCCTAACATTCCCATGGTCGCTACCGCGGTGCCGAATAAGCCGGCGTTTTCGATCCCGCTGCCCTGGCCCAGGTAGTAGGAAGCGATAATCGCCGCGCCAATCACCACGACCGGCATGGCGGTACACTCCAGGGCGACCGAGAAGCCGGTAATGATGTTGGTGGCCGGCCCGGTTTGGGAAGCGGTCGCAATAGTTTTCACCGGGCGATACTTATATTCGGTATAGTACTGGGTGATATATACAAAGGCCATGGCGGTGGCCAGCCCGATCAGGCCGCAGAGCCAGAAATGCCACCACGCGTCCGGCGCCTGCGCGGAGCGGAGCAACCAGTAACAGCCTATGCCAAAGCCGATGGCGGCCAGAAAGGTGGTTACATAATATCCCCGGTTGAGGGCCTGCATGGGGTCGCCGTCTTCCCGGGTTCGCACCACCATCACCCCGGCGATGGAGGCCAACAGCCCAAACGCCCGCGCCACCAGGGGAAACAGTATCACCCCCACAATCCCGTAGGCGAAGGTGATTCCCATCTTTTCGGCGGAAACGGCGAGGCTCGCTCCTAAGATCATCGCCCCGATGTTCTCCGCCGCGGTGGATTCGAACAGGTCTGCCCCGCGGCCGGCGCAATCGCCCACGTTGTCGCCCACCAGGTCCGCGATTACCGCGGGATTGCGCGGATCGTCTTCCGGAATTCCGGCTTCTATTTTGCCGACCAGGTCCGCCCCCACGTCCGCCGCTTTGGTATAAATTCCGCCTCCCAACTGGGCGAAAAGCGCCACAAAACTCGCTCCAAATCCATAACCGACAATCAGGAAGGGAATTTTATCTTCGCTCATTCCGCCCACGGTTTTCAAAACGGCGAACAGGCCGCCCACTCCCAAAAGGCTCATGGCCACCACAAACAGCCCCGAAACCGCTCCGCCCCGCAGGGCGATCTGCAAACCGCGATTCAGGCTGGAGCGGGAGGCGGAGGCGGTGCGAATATTGCTGCGAATGGATATCCACATTCCCATAAAGCCGGCGATGCTGGAGCAAATCGCCCCGAAAACAAACGAGCCTGCCACGTAGATCGCCAACTGCATCACCGGAACGGGATCGTGTTCGCTGGCCGGGCGGATGAACGCATAGAGGATAAATAAGATCAACATCACCGGAACGGTCAAAATTGCGATGGTTCGATACTGCCGGGCCAGAAACGCCTCGGCTCCTTCCCGGATGGCATCTGCAATCCTGCGCATCTCCGCCGTACCGTCGTCATGCTTTAAAACCCATTTGGACAAATAACCGGCGAAAAGCAGCGCCAATACGCTGCATCCCAACGTAAGCCCCAGTTCCATAACGGCTCCTTTATTTGTCTGGTTTGAGGGATTACCTGTAATTTATTCTTCATGCGGGAATGAACTGAGTTTTTGAATGATATCGGATACCGGATGCCGGTTCACCTGTTTTTTCACTGCCTCTGGAATCCGGCATCCGATATCATTCAAAGACGCCGCTATGCCCACTCCCGCACCCGCTCCAGGGCCCGGAACAGCGCCTGTCGGAAGTCCGCCGGTTGAAAAAACGTGACCCCGCGCCGCACCCCGTCATTCAGCATGTTGGCAAACTGGCTGACGGTTTGGAAACGGTAGTAGGCCGCAATGGTACGGTAGAGCGGGATAACGGTCTTGTTGGTGATCAACGGATCGGGATTTTCCGGCAGAAACCCGTTTTCAATCGCCCGCCGGTAATCTACCGTGCCGGGAATGGGAGAGAACGAGGCCAGCCGCACCTGCGCCCCTAAGTTATTGGCATAGAGAATGGTTTCGATCACTTCATCGAGAGGCTGGTTGGGCAGGCCCATGATGATGTAGGTCTCCAGATCGCGGGCCTGGAAACCCGCTTTTACCAGGTTTTTCACTGCCCGGGTCATCTCCCCGGGGGTAACTTTGTTATGAATATCCCGCCGGCGCTCTTTCGCCACCGATTCCAAACTCAAGCGAATGGTTTTGAAATTGCACTGGTACATCAATTGCGCCAATTCCTCGTCGATAAAGCGTGCGTGCAGCCCGTTGGGGGTGTGAAACCGTAAGGGCTGTTTGCTCTTTTTGATCTCTATCAAGATCGGTTTGATGCGCTGTTCCGGCTGCATTAACAGGGCGTCGTCATAAAACGCCACGTCGCGCACCCCAAAGCGCAGGGTTTGAGTAAGCAGTTCTTCCACTACCTTTTCCGGCTGGCGCTGGGAAAAATTTTCATCAATTTTGTAGGTGGCGCAGAAGGTGCAGCGAAACGGGCAGCCGCGCGAGGCCATCGTTACTAAGTAGCTTAATTCAGGGTAGAGCTCAAAAGCGGGGTATGGAAAATCATCGATGCCGGTGGGGAGATCTTCCCGTAAGTAGGGTAATTTCAGAATATCCGCCAGCAATTCCGCGGCCTTGATCTCCCCGGGGCCGGTAACCAGGTAATCGGGTTGAATGGCCTGGCGGGCATGGTCGGGCATCAAGGAGGCGTAAATGCCGCCGAGCACGACGGGAACGCCCGGGAAAATCTCCCGGCAAATTTCCGCCGCCCGCTGCGGGCCGGGATACCAGTAGGTCATTCCGCTGGTGATAAAGATAGCGTCCGGGCGGGGATGGTTGTGCAAATCGCGCCGGAAAATATCTTCCGGCAGTCCATAGCGGGCGAAGTAGCGGGGAATGAATTTTATTGCTTCCGGAGTTGCTACAATTTCCCGGTGGAAGGGACCGCTGCCGTATTTACTTTGTTTGGGAATGCTACGCCCCTGCCGCCGCAGCAACTCCGGGTGGTGCTTATCCAAACAATCGATCAACCCCACTTGCACCCCGCGCTGCTTCAAAAAAGCGGCGACGTAGAGCAAGCCCAGCGGCTTACTCCATAAATCGTAGGCGGAAAAATCATAAATCCAGGGGTTGATGCAGAGGATATAGGGTGATTTCATGGGCTATACTTCATAATTGGCAATTGGCAATTACCAATTGGCAATTGCCAATTAATACCTCCCCTGTTCCCCACCCACTATAAGTTAAGCCCCTGAGGTTACGGCTGCAAGCCCGCGGGTACGCCGCCCGGAAATTGCTGCTCGATGGCCTCGTTGATCCGGGCAACCCGGTTTTCCGGGTTGGGATGAGTGCTGAAGAACTCCGGCTGGCGCGCACCGCCGCCGGCTTCGGCGAGGATTTCCATCACCCCGATGAGGGCCCGGGGATCGTATCCCGCCTCGGAGATGAAGCGCACTCCCAGGGCGTCGGATTGCAATTCGTCATCCCGCCCGTATTTCATGTTCACCAACTGTCCCACCATCATGGCAATATAGGCCGTCTGCTGGCTGTTAGGATTCTCCGGATCGTAGGTGGACAACACCAGCGCGCCGGTCAATCCCTGGGTTAGCTGCTGCTGTGCGATACGCTGCGCCCCATGCCGGGCCACCACGTGGCCGACTTCGTGCCCTAACACTCCTGCTAATTGACCCTCGGTTTGCAGCCGGCGGAACAGGCCCGCGGTGATGAAAATTTGCCCTCCCGGCAACGCAAAGGCATTGATAGTCTGCTCGTCGGCGAGAAGGTGAAATTCGTATTGATAAGGAGTTTGGGAAGCCGCGCCGCGGGAAACGATTCGCTGCCCCACCTGGCTTACCAGGGATCTCGCCTGGCGGTCCGGGTGCAGGCCCCCGTATTGCTGCGCCATTTCCGGGGCGGCTTGCAGGCCCAACGCAATTTCCTGCTCGGCGGAGATGTTGACGTGCTGTTTTTCACCGGTCACCGGGTTATACACGCTCGATCCGAAATAGGAGAGCAGTGCGAATCCGGCCATCAGAAGACCGATAATGAACCGGAATTTTCGAAAAGGACTGGCCGAGCGGTTGGCAGCCGGAAAAGCGCGCTGCCCGAAACCCTGCCGCGAGGGATAGTTCTGCCCGTACATATTTTTTCTCGAGTGTTTTAAATGATTGGGTGTTCAAGTGTTTGAGTGTTATCGTGTTTTAGTGCGTTGGTGTTTGAGTAAAAAACAGGGGCTAAGAACAGAGTACCAGAACACTATAACACTCGAACACTTCCGCACTACTCTTCAACCGGAACGAATTTTTCAACCTCCAGGGCCTCGTAAACGCCCCCGGCCAGCGCGCCGAAAGCCAGGTGAGAAAACGCCATCATCCAACCGCGCAGGGGAAAAAACCAGGGGAAGATGGCGGAGAAGGTATAGAAATTGATGAAATAGAAAGCGAGGCCGAACAGGGCGCCGCCCAGGATACCCACGATCATTCCCCAGCGGTGTAACACCATGGCAATCAGGCTGGCAAAAATGATCGAGAGCGGTAAGTGTACCAGCAGCGCAACCGAAAAAATGGCGGCGTCGAAAGTGGCAGGCGGAGGAAGAACTTTCGTTCCCATCAAGATAGACGCGGCCAGGCGCACGATTACCCAGGGACTGCCTAAGTAGGCGTCGGTCAGGATCATGTTCACCAGCAAAAAAACGATCCCGGCAATGATCCCCGCCCATATTGCGGCGCGCCAATCGACTACCTGGCGCATTTTCGGTTTAGGTTGGCCCATTTTGGCTCCGGTATTTTTCGTGTTACAGAGAATTCCAATGTTTTAGTGTTATGGGATGTTGCAAGGGCCTACCATAAAAAAGCCTGCGAAATACCCGATATTGAGAGATATTCCGGCATTTCGCAGGCGTTGAGATCAAAGGGTTATGGGTTTATGCTTTCTTTTTCATAAAGCCGGCGATGAGGCCCCAGGCTCCAATGGCGAGGTTGATGATCCAGGAAATTTTCTCGCCCGTGAGGGGAATCCCGGCGATGCTATTCATCCCAAAAGCGCCCAGCAGGCCGACAATGGCATTTATCCCGCCGATGCCCAACGCCCCCTTGCGCTGGGCGTCCTCGGAGCCTTTGAATCCCAGGAAGCCGAGCGCGCCCCCGGAAAGCAGATTGAATATATTCCCGCCGGTGGTTGCACCCAGCGCACCGCCGACCGCGCCAACATTGCCCAGCAGGCCCAGAATTGCCTGGATAGAGCCGCCGTACTTCGCAAATTGCTGTAACATATCATACTCCTCCTGCTTTTGTGAGTGAAGGATATTTAGGGGGGATTTTGATTGAGCGCGCCCCCAAATGCGCTTGCAAAATTGAGAACTTCCTTTTGTCAGAGCGGCTTGCATCCTGCAGACCGTTTTTTCCTGAAAACAACGGCTCAACTTAGCAAACTTCGCTGAAACAATCAATAGATGGCGAGATTTTTACCGCGCAATGGTTTACCGAGGCCATTCCACTATTGATTGGAGGCCGGGAATTGTGTATAATTAACCCGGCAATAGGTTTCGTATTTGGGTCTAACCGGAAGTTTTGAATCATGCTAATAAAATAGAGGACATAACCACAAAATTTGCGAGGAATATTTCCATGCCAGCGTTTGAAAAATTGGGGGCGTTTTATCTTGGGAAGAAAGCTGACCCCAAAAGCGGCGAAATAAGCCCGGAGTACCTGCTTTATGAATCGAAAGACCTTTGCACCCACGCCATGTGCGTGGGCATGACCGGCAGCGGCAAGACCGGGTTGTGCATCGGCCTGTTGGAAGAAGCGGCCATCGACAATATCCCGGCGATTATTATCGATCCGAAGGGAGATTTGGGGAATCTGCTGCTGGCCTTCCCGGATCTGCGCCCGGATGATTTCCTCCCCTGGATCAATACCGACGAGGCGCGCCAGAAGGGCGTTTCCGCGGAGGAATTCGCCCGGGAGCAGGCGGAATTGTGGAAAAAGGGACTGGGGGAATGGGACCAGGACAGCGAGCGCATCCGCCTCTTCAAGCAGGCGGCGGATTTCGCTATTTACACCCCCGGGAGCAGCGCCGGGCTGCCGGTTTCGATTGTGCAATCTTTCGCCGCGCCCTCTGCCAAAGCGATGGAGGATTTGGATCTGCTGCGGGAGCGCATCCAGACCACCGCTTCCGGCCTGCTGGAACTGTTAGGCATCAAAGCCGATCCGCTGCAAAGCCGGGAGCACATCCTGCTTTCCAACGTCATCGAGCACTCCTGGATGGCCGGCAAAGACCTGGATTTAGGCGAATTGATCCGCATGATCCAAACCCCGCCGGTCACCCGTATCGGTGTATTCGACATCGAATCGTTTTATCCTGCCACGGAGCGCTTCAAACTCTCCATGACCCTGAATAACCTGCTGGCCGCCCCGGGATTCAAAACCTGGATGGAGGGAGAGGCGCTGGACATCGACCGGATGCTCTATACCGCGAACGGCAAACCGCGCACGTCGATCTTCTCCATTGCGCATTTATCCGATTCCGAGCGAATGTTTTTCGTAACCCTGCTGCTCAACCAGGTATTGGGCTGGATGCGCGCCCAACCGGGAACCACCTCGCTGCGGGCGCTGCTGTACATGGATGAAGTGTTCGGCTTCCTGCCCCCCATCGGCGAGCCGCCCTCCAAAAAACCGCTCCTGACCCTGCTGAAACAGGCCCGCGCCTTTGGGCTGGGGGTGGTGCTGGCCACCCAGAACCCGGTGGATTTGGATTATAAAGGGCTGTCGAACATCGGCACCTGGTTCATCGGGCGGCTGCAAACCGAGCGGGATAAAGAGCGGTTGGCCGACGGGCTGACCTCTGCCAGCGCCCAAACCGCCGGATGGGATGTTTCAACACTGATGAATACCATTTCCAATTTGAAGAAACGCCAATTCTTGATGCAAAACGTCCATGCCAAACAGCCGCAGTTGTTCGGAACCCGCTGGGCGATGTCCTACCTGCGCGGCCCTCTCACCCGCGATCAAATCAAGCTGCTGATGAAAGAGCGGGTTGCAGAAACCCAGCCCGCGCCTGCCCGGCCGGTTGCGGCTTCTCCCGCGGCCGCGGGAGGGCGTCTCTCTACCCGCCCGCAACTGCCCCCGGAAATCCGCCAATACATAAGCCCGGCCGGTAAACCGGCGGCGGGGGGAAAGGTGGTTTACCATCCTTACCTTGTGGCCGGCGGCGACGTGCAGATTTTCAACAATACCTACGGGGTCGCCCAAAGCGAGCAGCTTGCCCACGCGCTGCCGGTGGAAGAGGGCGGCCCGGGCCTGGCCTGGGAACAGGCGTTCAGCTTTAGCTTTGAGCCGGGGATTCTAAGCGGGCAGGCGGTAGAGGGAGCGGAATATACTTCAATGTCTTCCGAGGCGGCCAAACTTTCCACTTACAATCGCCTGGACCAGGATTACGAAAACTTTGTGTTTCGGAATTATCAATTACTCCTGTGGAAGAGCGCTTCCATAGGGCAGTTATCGCGCCCCGGGGAAGCGGAGCGGGATTTTCGCATCCGGCTTTCCCAAACCGGGCACGAGCGCCGCGACCTGGAAATGGATCGCTTGAAACGCCAGTACGCCTCCAAAATCGCCACCCTGGAGCGGCAATTATTGACCGCCCGCCAGCAGGTAGAGCGGGAAGAAGACCAGTACAAACAAAAGCAGATGGACACCGCCATTTCCGCTGGCTCCTCGCTATTAGGAATGCTGTTAGGCGGTAAAAGAGGTCTGAAGGGCGGGGTTACCCAGGCGGCGCGTTCTGCGACCCGCATGTCGAAAGAGAAACAAGACGTGGAGCGGGCGCAGGAAAAAACCGCCCAGTTGGAAGCGCGGTTGCAAGAGTTGCAGGCGCAGTTCCAAAGAGACGTGGAGAAAATCAGCGGCCAATTCGACCCCATGTTAGAAACCTTGCAGCAGATTGTTCTTCGCCCGAAAAAAAGCGACATCCTGCAGCGCTGGTACGGCATTCTCTGGGTTCCCTTCCTGCACCGGGAAGACGGCAGCCGGGAGTCGCTGGTTGCGCAGATCGGGTACGAGGTGGAAAGTAGGCAGTAGGCAATATATCGCAAACAACAGGTAATAATTACCTTTTAGAATTCTGCTTACTGCATACTAAATAAGCACGGTTCAACAGAATTCGCATATGAAACATAGAATCATAATCCCGATCATATTCATGCTATCCCTTGCAGCCATGAGCCAGGAAGTTAAAATTCTCCGGGAATTTCGCCATTACGGGATGTGCGACGCCTCCGCGGCGGTGGCATTGTCGCCCAACACCTTTGCTGTCGCCAATGATGAGGATAATTTCATCAGGGTGTACCGCAACGATAGCAGCGGCGTTTATCTGGCAAAGTTGGATATTTCCGAGTATATGAAGGAAGAGATTGCTCACAAAGAATCGGACCTGGAAGGCGCCGCCGAAATCGACGGAACTGTTTTTTGGATCACCTCGCACGGCCGCAACAAAAAGGGCAAAGAACAGGAATCCCGGCGTTATTTTTTTGCCAATCAGCTCCGCCGGGAGAACGGCCAATATGCCCACCTGCAAATTGACAGCGCCTATACCGGTTTATTGGAGGATATATTGTCCGATCCGCGCTATTCCCAATACGGCCTGGAAGAAGCTGCCAAATTAGCTCCCAAAGATTCGGGCGGACTGAATATCGAAGGATTAGCGGCTACCCCGGATAAACGAGTGTTGCTCGGTTTCCGCAACCCGGTTCCGGCGGAAAAGGCCCTGCTGATTCCGTTGGAAAACCCGTTTGAAATCCTGCAAGGGAAAAAAGCGCTCCTGGGTGATCCCATCGAGTTGACCCTCGGCAATTTAGGCATTCGCAGCATTGCATACTGGCCGACGCGGGGATTTTACCTGATCATCGGCGGGCCCTATAACAGCGACAGCGGGGAGAATTTCCGGCTATTCCGCTGGTCCGGAGATCCCGCCCGCACCCCGGCGCCGGTTGAAGGGATCGATCTGAAGGGATTCAACATCGAAGCGGTAGTGATTTATCCCGATAAGGCAGACCGGGTGCAACTGCTCAGCGATGACGGGGGACGGAAACGGGGGAAAAAGGAGTGCAAAAAATTGCCGGATAAAAGCCGGGAGAAGTATCTCCGCAGCATTTGGGTGGTTTTGTAAATCAAGAACCGAAAGCCAGGAACCAAGAACCGAACTGCCGGAAGTGCAATTCGCGTACTTGATTTCAGAAGGTGAATATTAGTACATCGCGGCAGAGTTAGTCCGCCGCCAGGTTTACTGGTTGCGAAGTTCAACTTCGCAACCCAATTGCGTGCCGATCCCGGATTTGCCGGGATACGGCACGAGGATCGACGGACTTTCTCTGCCGGGGAGTATTAGTTCCTGGTTGATGCTTCCCAGCTTTTGGAGTCTGGTTCTTAGTTCGGGGTTCTTATCCTACATTATCGTGGTAATAAATCTCGCCATTAAACTGTCTTCCCGAAGAGTGCGCCCGGGCTTTTCCGGGTAAGCCGTTTGCAAGGTGTCATGCAGGCCGGTAGAGTCGGCTAATTGAACCATTTCATTCATTCTTGCCGCCACGCGATTGCCGGGATACGAAATATAATTTGCAAACACCAACAACGCCATCAATACAACCCCTCCTAAGACCACCTGATAGACCGGAACGCGGAATTTCAACAGGCAGATCACTGTTTTAAGCAATTTTACCCAGCCCCGCCTCTCCACGGATGCTTGTTTCCGAATGCGGCTGTTCAGCATTCTTTCGCGTAGTATTTTTCGCGTCGCAGGCTCGGGGGCCAGGGCTGTCGCAGAGGAACTGCGCATGTGTTGATGCAGGCTTTGGAGAGCAGTCAGGTTTCGGGCGCAGGCTTTGCACTCCTGCAAGTGCTGAGATATTAATATATTTTCGCCGGCTTCGAGCATTCCGGAGAATTTTTTGGCAATCAATATCTCGTAGTCGTTGCAGGTTATCTGCCGGATTTCATTTTTCTTCATATTTTGAAACCTCGTGATTTTCCGGATTGAATTCTTTTAGCCGTTGGGACAATTTCCGGGTTGCATGAAAGAGCCTTGATTTGGTCGTACCCTCGGAACAGTCCAGAATCTGGCTGATCTCCGCAATGGACAGTTGTTCCTGGAAGCGCAAAATGAAGCTGCTGCGCTGATTTTCATCTAATTGGGCTAATTCGTTGCGGAGCAAACGTTCCAAAGACTCTCCGTCGAGCTTGCGGTCAATATTCAACTGCCCGTTGCCGGAGGCGGAAAGCAGCGAATCCAAATCCGTATCGGGTTCTTCTATTTTTCGCACTTCCCGCTGGCGATACTCGTTTTTGCACATGTTGTGCGCCACGGCGAAAATCCAGGTAGAGAAACGGGCTTGCAGCTTGAACAAGGCATTTTTCTCGATAATTTTCAGGAATAAATCCTGTAAGAAATCCTGCGCTTTTTCCCTGTTCCCGCCTAACATCCGGTAAAAATAAAACAGCATGCGCCGGCTATAGCGATGATAAAGTTCATCAAAAGCGCGCGCGTCCCCCTGCTGAATCTTCTCCATAAGCCCTTCGTCGCTGCAGCGGGAGTACTGTTTCCGAAAAAGAGGCATTTACCGGCCCGGTTGCTTTATCTGTAAATATTTTTCCATCTCTTGTTCTTTTCCCGTCTGCCGCGCGATCTCAAAGGCAAACTTTTTCCAGCGCTCCGCCGCCAGGTCATTTCTCTTCAAGCAATCCTCGTAAAGCAGCATCATCGGACTGATATAATTTGCATTCAGAGCCGTTACAATCGCGGACGTGGAAGGATGGGTTTCGCTATACCAGTCATGGTGCAAATAATCCAGGCGAAAGCGGTTTTCCAGGTTTTCCTTTACCCGGGCAACGTTGTCAAAACGCGCCGGGCTGTAACGGTAGGCTAATCCGACCATGAACAGACTGTCGGTTATGGCGCCAATAGATTCTTGATAAACTGTAACGGCAAAATAGAGCGGGATCAGGGGATTTTTGTCGGTAATAGCCCGGCACAGCGTGGGAACAAAGTCGCCGGAGTTCCCATCGGGCAGGGAATTCATCTCTAATCGAATGTTTTTCTCGAATAATTTCCTTTGCAGATAATCGCGATAAAACCGGATCAAATGGAGATTCACCACCATAATATCCTGGCGAATGTCTTTGGCCTGCTGCAGCATCCAGGCGGGATAGGTATCGTTATCGCCGTTGGTAAATAGAATGGCGTTGCTGTCGGGCGACATCAGCATGTTATAATTATAGTTCACCAGCCCGCTGGCGAGATGATGGCTGTCGTACAGCTTGCGGTTGAATTCTTTGAATTTCTTCGCATTCCCTTCCAATTCGTAACGGAGAATCAGCTCATAGTATAAATCCGGGTTGGAAGGCTGGAGTCGATAAGCCTGTTCCAGGGCATCCGCATCATTGTGGTTGAAGCGGTACTTCAAAAAATAATATCCGTATGTTCCGGCAAGGTTCTTTTCCATTTCGGAGAGAATTGCGGATAATTTCTCTTTTCTCTCTTTTCCTGCTTCCGGTTTTTCCCAGAAACTGTACTCGTTTGCGAGGTAATAGTTGTACCAGGCATTCGCGTTCCGGGAATCTTTTTCGATTTCCTTTTCCCAGAGCCGAGCCTGTTGCTCATACCAACTCGAGCCCTTGAAGCCGGCCACGCGCACAAACTCAACTTTCTCGGGAGCCTCCGAGCGCCCTTGCATATAAAAAAGCACCGCTACGAACAGGGCCGTCAAGGCCAGGATGGTTTTTAAAGGGAATTGCCGGGGTTTCATAATGTCCTCCTTAATGCTTTCCCGCTCACCCGCCGCCGATGGGTGAATTTTTTTCCAGGCATTCTATCATACACTTCATTCGCTCAAGGGTTCAAATATTTTTGAATATTGGGACAATGATATTAAATTCCCGGTCTTCTGGAATTTATGAAAGGGTGTTTCTTTATTTGATCTCACTTTAGCGCATGTCAGGCACTTATGAAACTCCCCCGCGCCCACCATCTCTCCGCCGAAGAACTCGCCGGCCAGGTATTGATGCCGAAACTGGAGATCGGTTTTCGAAATATCAACGCTGCGCCGGCGCAAAAAATCCTGCGGCTACTGAAGCGCTATCATATCGGGGGATTCATTCTGTTCAACGGCCATCCCGCGGATATTCGCTTTTGGACTGCCCGATTGCAGCAGGAAAGCCATTTTCCCCTATTGATCGGGGCAGACCTGGAACGCGGCTTGCGCAGCGTATTTGCCGGCGGAACCATGTTCCCCCACGCCCTGGCCTTTGGCGCGGCGGGAGAAGAAAACCTGGTGAAATCCTTTGCGGAAGTGCTCGCCCGGGAAGCGCGCAGCGTTGGCGTCAATCTCTTTTTCGGCCCGGTGCTGGATCTGGCCAACGATGCGGAGAATCCTATCGTCAACATCCGCGCGTTTCATTCCCGGCCCGCGGTCGTCTCCCGTTACGCCAAAACCGTCATCGAATCCGTGCAGCGATTCGGCGTCGCCTGCGTGGGCAAGCATTTTCCCGGGCACGGCGCCACCCGGCAGGATTCCCATACCGATCTGCCGGAAATTTACAAGAGCCTGGCGGATTTGGAAGCTGAAGAGCTAATTCCTTTCCGGGAAGCCCTCGCCGCCGGCATCAAAGGATTGATGGCCGGGCATTTGAAAGCGCCCGGCTATGCCCATCCCGCTTCCCTGGATCCCGGGCTGATCGAAGGAATCATCCGCCGGCAATGGGATTACCGCGGCGTGGTGTTTACCGACGCGCTGGACATGGGCGCAATTCAGCAGCATTTCCACCCCTGGGAGCAGGCGCTCATGCCCCTGCAAGCCGGGGCGGACGTGCTGCTCATGCCCCCGCAGTTACCCCTGGCGCATTCTCTTTTGGTAGAGCAAATCAGCACGGATGAAGCCTTCCGCCGCCGTGTGGAAGAGGCGGTGGAGCGCATTTTTGACTTGAAACGCTGGCTGCACGCGCATAAACCGGCGCAGGATCACCCGTTGCGGGTGAACAAAGTGGTGGAGCATCCCGCCCACTTCGCTATCGCCGGGAAGGTGGGCGAGAAGGCGATTACCCTGCTGCACCAATCCGAACGTTTTCCGCTCGATTTACCAAAGGTGAGACAGGTTTTACATTTCGTCTTCACGGATACCGTTTTCCACGATCAACCCTTGCAGCATTTTTGCCGGGCGATGGAGGCTTTTTTTGAGAATCCACAGGTTTTAAATAACCCGGTGCTGAAAGAGATCCAGGCTCTTAGCCTCTCCGCCGATTCCGTAGCGATCGTCTCCCTGTATTTCCGCACCTTTGCCGGGCACTCCCAGGAGCTGGACTGGGAGCGGGTCGGCAAAGCCCTCCGCTACCTGCGCCGGCAGAATGCCCGGGTAATTGTCCTCCTCTTCGGGAATCCGTATCAACTCGAACACATGCCGGGAAATCTCTCCGCCGATGCGGTCTTCCTGCTCTATTCCTACGTGCAGGTTTCCCAGGAGGCGGCGTTCAAGGCGCTGTGCAGTTTTATCCCCAGCGAGGGCAATTTGCCGCTGCCGCTCCAAAAACCTTTTGAGAGGGCGCTTCACCTTCCGGCAAAATCATACTGTTTAACGCCTGGCCGGGACGAATCGTATCCATGGAAATCGGCAGAGGATATCCTTACAAATGCGATTGAGGAGCGCATTTTCCCGGGCTGCGTGGCGCTGGCGGCGCAGCGCGGGCAAATCCTGCTCCACCACGCCTATGGCCGCTTCGACTACACGGAAGAGTCTCCGGCGTTGAAACCGGATACGCTATATGACCTGGCCTCTCTCACCAAAGTCCTCGCAACCACCCCGGCAATCATGCTCCTGGTAGAGCAAGGCGAATTACGCCTGGATCACACCCTGGGGGATTTTTACCCCCAACTGCAAGGCGACGCCAAAGCGAGCGTCACCATCGCCGATTTGCTCAGCCACCAAAGCGGGCTGCCGGCCTGGAAACCCCTCTATGAAGAGTTCGGATTGCCGATTTCGGATTTCGGATTTGAAATCGGGAAGATTTCATCCCGACGTGTGAACAGGAAGTTCGCGCTCACGTCGGGAGGGTATTCGGAACTTTCACAAGCAATCATTAAACAGGTGTTAAGTGCGCCCTTGGAATACAGAACCGGTGAAAAGGCGGTTTACAGCGATCTGGGCTTCATCCTGTTGTATGATATTGTGGAAAAAATCAGCGGCGTTTCATTCGATACCTTTTGCCGTGACCGGATTTTCCAACCTCTGGGATTAAAATCCTTGCAATTCAATCCCCCGCAACATCTTCGCAAGCAAATCCCCCCGACCGGTGCGGACGCGTTCCGAAAGGAGGTTATCCAGGGGCAGGTGAATGATGCCAACTGTTTTGTGATGGGCGGGGTCTCCGGGCACGCGGGGTTGTTCGGAGCCGCAGAAGACGTGGCGGCAATGGGGCAGCTTTTTGTTCAGAAGGGAATTTACAACGGCCGGCGACTGTTTCGCGCCGCAACCGTCGATTTATTCACCCGGAAACATAACCCGGCTATCTCCGCCCGCACATTGGGATGGGATACCGCCGCCCCCGGCGGTTCCGCCGGAAACCACTTTTCAGAAACCACCATCGGCCATTTGGGATTTACCGGGACATCGCTTTGGGTAGATTTGGCGCGGGAGATTATCGTAGTTTTGCTTTGCAACCGGGTGCATCCCGATCCCTCAAAAAACCGCATGGGAGAAATACGCCCACGGTTGCACGATGCCATTCTGGAACGCTTGATCCCCGTTTGATCGCCACCCCGCTTCATAAGCCGGCCAGGTTATTTTCCTTTCCAACAAACGGCTCTCCCCGGTATGAATTCGGTTTTTCAGACCATCTCGCGAATTTTCTTACTTTGTTTTCTTGGAATTTAACCGGAAACGGTTATATTCCTTGACGAACCTGGGAGCGGCTCTGTTTCCGGCAGCGGCGGAACTGCGACGACATGAACAGATTGATACGCAGGAGGATTGAAATGAAACGATGTGGCAGGGCGATTTTAGGGGTAGCGTTCATATTGCTCTACCCTGTTCTTGCTGATGAACCGGTCGATTTGCAAATGGTCACCCGCATCAAGCAGGAAGGGTTGAATAATTCCAAAGTGATGGAAACCCTCAGCTACTTAACCGACGTGCACGGCCCCCGGCTAACGGGTTCGCCGAATTATAAAAGTGCCGCGGAGTGGTGCCGTTATCAACTGAGTGAATGGGGGTTGGAAAACGCCCACCTGGAGAGTTGGGTTTTTGGCCGGGGCTGGTCCATCGAGCGGTATTCGGCAGAGATGCTGGAGCCGCATTATGTGAATATCATCGCTCATCCCAAAGCCTGGACGCCGGGAACGAACGGGGTGGTGTCCGGCCAGCCGCTGGTCATCTCTCTTGACGAGGAAGATTTCGAGCAGTACCGGGGCAAGCTGGCCGGTGCGATTGTACTGCTTGGGGAACCGCGAGACCACGAACCGCTTTTCGAAGCAGACGCCCAACGCTATACCGCGGAGCAATTAACCGGGTTGACCAGCTATCCCGAGGAAGCAGGCAGTACGACCTCCAGCCGGCGGGAACGATTCGCCAAATACCGGGCAGAACGCGCAAAACGCAAAGAATTGACTCGCCTTCTGGCTCAAGAAGGCGCAGCAGCGGTTCTGGAAGCCAGCCCCATCGCGCACGGAACCTTACGGGTATTGAGCGGGGGAGCGTTCGATAATGATACGACTGCCAGTCTGCCGGCCCTGGTAATCGCCCTGGAAGCATACAACCATATTGCCCGCCTGTTGGAGAAAAATATCCCGGTGAAGTTAGAAATCAATATTCAAACCCGTTTTCATACCGAGGATTCCCTGGGATACAACGTGATTGCGGAAATTCCCGGCAGCGACGGCAAATTGAAGAAAGAAGTGGTGATGTTCGGCGCGCACCTGGATTCCTGGCACGCCGGCGCCGGGGCGACCGATAACGCCTCCGGCTGCGCGGTGATGATGGAAGCGGTGCGCATCCTGAAGGCGCTGGAGGTTAAACCCCGCCGCACTATCCGCATTGCCCTGTGGGGCGGCGAGGAGCAGGGGCTGTTAGGATCGGAAGACTACGTAAAAAAGCATTTTGCCGACCCTAAAACCATGGACCTGAAACCGGATCACGCCAACTTTTCCGCTTATTACAACATTGATAACGGCACCGGGAAGATCCGCGGCATTTATTTGCAGGAGAATGATGCGGTACGACCTATTTTTGAAGCCTGGTTGAAACCCTTCCACGATATGGGGGCGGCCACGGTTACCTTCCGCAAAACCAGGAGCACCGATCATGTATCATTCGACGCGGTGGGCCTGCCGGGATTCCAGTTTATCCAGGATCCCATCGAATATTTCTCCCGTACCTGGCATACCAACATGGACGTGTACGATCGCCTTCTGGCGGACGATTTGAAACAGATGTCCGTAATCGTGGCCGCGTTTGTGTACCATACCGCCATGCGGGATGAGAAACTGCCCCGAAAGCCGTTGCCGCAAAAAACCAGCGACAGGCGGCAGTAACAGTTACCGGAACACCGGCCGTTGCAGATTGTCATTCCCGAACGTATTTATCGGGAATCCCCAGAAAAGATGGCCTCGATGGATTCATGCTTATCCCAACGGGATGCCTTCGGCAAAACATGCGGAAATGGCAGACTTGAAGCACTTTTAAGTGAATCTGCAACAGCCTGAACCCGGGTAGGAGGGCAACAGATGAAACGGAGTTTCGTCTATTAGCTCGTTGCTGAACAGAGTTTAGCAACGAGTAGAAGTTCAATCTATGTTCAACCGACAATTAATCCAAGCAGGAGTTGTGCATGAAAATCGGCCACGCGCATATCAAGGTGCGCAATCTGGAGCGCTCCACGGCATTTTATGAGCAATTCCTGGGATTATCGGTGCGGGAGCGGATCGAAGGCCATTTCGTGTTCATGTCCGCTACGGAGGTACATCACGAAATCGCCTTGCAGCAGGTGGGCATGGGAGCGAGAACCCCGGAGCGCTTCGAGGTGGGCCTCTTCCACGTGGCTTTCGAAGCGCCGGATAAGCCTTCACTGGCGCGCTGCTATAAAAAATTAATGGAACATGGCATTCCCGTGGTTGCTGTGGACCACCGCATCAGTTGGGCAATTTACTTCAGCGACCCGGACGGGAACGGCCTGGAGATTTATTGTGACACCCGCGGGGAGCCGGATGGAGGTGAATTGTGGGATGGGATGGATCGCCCGCTGGCCGCGGGGCAGTTGCTGGCGTACTTGTAAATCTTTACAAACCCAGCAACTGTCCAATCCGCTGAATCGTCAACGGCGCGGAACCTTCATAGTGGTTGTTGACGTTGAGATACACGTTCACGC
>CAZFVV010000030.1:30324-39142 GCA_964522165.1 uncultured Calditrichaceae bacterium
GTCAACGGCGCGGAACCTTCATAGTGGTTGTTGACGTTGAGATACACGTTCACGCCGCGGGATTGTAAATCTTTGATCATGTCCGCCACGGAGCGCAATTCATCGCCTTTATCTTCCCAAATTTGGTTCCACTGTTCCCCGCTCTTCTCCTCGATCTCCTTGCGGTCTCCCCCGTGCAGGCGGATCACCGTGCTTCCCTGGATTTGATTGCGGAATTTGTTGTAAGTCTCCACGATATCCGGCATGTAATACCCCTGCAAGAACACGTGGCTCAGGTTATTGCGATTCAGAAAATCGAAGTACGCCCGGTTCAGATACCAGGGATTGCGGATTTCCATGCCGTAGGGCCAGGAGCGGTCGCAGCGGTTGATAAAATCCCCGAAGCGTTTCTGAAATTCGTACTGTGAGGGCATCTTCTGCTTGTTGAGATATTCGAACTGGAACATGAGCATCCCGGTTTGCGCTTTCATCGGCGCAATGGAATTGAGGAATTCGGAAAAGAGCATTTGGGAGAGAAAATGGGGGTTTTCCTGCAACGGCTCATTCTTATTCTGGCGATAAAAATGGGTCAGGGTAACGCTGTTTGGAATCTTAATGGTGAAGTGGAAATTTTGCGGAACTGCGGCAAGATATTCCTGAACCACCTCCGGACGGGGCAGGCTGACCTTGTCCGCTCCAAACAGCGACCAGAACCACTGGTCGATTTCCACGCTGCCGTAATGCCGGGCATATTCTTCCAGGAAATTAATATCGTTTTTATCGGAATATACCAGTCCGCGCCAGGACGGGTATTTCCAACTGCAAGCGCCAATGTGCAACTCTGCCATGATCTGACCTGAGAATCTTGAAGGGTGAATTCAGGGTGAGAAGATAAAAGAGGAATGCTCTCACCATTCCCGGGGTTTGAATTTTTTGTGGTTGAGCACCTTCACCGTCTCGCCGGTCTGCCCGATCACAAAAAGCCCGTTCTTGTAGGCGAAGCGATCCGCCCCGGCGTCGATGACGATCCCCGCTACCGCGCCGAGCACTTTCCGGTCCTGGTATTCCGGGAAAAACGCTTTGAAACTCTCCAGCTTCTCCAGGTGCTCCTTTACGTCGTCAACTCCTAACGTGCTTTTCACTTCGATCAGCATTGCGTACTCCCCGTTGATGGCCAGAACGTCGATCTCCATTCTATCCCCATTCCTTCGCACCTTGACCCGGGGAAATACCTTGTCCAGTTCGATTCCCCACTCTTTGAACAGGTTCTCCACCGCCGGAACCACCAACCCTTCTACGAAGCGCCCCCATTTGCCGCCTAAATCGGCGATCGCTTTGGTAGTCTCGGCAATTTTCCGGTCGGTCTCCTTCATGCGCCGGTCGGTCTCTTTGAAGAGATCCCAAATCTCCGTGATGCTTTTTTCCATTTGTTTGACGGTCATGGCGTTTTCTTTCTGATTCTATTGGCTTGAACCTTATTCCCTGAAAAAACTCTATGTGCCGGCATTCGATTGATTCACCGGCCAATTTAAATCCTGCCCGGCATCAATGCAATTTTGAAATTCCCTGGTCCTCGAAAGTTATAAATCCAACTCGAAACCCTGCCCGTACTCGGGAATTTCCACCTTCCAGCCGAACTGCTGTCGGATTTTCTCCGCCAGGGCCTGGCTGGCTTCCGGCTCCCCGTGAACCAGGAAAATGTTTTCCGGCGCTTTGTTAAAGCCCATCAGCCAGGCCAACAACTCGTTGTAATCCGCGTGACCGGAAAAACCGGAGATGCTCTCCACTTTGGCGTTGACCGGAATGTATTGCCCGTGAATTTTAACTGTCGGGCTTCCTTCCATAATCATCCTTCCCCGGGTGCCTTCGGCCTGAAAACCGATAAAGAGGATGGTGTTCTGCGGATGGGGAAGCCGCTGCGCCAGGTGGTGCAGAATTCTCCCCCCGGTCGCCATGCCGCTGGAGGAAATAATAATCGCCCGGCTCCCGATCGCATTAATCGCTTTGGATTCACCCTGGGATTTACAAATGTGCAGCCGCTGTGGGCGGAACAGTTTTTTCCCTTCTAACACCTGCACCCGGCTGGTCAAATCCAGGTCGGCAAGGCGTTGCTCGAATATTTTGGTGGCATCGATGGCCATGGGAGAATCGATATAAATGGGGAGCGGGGGAATCTGGCCTTGCTCTTCCAATTCCCGGATCACGTACAGCAAGGTCTGGGTACGCCCCACCGCAAAGGAAGGGATCACCAGCACCCCGCCGCGCTCCACGCTCTCATTGATCACGCGCACGAAATCCTGGTAGGGCACAAAATTACCGTGGCGGCGGTTACCGTAGGTGGACTCCAGTACCAGGTAATCCACGTTGAAGGCCTGCACCGGATCGCGCAGCACCGGGCGTTCCGGGCGCCCGATATCACCGCTGAAAACGATCCGGCGCTCCTTTTTTCCGTTGCTGAGCTTGATATCCACAAACGCAGAACCCAGGATGTGCCCCGCGTCTCTAAATTTGACGCGCAGGCCTTCTTCCAGGAATAAATCTTCCCCATAGTAAACCGGGGAAAAAAAAGCCAGGGCATTGTTGGCGTCTTCAACCGTATAAAGGGGCAGGGCGGGTTTGTGTTTGGAAAATCCTTTCTTGTTGGCCCAGGCGGCGTCTTCTTCTTGCAGATGGGCGCTATCGCGCAGAAGAATTTCACACAAATCGTAGGTGGGATAAGTGCAATGAATGCGCCCGGCAAACCCGTCGCGGCAAAAGCGCGGGATATACCCGGAATGGTCAATGTGCGCATGCGTCAACAGCAGCGCGTCGATAGTCTCCGGGGGAACCGGGAAGGGATCCCAGTTCTTCAGGCGGTTCTGCTTGGTTCCCTGGAATAGCCCGCAGTCGATCAATAGTTTTTTTCCGTTTAATTCCAACAAGTGCCGCGAGCCGGTTACGGTTCCCGTAGCGCCCCAAAAAGTCAGCCTGGCCATATCATGGTCTCCGGTGTTTTCTGAAAACAGAGGTTAATTTTTCATAAAATCAAGATTTACTTACCGCTTCATCGTTCAAAAGCTAACTGAATTGGGGAAATAAATCAAACTAAATTTTCGGGAGCTCCTGAGCGCAAAGCAGAGGAAATTAAGTTTTTAAATAATAATGCCAATTACCAGTTGGGGATGACATTGAAGAAAGTTTGCCACCAAGACACCAAGACAGGAAGTTTCACAAAGGTTTTAGCGTTTATATCCTTAAATTTCTTCTATTTCTTTGTGCTTCCTTAACGTCTTGGTGTCTTCGTGGCCATAATTTTTCAACTGGTAATTCGCATTAATAATGTTACACGCCGATCCGAATGATTCCGTATCCTTGCGGAATCATTTTCGCGTAATAGGCGGAGATGAAATTTCGTACAATCGGAACTGCACCCATTTGATCGCTTGCCGGCGCTGCTATTTCGGCGGCGATAAATGAATCCGGGTCACTCGCAAAATGCTGCTAAAAAGAATGGCTACCCCGGCCCACTGAGTCAGGTTCAAAAAATTGCCGCGCACGAAATATTCCAGCACCACGGCGGTCAGGGGAAATGACAATTCGCAAATGGTGGCCACAGAGGCACTGATCCGTTTCAGTCCGTAATAATAAAGGAAAATTGCCGGCCCGCCGGTGGAAAAAGCGATCAGCAGAAAAATCAAGGCTTGTTTTGGGCTGACCTGGGAAATGCCCGGGATATGGCCAAGCAAGAGCACCAGCAAGAGCATCAGTATCGCGGTCATGGAGAAGCGCAGGTAAGTGCCTAACTCAAAACCCACGTTTTTCAAGGCGCGCTTGCTCAATACCGTGGAGGAACCAAACGCCGCTGCCGCGATCAGCGCGAAAAACGCCGCGGCAGGCGTTTTATCCCCGGTTTTCAGGTTGGGCAGGCTTCCGCCAAAGGTCATCAGGTAAGCGCCGAAGATCGCCAGCCCGGTCCAGAAGAAGAAAGCTTTCGGAAGCCGTTCTTTCAACAACATCGCAGCAAAAACGAGCGCCCACACGGGCTGTAATTTTTGAATGAAGATGACGATGGAGAGATTTACAAAATTGACGTAGAAAAACGCCCGGGTGATGGCCATGGTTCCTATCGCTCCCCCGCAAACGGCCACCCCCAGGAAAGCCAGCCAATCCCGGTATTCCAGCGCTTTGAGCTGCGAGAACCGTTTCAGGAAGAAGGGCGTCAGCAGTACCGCGACGATGGACGTTTCGATGAACACCACCAGCGGCACCGGCAGGTTGTAGAGGGAGGGGCGCAGGATAATTCCATCCACTCCCCACAGGCTGGCGCCCAAAATGACGAAAAAAGGGGCCAGGCTGCCCATAGTTAAGCGGGTTTCGTCTTGAAGCTCTTTCATCCGTCGGAATCCCCTGCAATTTATCCTCAACTCTTCGCGAAGAAATCAATATAAGCAAAAATCGCCAAATCAAATTAAGCCAAATAAATTTTAGGCGGGGGCTTTCCGGCTTCGCTTGTTTCGCTTGACACTTTAACGCACGGGGTCTATATTGTCAGCCTTTTTGAAAGCGTTTAACAAACTGAATCAAAAACATCTAAAAGGATAAAAATGGCTTCTCAAGATATAAATCCTCATTTCGACTGGCGGCGAATCGCCCGGCTGGTCTTCGCTTCCCGGGCGATGGACGATGTCGAAGAACACGAATTGGTCCCCCACAAAAAAGTGCTCTACCAATTTTCCGCCCGCGGGCACGAACTTGCCCAGATTCTCCTCGGGTCGCTGCTCACGCATCCGCACGACGGGGTGGGCGCGTATTACCGTTCCCGTCCCTTGCTGCTAAGCCTGGGGCTGGATTTTGAAGACGCCCTGGCCGCGCCGATGGGGAAATCCGGGGGATACAGCGACGGGCGGGACATCGGGGTGGTCTGCAACATGCCCTCTAAGGGCGGGGCAACGGTTTTGCCCATGGCCGGCGACGTGGGCTCCCAATATACGCCCACGGCCGGTTGGGCGCAGGCAATCGAATACCGGCGCACGGTTCTGAAAGAAAAAAAGTATGAAGAGGCCATCGCGGTAGTGTTAGGCGGGGAAGGTTCCGTGGCGACCAACGGGTTCTGGTCCTCTTTTACGATGGCGACCACCTTGCAGCTACCGGTGTTATTTTTTATCGAGGACAACGGCTACGCCATCTCGGTACCTGCCGATAAACAAACCCCCGGCGGCAATATCGCCCGCAATCTCGCTTCCTTCGCCAATCTGCATATTCTGGATGGCGACGGCAGCGACCCCGCCGAAGCCGCGGCGTGCATCAAAGCGGCGGTGGATTACGTGCGGGCGCGCAAGGGCGCGGCGCTGTTGCGGCTGACCCTGCCGCGCCTCTCCGGCCACTCCGGGCAGGATACCCAGGCGTACAAACCGGCAGAGTTTATCGAGCAGGAAAAAGCCAACGATCCCCTTAAAAAACTTCACGATTACCTGGTTCCCGGGCTTTTTTCGGAAAATGAATGGAAAAATCTGGAAAAATCCACCTACGAAGAAGTTCGGGAAGCGGTAGAGGCAGCCCTGAACCGTCCCGACCCGGAAATCGACACCGCACGCCGGTACGTTTTTGCGGAAATGCGCCCGGACGGCTCCCCGGACCTCCAAACTGTGGGCGGGCTGGCCGCGGAGGGACACCAATTCCCCCAACCCGGGTATGTTCCGGAGCCGGAACATACCCGGATCAATATGCTCACCGCCATCCGCCGCACCCTGGAAGCGGAAATGGCCTCGAATCCCAAAATGCTGATTTTCGGGGAAGACGTCGGCCCCAAGGGCGGGGTTCACGCCGCCACGATGGGCTTGCAGGAGAAATTCGGCGAGGAGCGGGTATTCGATACCGGCCTCTCGGAAGAGGGCATCATCGGGCGGGCGGTGGGAATGGCGATTGCCGGGCTGCTGCCGGTTCCGGAAATTCAGTTCCGCAAATACGCCGACCCGGCCACGGAACAATTGGATAACTGCGGCACCATCCGCTGGCGTACCAACAATCATTTTGCAGCGCCCATGGTGGTACGCATGCCCGGCGGGTTTGCCAAATGCGGCGATCCCTGGCACAGCGAGTGCAATGAAGTGATGTGGGCCCACGGGATCGGCTGGCAGGTGGCTTTCCCTTCCAACGCGGAAGACGCCGCGGGACTGCTCCGCGCGGCCCTGCGGAGCAACAATCCCACCATTTTTTTCGAGCACCGCCATCTGTTAGATGCAGTGTGGGCGCGCCGCCCTTACCCAGGAGACCGCTTCGTGATTCCGTTCGGCAAAGCAAAGATCACCCACCCCGGCGCTGAGCTGACCGTGGTGACCTGGGGCGCAATGGTGGAGCGCTGCGAGCTGGCCGCCAAAGCGGTCAGCCTGGGAGCAGAAATTATCGACCTGCGAACCATCTCGCCCTGGGACAAGACGGCGGTGCTGGCCTCGGTCAAGAAAACCCGTCGCTGCTTAGTCGTGCATGAAGATACTGTCACCGCCGGGTTTGGCGCGGAAATCGCCGCGGTGGTTGCCAAAGAGGTATTTTTCAGCCTGGAGGGCCCGGTGGAGCGGCTGGCCACGCCGGATTTGCCCATTCCCTATAACGTACCGCTGATGGATGCGGTGATTCCCAGTGTGGAGAAAATTGCCGATAAAATGGTGGAGATGGTAGAAGCGTGAGAAGGATAGGGAGCAGTTTCCCTTATACCCTATACCTTATTCCTCATCCCCCCTACCCCAGCGCCTCCTCCAGCGCCTGCCAGCACAGCAGCACGCACTTGATCCGCACCGGGTGATCCATCACCCCCTTTAACGCGGCAAGCTCGCCGTAGCGCTCCAGCTCTGCGGGCGGGAGTTCTCCCCGGAAAACACTGCTGACGTGCGCGATCAATTTCTGAACTGCTTCGAGGTTCTTTGCCTTTACCAACTCCGTCATCATCGAAGCCGAGGCAATGCTGAGCGCGCAGCCCCGGGCGGTAAACCTGATCTCCCCTACCCTGTTCTGTTCATCAACCCGGAGCATCACCTTCACCTCGTCGCCGCAGACCGGGTTGCTGCGTTCCCCAATCGGGCACTCGCCGGGTAATTCTCCGAAGTTACGGGGATTTTTGAAATGTTCTAAAATAACTTTCTGGTAAATATCCATGTGGATTGGGGATTGGGGATTGCAGGCGCATAGCGCATGGGCAAAGCGCAAATAACTTCAAGCTCCTTTCGTTTGCTCTCTGCTCTCTGCGCCTTATTCCTCCACTTCGATGTAAATAACCCCGTTCTCTACTTTGACAGGATAGGATTTAACCGGCACCACCGCGGGGAAGCTCAGATTCTTGCCGGTTTTGATGTCGAAACGCGCCCCGTGCATGGGGCATTCGATCTGGCACTCTTCCACGATTTCACCTTCCGAGAGCGAGGCTTCATCGTGCGAGCAGGTATCATCGATGGCGTGATATTGATCGCCCAATTTGAATATCGCAATGGGAACATTATCATATTCCACAACCTTGACAGAACCCGTAAAATCCGCCTCCTTCAGCGCCTCGATCCATTTGGCCATAATCGTCGATCTCTTTCTCTACAAAAAAAGAAGGCAGGCAGTATCTCACCGCCTGCCCCACAGTCGAGCCTCGATAGCGATGATCTGCCCGTCGATCACCCGTTAAACCGGGGAATTTTGGAACCGCAGATGCGGGCATGAACCACTTCCGAATATTGCTCCGGGCTAATAGAGGGGCCGGGCCGGGTGCAATATTGGTCAAATGCCTGTTGCAAAAACCGGGCGATTTCGGTTGGCCGCCGGCCTTCGATCATGTAACGGTGAACCATAAAGATTGGCTTTCCGTTTTTGAACAGCGCCATCGAGGGCGAAGAGGGCGGAAACTGGCTGAGATAGGTTTCCCGGAGGCGCGCCACCGCGGCTTTTTCCTGCCCGGCAAAGACGGTTACTAACCTATCCGGGATAACGGGATGCTGCAAGGCTTCGCAAACGCCCGGCCGGGCGCTTCCCGCCGCGCATCCGCAAACGGAATTGACCATCACGAAAACAGTTTGATCGTCATTTCGATTTATCGCATTATCCACGTCTTCCGGGGTAAACAATTCTTCAAAGCCCACCGCCAGCAGTTCATCGCGCATGGGCTGCACCGCTTCCGGATCGTACATGGGTTGTTGCCAGATGGGTAATCCTGCCATGGTTTATTTCCTTAATATTTGGTTAATGGTTATTCTTACTGTCATTCATCGTCATTTCGCTTCGCGGTCATTTATGGTCATTTTGCTTCGCGTCATTAATGGTCATTTTGCTTCGCGGTCATTGATTGTCAATTGCCTTCGGCGTCATTCGTGGTTTTTGACTGACGGCGTCACTCTATCGCGCCATAGAACGATTAATGACAAAAAATGACGGCGAAGCCAAATGACCGCGCAGCAAAATGAGGCCGCAGGCAAATGACGCGTGAAGCGCAATTGACGCCGAAGGCTTTACAAAAGTCCCAGTTCCAATTTCGCTGCTTCGCTCATCATTTCCATGTTCCAGGGGGGATCCCAGACCACTTCTACCCGCGCTCCGTCGATGCCGGGAACCGCTTTCACCTTCTGCTCCACTTCCGGCGGCAAGGTTCCGGCCACCGGGCAGGCCGGCGATGTGAGAGTCATTTTGACCAGGGCGTGGCGGTCGTTATCCACGTGAATGTCGTAAATCAGCCCCAATTCGAAGATATTTACCGGGATTTCCGGGTCGTAGCAGGTTTTAATAGCTTCGATAATATCCTGCACCAGTTTTTTTCTTTCCTGATCTTCCATTTACGCTTCGCTGTCATTGGTTGTCATTTGGCTTCGCGGTCATTGATTGTCATTCCGCT
>CAZFVV010000030.1:39242-42467 GCA_964522165.1 uncultured Calditrichaceae bacterium
GTGGTCATTTGGCTTCGCCGTCATTGATCACCAGCGAACTTCGAACGCTAAATGATCACAAATGACGGCGAAGCCGACTGACGCGCGAAGCGCAATTGACTCTAATTTCATTCCGTCGTTACCAATTCGTCCTTTTTCTCAATCGCTGCCTTGACGGTATGCCAGGCCAGGCCGGCGCATTTCACCCGGGTGGGGAATTCCCTCACTCCTGCGAATACCGCTAACTTGCCTAACTTTTCCGTGTCCACGTTGGAGCGCACGTCCGAGGTAATCAAATGTTGAAATTCTTCGAACAACTGCTGAGCTTCCGCGACGGTTTTGCCCTTCAACAGCGCAGTCATGATCGAGCCGGAGGCCTTGGCAATCGCACACCCCTCGCCTTCGAATTTGATGTCCTCGATCACCCCGTTTTCCACTTTTGCATAAATTTTAATGCGGTCGCCGCAAAGGGGATTGTAGCCCTCGGAAGCGTGGGTGCAATTCACCATCTTCCCATAATTCTTGGGCGACTTGTTGTGGTCTAAGATGATCTGTTGGTACAGTTCTTTTAACTCTTCCATTAATCAAACACCTTTATGATATCGTGGAGTGCCGCTATCAGTGTATCAAAATCTTCCTTGCGATTATACATGGCCAGCGAGGCCCGGCAGGTGGAAGGCACTCCGTAACGGTCCATCACCGGCTGGGTGCAATGGTGCCCGGCGCGAATAGCCACACCCTGGCGGTCCACCCAGGTGCCGATGTCGTGGGGATGGATACCCTCGATCACAAAAGAGATCACGCCGGTTTTCTTCCGGGCAGTGCCGATCAGTTTTAATTTTTTCAAGGTGGACAGCGCTTCCTGGCCGTACTCCAGCAGCGCTTTTTCATGCACGGCAATCGCCTCGAGACCCACGGATTCCAAGTATTCCAACGCATTCGCCAGGCCGACCACTCCCGCGATATGGGGCGTTCCGGCCTCGAAACGGTGGGGCAATTCCGCGTAAACGGTTTTTTCGAATTTCACCGAACGGATCATGTCCCCCCCGCCGCGGTAAGGATTCATTCTTTCCAAAATCTTTTCTTTGGCGTACAGCACCCCCACCCCGGTAGGCCCGAAGACTTTATGTCCAGAGAGCGCGAAGAAGTCGCAATCCAAATCCTGTACGTTCACTTGCAAATGGGAAACCGCCTGGGCGCCGTCCACCAACACTGGCACGTTACCCTGGTGAGCAAGCTCGATGATCTCTTTCACCGGGTTAACCGTTCCCAGGGAATTGGAAACGTAAACGATGGCGACCAGGCGGGTGCGCTCGTTCAATAATTTTTCATATTCTTCAAAGATCAGTTCTCCACGGTCGTTGATGGGGATGACCCGCAACTTCGCCCCGGTTTCTTCGCAGAGCATCTGCCAGGGCACGATGTTGGAGTGGTGCTCCATGTGCGAAAGAATAATCTCATCGCCGGCCTTGATAAATTTTCTTCCGTAGGAGGCGGCGACGAGGTTGATGCTGTCGGTAGTTCCCGCGGTGAACACGATTTCCTTTTCGGAAGCGGCGTTGAGGAAATTCTTCACCGTTTTACGCGCCCCTTCGTACTTACGGGTGGCCACCTCGCTTAGATGATAGACGCCGCGGTGAATGTTGGCATTTTCCGCGCTGTAATAATGCCGGATCGCCTCGATCACCGCGAGGGGTTTCTGGGTGGTTGCGGCGTTGTCCAGGTAAGCCAGCGGTTTGCCGTAAACCGGGCGGTGCAGGATGGGGAAATCGGCGCGGATTTTCTCCACGTCGAAATGAGCGAACTGCCTGCCCGTGGGCGTGTGAACCGCTTCTTTTTTCAAGGCTGTGGTTTCCATAATGCCGCCAGATTTTTATAGCCGGGCGAATCGTTCCGCAATGATTTCTTCTAAGTGTTCGCGCACGAAAGCGATGGTAATATGCTCGAACACCTCGTTGGCAAAAGCGTGTTGCAGAATAGAATTTGCTTGATCCTGCGGAATTCCCCGGCTGCGTAAATAAAACAAGGCTTCGTTGTCTAACTGGCCGACGGTAGCGCCGTGGCTGCATTTCACGTCATCGGCAAAAATTTCCAATTGCGGCTTTGAATTGATCGTCGCGTCCTCGGACAGTAAAAGCGCTTTGTTGTTTTGATAAGCGTTGGTCTTCTGGGCGTCGCGGCGCACGAAAATCTTGCCGTTGAACACTCCTTTAGCCTTGCCGCTCAGGATGCCTTTATACAGTTCGTTGCTGAAACAGTTCGGTTTGGCGTGGTCGATGGCGGTATGATTGTCGATGTGCTGCTTGCCGTTGGCCATGTAAAAACCGAGCAGGTGTCCTTCGCAATTCTCCGCGTCCAGGGTGAGGGTAAGATTGTTGCGCACCAGCGCGCCGCCCATGTCCACGTTCACCATCCAGTAAACACTATTCTGCTGTTGATGAGTTTCCAGGGAATAGACGTGGTAGGCGTTGAGGCCCTCGTCCTGAATGCGGATATGGTCCACCCGGGCGTTTTCGTTTACCGCCGCTTCGGTAACCACGTTGTTGAAATAGGGGTTCTCCCCCACTCCGTGATAGCTTTCCACGATTTTTACCTGGCTGTTGCGGCCGGCCACGATCAGGTTGCGCGGGCTGGCAAAGTGTGATGCCGCGGAGACGTCGGAAATGTAGAGCAGGTGAACCGGCTGCTCCACGGCGACGTTGTCGGGCACGTAGATGAACGCGCCGTCAACCGCGAAGGCGGTGTTCAAGGCCACGAAACTTTCCCCCTCGAACGGGGCATATTTCGCCAGGTACCGCTCGATCACTTCCGGGCGGTTCTTCAGGGCGTTTTCCAGGCTGTCCACCACTACGCCTGCTGCGGAGGCGCGGTAATTCGACAACTCCCTGGAGTAGCGCCCGTTTACGAATACCAGCAGATTTTCCGCCAGCCCCTTGAAAACGAACTGCCGTACGGTTTCGGCCGGCAGGGAGATTGGCCGGGCGGTGACCGGGAATTGGTGTTTCAGTAATGGGGAGAGGTTGGTGTATTTCCACTCCTCGTCGCGCCGGCCCGGGAATCCCAAATCGGCGAATTTAGCGATGGCGCTGCGCCGGATTTGATGAAACGGCGCTTTGCTGCTGCCGTTCAGACTGTTTTCAAAGGCCTGAAAATGGGATACGTACCAGTCTTTTATGTCAACGTTATTGTTCAATTCCTTCATTACAAAATGCTCCTTGCAAGTTCTCTCATTCTTCATCATCATTA